>NZ_JBSFJZ010000013.1:118366-218404 GCF_053598315.1 Streptomyces sp. NPDC001153
CATGGCCAAACTCACGGCCGGACCCGGGATCCGCTGCCCCCGGCAGGATCTGCATCCACGGCCTGAGCCGACGGCCGAGGCCGGACTCAGGTCCGAAGCCGACCATGGCCAAACTCACGGCCGGACCCGGGATCCGCTGCCCCGGGGCAGGATCTGCATCCACGGCCTGAGCCGACGGCCGAGGCCGGGATCTGCGGCCGGATCCGGGGCGCCCTCTGAAGCCGGCCGCGTCATGAAGCTGCCGCAGCGGCGCCCAGCCGCAACGGCGGTGTCCGGCGGTGCCCCACTCACCCCACGCACCCCCGCTCACCCCAACTCAACCGCGCCCCCACCGGCCGCCGCCACTCAGCGCACCGCCTCCCGCAGCGGCAGCGGGGTTCGGACGGGCTCGCCCAATGCCTGGTCGAGGTCGGACCAGAGATCGTCCACGTCCTCCAGCCCCACCGACAAGCGCAGCAGCCGGTCGCTCACCCCCGCACCTCGCCGGTCGTCGGCGTCGACGATGCGGTGGCTGATGGAAGCGGGGTGCTGGATGAGCGTGTCGACGCTGCCGAGGCTCACCGCCGGGGTGACGAGCCGGACCCGGGAGATGACCTCGTGCGGATCACCGTCGACCTCGAAGGCGATCATGGCACCGCCGATGCGCGGATAGTGGACGCGAGCCACGCGCGGGTCGGCCGCGAGCCGACCGGCCAGTTCGGCGGCGTTGGCGGACGCGGCCCGCACCCGGACCGGGAGCGTGGACAGTCCCCTCAGCAGCAGATAGCCGGCCAGCGGATGCAGGACGCCACCCGTGGCGAACCGTATCTGCCGTAGCCGCCCGGCGAACTCCTCGTCGCAGGCGACCACTCCGGCCAGCACATCGCCGTGACCGCCGAGGTACTTGGTGGCGCTGTGCAGCACCAGGCGGGCGCCGTGCTCGGCCGGGCGTTGCAGCACGGGCGTGGCGAAGGTGTTGTCGGCGAGCAGCGGGACCGAACCGCAGGCGTGCGCGACGGCCCGCAGGTCGACCTCGGCGAGGGTCGGGTTGGCCGGGGACTCCACCATCACCAGGCCGGTGTCCGGGCGCAGCGCGTCGGCGATGCCGGCCGGATCGGTCCAGGTGACCTCGGTGCCGAGCAGTCCCGCGGTCAGCAGATGGTCGCTGCAGCCGTACAGGGGCCGTACCGCCACCACATGGCGGAGGCCCATCGCCGAACGAGCCAGCAGGACCGCGCTGAGCGCCGCCATCCCGCTGGCGAAGGCGACCGCGGACTCGGTGCCCTCCAGGCGGGCCAGGGCGGTCTCGAAGCGGGCGACGGTCGGGTTGCCCAGACGGCCGTAGACGGGCGGTCCGACCGGGTCGGCGCCGTCGGTGGCGAAGGCGTCGATGCGGGCGGCCTCACCGCGGCTGTCGTACGAGGGGTAGGTGGTCGACAGGTCGATCGGCGGGGCGTGCAGGCCCTGGCGGGCGAGATCGTCGCGGCCGGCGTGCACGGCTTCCGTGGCCGGGGCTCTCGTTGCGGTGCGTACGCCGTCGTAGGCACCGGTGCTCGCTGTGTCCATGCGCGGAAGGGTGAACAGTGAACGGTTCACCGGATTCGAACACCGTGCTACGTTCGGCCCATGGCCGAATCTGTCGTACTGGATCCGGTGGATCTCCATCTGCTGCGACTGCTGCAGAACGACGCCCGGACCACCTACCGTGATCTGGCCACGCAGGTGGGCGTGGCGCCGTCGACCTGCCTTGACCGGGTGACCCGGCTGCGCCGCTCCGGCGTGATCCTGGGCCACCAACTGCGACTGGATCCGGCCAAGCTGGGGCGCGGGCTCCAGGCGCTGCTGTCGGTGCAGGTACGGCCGCACCGCAGGGAGCTGGTCGGACCGTTCGTGGAGCGGATCCGGGCACTGCCCGAGACGCGGACGGTGTTCCATCTGACCGGCCCGGACGACTACCTGGTGCATGTGGCCGTCGCGGACATGGCCGATCTGCAGCGGCTGGTGCTCGACGAGTTCACCGCGCGGCGCGAGGTGGCCCGGGTGGAGACCCGGTTGATCTTCCAGCAGTGGGAGTGCGGGCCACTGCTGCCACCCGGCCACGCCCAGAGCTGAATCCCGCCATACGTGGGTGACGGCGTGATCCTTCTCGTACGAGGATGGGCCCATGTCTGAGACCAAGAGCCCGCTGCCCCGCCAGGTGGCAGACGCGTACGTGGACGACCTCATCGCCCTCGACCCGGTCACCGGTACCTACCTCGGTGTGAAGGAGAGTTCGAGCCGGCTGCCCGACTACTCGCCCGCGGGCCAGGCGGCCCTCGCGGAGCTGGCGCGGACCACGCTGGCGAAGCTGGACGAGGCCGAGCGGCAGCCGGGGGCGGACAGTGACGCGGAACGGCGCTGCGGGCGGCTGCTGCGGGAGCGGCTGACCGCGGAGCTCGCCGTGCACGAGGCCGACGAGCACCTGCGCGCGGTCGGCAACATGGCCACGCCGGGCCACTCGGTACGGGACATCTTCACGGTCACGCCGTCCCAGACGGACGAGGACTGGGCGGCGATCGCCGAGCGGCTGCGCGCGGTGCCGGGAGCGCTGGCGGGCTACCGCGAGTCGCTGCAACTCGGCCTGGACCGCAACCTGTTCGCGGCGCCGCGGCCGACGGCGACGTACATCGAGCAGCTCACCGAGTGGACGGACACGGACGGCAAGGGCCGCGGCTGGTACGAGGACTTCGCCGCCGCCGGGCCCCAGGCGCTGCGCGCGGAGCTGGACGAGGCGGCCCGCGCGGCGACCGGTGCCCTGGTGGAGCTGCGGGACTGGCTGCGGGACGTGTACGCGCCGGCGATCGAGGGCGCCCCGAACACGGTGGGCCGCGAGCGGTACGCGCGCTGGTCCCGCTACTTCAACGGCACCGACCTCGACCTGGACGAGGCGTACGCGTACGGCTGGGCGGAGTTCCACCGGATCCTCGGCGAGATGAAGCTGGAGGCGGAGAAGATCCTGCCCGGCGCCGAGACCCCGTGGGTGGCGCTCGCGTACCTCGACGAGCACGGCCGGCACATCGAGGGCGTGGAGGAGGTCCGGGAGTGGCTGCAGGGCCTGATGGACAAGGCCATCGAGGACCTGGACGGCACACACTTCGAACTCGCCGAACGGGTGCGGAAGGTGGAGTCGCGCATCGCCCCGCCCGGCGGTGCGGCGGCCCCCTACTACACGGCACCGTCGGAGGACTTCTCCCGCCCCGGCCGCACCTGGCTGCCCACCATGGGCCAGACCCGCTTCCCGGTCTACGACCTGGTCTCGACCTGGTACCACGAGGGCGTGCCCGGGCATCACCTCCAGCTCGCGCAGTGGGCGCACGTGGCCGGGAACCTCTCCCGCTACCAGGCGACGATCGGCGGGGTCAGCGCCAACGCCGAGGGCTGGGCGCTGTACGCGGAGCGGCTGATGGACGAACTGGGCTACCTCACGAACCCCGAGGAGCGGCTCGGCTATCTGGACGCGCAGATGATGCGGGCGGCGCGGGTGATCGTGGACATCGGCATGCACCTGGAGCTGGAGATTCCCGCCGACTCGCCGTTCCACCCCGGTGAGCGGTGGACGCCGGAGCTGGCGCAGGAGTTCTTCGGTTCGCACAGCAGCCGGCCGGCGGACTTCGTGGAGAGCGAGCTGACCCGGTATCTGACGATTCCGGGTCAGGCGATCGGCTACAAGCTCGGTGAGCGGGCCTGGCTGCTGGGCCGGGAGAAGGCGCGCGAGCGGCACGGCGAGGCGTTCGACCTGAAGGCCTGGCACATGGCGGCGCTGTCGCAGGGTTCGCTGGGCCTGGACGACCTGGTGGACGAGCTGGCCCGGCTCTGACCGCCGGCGTCAGCGCCGGAATCCGCCTTCCGAGTTGATGACCTCCCCGGTGATCCAGCCGGCCTCGTCGGTGGCCAGCCACGCGATGAGGCGGGCCGGGTCGTCGGGGAGGCCCCAGCGTCCGCCGGGAAAGCGGGCAGCGACGGCGGCATGGGCCTCGCCGGTGGCGTAACCGGTGTCCACCGGGCCGGGGTTGACGGCGTTCACCGTGATGCCGTGCTCGGCCAGCGGGCCGGCCAGGGAGCGGGTGATCGAGGCGAGGGCGCCCTTCTGGAGGGCGTAGGCGATCTCGCCCGGCATGCCGCCGCCGAGGTCCTGTCCGGAGGTCATCAACACCACCCGCCCGCCGGGAGTGCCCTCGGGCAGCAGGGCGCGCGAGCGGGCGTAGGCCTGGACGAGCAGCAGGACCGAGCGGGTGTCGACGGCCCAGTGCGCGTCGAGCATCGCCGTGTCGATCTCGTCCAGGGTACCGTCCGAGCCGCTGAGGGCGTGGTTGGCGACGAGGATGTCCAGCCGGCCGAACTCACCGACGACCGAGTCGATCAGCCGCGCCGGTTCCGCCGGGTCGGCGAGGTCGCCGGGTCCGGAGACGACGCGGGCCCCTGCATCTCCCAGCACGGCACGCACGGAGCCGACGACGGCCTCGGGGCTGTCGGCACCCCACGGCATGGCGGCGTCGTGCGGCACATGGTGATGCAGATACACACTCGCCCCGTACGCCGCCAACCGCCGCGCCACCGCATGCCCGATCCCGGCCCGCCGACTCGCCCCCGTGACAAGGGCGGTACGACCGCACAGGGGCAATGGGTCGCGCCGCAGGACTTCCGGGGCGGGGAGCTCGTTCGCGGGCATGGCGGATCACCTTAGGGGGCGAGGGAGCTCGGCGCGAGCGAATTCGTGCGGGTCGATCGCGTCACGAGCGGGTCCGGGCGCGTCGCGATGGGGGGACGGGGCAAGCCGGTCCGGAGCGGGGCGCGGAGCGAGGGCGCCGGGTGCGGGCCGGCACGTGCCGGGCGCGTTGCGAGCGGAGCGAGGGCGTTGCGAGGGGAGGGCACGGGCGTTGAGAGGGGAGCATTGCGAGCGGGGGCGCGCGGGGCGAAGGCATTGATGAGCAGGGGCTGGGCGACCGGATCCGAGGCTGTTCCGGGTCCGACGGCGCGGGGGGCCGGGTCCAGGCGCGTCCGCGCTCTCGGTGACAGCCGATCCTGACGCGAGCGATTGCGGCGCCGCCGAGCCGACTCGGCCCACGACCGCACGCGCACCCCGCCCGGGCCGGCGGTCCGGGGCCGCAGGCAGTGCCGTAGCGGCCCGGGGTCGTAGTCGTCACGGCCCGTCCCGTCGGACCGTCGGTCGCTCGGCCGTCCGGCCGTCCCCGGTGGCGTGAGTGGTGCGGGGGCCGAAGCTGGTGCCGGAGGCGGCGCGGAGGAGGTGGGACGGGATGCGGCAGAAGGGGCAGCGGGCGCTGGAGGCGCCGCGGGCCGCCGGGCTGGCGGGTGTCGCGTTCGCGCTGCTGATCAGCGCGGCGATCGTCCTGATCCGGCTGGGCATTCCCGAAGGAGCCAACGCGGTCACCGCGCGGGGATTCACGGACCCCGCGCGCCGTGACGCGGTCCGTTCGGCCCTCGCGCTCGTGCCGTTCGCCGGGATCTTCTTCCTGTGGTTCATGGGCGCCGTACGGGCGCACCTCGGTGCGCGCGAGGACAAGTTCCTCGCCACGGTCCTCCTCGGCAGCGGACTCGTCTTCACCGCCACACTGTTCGGCGCCGCGGCCGCCGCGAGCGCCGTCCTCGCGGTCGCCCACCCCACCGAGCCGGCGCCGGCGCCGGCCTCCTGGGACTTCGGCCGTCATGTCGCGTACACGCTGATGACGGAGTACGCCATGCGGATGGCGGCCGTCTTCGTCTCCTCCCTGTCGGTGATCGGCCACCGCCTGGGCGTCCTGCCGCGCCCGCTGACGATCCTGGGCCTCCTGACCGCCCTCGTCCTGCTCTTCGTCGCGTCCAACGTGCCCTGGGCGGAACTCGTCTTCCCCGCCTGGTCGCTGCTGATCAGCGGGTACATCCTCGTGGCGAGCGGGCGCGCCCGCCCCCGTACCGCGGTGGACGCGTGACGGACGGAGTGCGCCGGCACCCGTGACGCGAAGGGGTCCATGGGGAAGGGTCCATGAGCTCGAATGGGCATGCCCGACGGGCGAGGCGGCCGTACCGCCCTCATGCTGACAAACGGGACATGACCGCCGTCCGGGGATGCCGCGCGACTCGGCCGGCGCCACCGGACCTGGCCATCGGGAAGGCGGAGCGCCGATGCGGCTCGTCGTCGATCTCAACAAATGTCAGGGCTACGCCCAGTGCGCGTTCCTCGCGCCCGACGTCTTCGCCATGCACGGCGACGAGGCGCTGATCTACAACCCGCACGCCCCCGAGGAACAGCGGGAACGGCTGGCGCGCGCCGTCGCCGCCTGCCCGGTGCAGGCCATCACCGCGGACGGGCTGGAGGACAAGGGAGACACGGGAGGCACCGGAGACAAGAGAGACACGGGAGGCGTTAAGGAGGCGTCGGATGGTCACTGACTACCTCGGCCGGCTCAGGCGCGAAGGCCGGATCGTGATCGTCGGCGCCTCGCTGGCCGGCCTGCGGGCCGCCGAGACCCTGCGCGCCGAGGGCTTCGCCGGCGAGCTGACCCTGGTCGGTGACGAGCCGTACGAGCCGTACGACCGGCCCCCGCTGTCCAAGTCGGTCCTGCTGGGGATGGCGTCCCCGCACCACACCGAGCTGCCGCACCGCCGGGAGATCGACGCCAAGTGGCGGCTCGGTGTCCCGGCGACCGGTCTGGACATGACGGCCAAGCGGGTCCGGCTGGCCGACGGGGACGAGGTGGAGTACGACCGGCTGCTCATCGCGACCGGCGTGCGGGCCCGGCCCTGGCCGAAGGAGGAGGAAGCCCGGCTGGACGGCGTCTGCCTGCTGCGGACCCGGGACGACGCGGCCGATCTGTACCGGCGGCTGAAGGCCGGGCCGCGCCGGGTGTTCGTGATCGGCGCCGGATTCGCCGGTTCGGAGATCGCCTCTGCCTGCCGGGAGATGGGCATCCCCGTCACCGTGGCGGAACGGGCGGGCGCGCCGCTGGTGGGCGCGCTCGGCGGCGTCATCGGCGCCGTCGCCGCCGACCTGCAGACCGAGAACGGCGTGGACCTGCGCACGCGTGTCACGGTGACCTCGCTGGAGGGCGACTCGGTGGGCAGGGTGCGGGCGGTCCACCTGTCCGACGAGAGCGTCGTCGAGGCGGACGTGGTCGTGGTCTCGCTGGGCTCGCTGCGCAACACCGACTGGCTGGCCGGGTCGGGGCTGGGCGCCGGGCCCCGCGGCATCGCCTGTGACGCGGGCTGCCGCGCCTTCGACTTCCGGGGCATCGTCACCGACGACGTCTTCGTGGCGGGTGACGTCGCGCGCTCCCCGCACGCGCTGTTCGGCTACCAGTTCCTCTCGCTGGAGCACTGGGGCAATGCCGTCGCGCAGGCGGAGACGGCCGCGCACAACATGATCTGCCCCGGCGCCGACCGGCGGCCGCACCTGTGGATGCCCGCCTTCTGGTCGTCGATGTTCGGCGTGAACATCAAGTCGGTGGGCGTGCCGCCCATGGGCGAGCAGCTCATGATCACGCAGGGTTCGCCCGCCGAGCGCCGGTTCGTCGGCGTGTACGGCTACCAGGGCCGCGTCATCGCCGCCGTGACCTTCGACAACACCCGGTGGCTGGAGTTCTACGCACGGCAGATCGAGCGGGGCGCGCCGTTCCCGGTGGACTACCCGACGATGGACCGCCGTCCCGAGGGCAGGCAGCCGGTGGCGGCCGACTTCCCCGACCCGTCGCTGCCCACCCACGGCCCCACCGTGACCCTCAGCGGCTACTCACCGGCCGACCAGCAGCTGGTCTTCCACCCCGTCCGGCACTGACCGCCGCCCGACGCCGACGTTCCAAGGACTTGTCATGACGCAGGCCTCGCTGTTCCGTCAGATCACCGACTTCGCCAACCGCGCCAACCCGTACCCGCTGTACGAGGAGCTGCGCAAGACCCCGGTCCTGCACGAGGAGGAGGGCGGCCCGTACGTCTTCAGCTCGTACTACGACATCGAGGCCCTGCTGCACGATCCCCGGGTCAGCTCCGACTCCGCCAACCTCGCAGCCGCCGGGGAGGACCCGCTGGCCCAGTCGGAGGAGACGGGGGGACTGCCGCCGTCCTTCCTGCGGCTCGACCCGCCGGAGCACGACCGGCTGCGGCGCATCGCCAACAGTGCCTTCGGGCCGCCGCACCGGCCGCGCCGGGTCGAGAACATGCGGGGCGACATGGCGGCCGTCGTCGCCGGGCTCATCGACGGCTTCGGAGACGCGCGGCAGATCGACCTGGTCGACCAGTTCGCCTATCCCTTCCCGGTGACGGTGATCTGCCGGCTGCTCGGGGTGCCCCGGGAGGACGAGCCCCGGTTCCGCGCCTGGGTGGACCCGCTGGTCGCCAGCCTGGACCCGGAGGCCCGCGAGAACCCCGACCCCGAGTTCGTGAAGCGGGCGCAGGAAGCGCGGATGCAGCTCGGGATGTACCTGGCCGAGCTGGTCGAGCAGCGCACCAGGGAACCCCAGGACGACCTGCTGTCCGACCTGGTCAGCGGCCAGGGTCCGGACGGTGCCATGACGATGATGGAGGTGCTCAGCACCGCGGTGCTGCTGCTGATCGCCGGTCACGAGACGACCGTCAACCTGATCACGAACGGCATGCTCACCCTGCTGCGCCACCCGGACGTCCTCCAGCGCCTGCGCCAGGACCCGGCGCTGTCGGTGCGGATCGTGGAGGAGCTGCTGCGCTACGAGCCACCGGTACAGATCGTGCCGCAGCGCACCAACATCACCGACATCGAGGTGCGCGGGGTCACCGTCCCCAAGGGCTCGCGGATCTGGCTGGTGCTGGCCGCCGGCAACCGCGACCCCGAGCGGTTCAAGGACCCCGATCGGTTCGACCCGGACCGCGGGGACATCCAGCATCTCGGTTTCGGCAGCGGCATCCACAGCTGCTTCGGCGCTCCGCTGGCCCGGCTCGAGACCCAGATCGCCCTGGCCGAACTGGCCCGGCGCCTGGAGAATCCCCGGCTGGTCGAGGACCCGCCGCCGTACCGGCAGAACGCGGTGCTGCGCGGCCCCCGGCATCTGAACATCGCCTTCGACGGCCTGCGTTGACCTCCGTCAGTGCGCGACACGTCTGAGCTGGACCAGCCCGACCCAGGTCTCCGGTCCCGGCTGCACGTACGCGGAACGCACGGCGTACGTGCCCGCCTCCAGCGGCACCCGGAGGTGTTCGCTACGGCCGGCCCTGTCGCCCGGCCAGGCCGAGTCGAACAGCAGCACCGGACCGGGCACCCGCCAGCGCACCTCGCTCCCCCACACCGCCGCGTCCAGGGCGGCGGGCACCCCGGCGAGGAGTTCCGCCTCGGAGTCGGCGGCGGACCACCGTACGAAGGTGTCGTGGTCCGGCAGGTACGAGGTGGAGGCGGGTTCGTCGCCGAACACCAGGGCCGCGCTGTCGCCGACCGGCAGCAGACCGATGGGCCCGTCGACCTCGCACGCCCGGTCGTAGTCGGTGTCGAGTTCCTCGCTGTCGGCGCCGGCCCAGAACGGCAGCACCGTCTCCGGGACGGCTATCAGCGGGCCGCCGCCCGATTCCACCCACTCCAGCGCGCCTGGATCCGCGTATCGAGCCATGGGCAGAGAACCTACACGGGCGCCGGTCAGCAGCCGCACTCGCCTTCGACGGGTGCGGTCAGCCGGTCGGTGTCGCGCTGTTCACGCCCCTGCCAGGTCTCGTAGGCGAAGCCCTCGCGCGCCCAGTACTCGAAGCCGCCGAGCATCTCCTTGACCTGGTAGCCGAGTTCGGCGAGGGCGAGGGCGGCGCGGGTGGCGCCGTTGCAGCCCGGACCCCAGCAGTACGTCACCACCGGCACGGCAATATCCAAAAGCTGCCCGGCCTGTTCGGGGATGAGGGCGATGGGCAGGTGGACGGCGCCGGGGATGTGGCCCTGGTCCCAGGACTCGGTCGAGCGGGAGTCCACGACGACGAAGCCGGGGTCGCCGCCGGCCGCGAGCGCGGCGGCCACGTCGGAGACGTCGGCGTGGAAGGCCAGGCTCGCGCGGAAATAGGCGGCCGCCTCGGCGGGGGCGGCGGGCGCGACGCGCAGGACGGGATGCGCGGAGATCCGAGTGGTCTTGGTGATCATGACTGGAAATTTACGGCCCCGAGCCCGCTCCCTGAAGAGGAATTCCACGGCACACCCCTTGTTCCCACCGGGATTTCCCTGCTATCCATCCGGGATGACCGTGTATTCCCCGGACGCCACCGACTGGCGCATTCTCGAGGTCCTCCAGCGGGAGGGGCGCGCCAGCTACGCCGAGCTGGCACGGGCCGTCTCCATGTCGCCGAGCGCCGTCACCGAACGGGTCCGCCGGCTGGAGGAGGCGGGCGTGATCCAGGGGTACGCGGCGGTCGTGGACCCCGAGCGGCTCGGGCTGGCAATCCTGGCGTTCGTACGGCTGCGCTACCCGAACGGCAACTACAAGCCGTTCCACGACCTGGTGGCCGCGACGCCCGAGATCCTGGAGGCGCACCATGTGACGGGCGACGACTGCTTCGTCATCAAGGTCGCCGCCCGCTCCATGGCACACCTGGAGGAGATCTCCGGGAAGATCGGCGCGCTGGGCTCGGTGACCACCAGCGTCGTGTACTCCTCACCGCTGCCCCGACGCGCACTGGGCCGCTGACCCGGTACCTGGTCAGACACCCCGCTGCCGCAGCACGGACCCCGTTCTCCCCTTCACGACCTCCAGCTGGGCATGGATCCGCCGCCGCAGGTCGGCCACATGGCTGACGATCCCGACGCTGCGGTCGCGTTCGCGCAGGGAGTCCAGGACGTCGAGGACCTCGTCGAGGGTCTGGTCGTCGAAGCTGCCGAAGCCCTCGTCGATGAAGAGGGTGTTGCAAGATCGAATGCTCCGGGCACACTAGCTCTGACCAGGCAAAACAGGGTACGAAAAGCCCCTCGGAGTGATCTCCGAGGGGCTCTCTTGGTGGCAGGGGGACAAACGGGGGACGGCGCGATCAGGCGGCGCCCAGCGCCTCGTCGCGAGGGGCGGGGCGTACGACGCGCAGATGCCGGTCGCTTGTTTCTTCGTCGACCGAGGCGGTGGTCGCCCCTTGCTCTATTCCTTCTTCGTCGTGGACTGGGGCGGGGAGTTGCATGGGGTGTGCCTTGGCTGCCAGGGCTTGCTCATCCGTGGGTTTCTCGACGCCGTTGCGGCGTGGTACCAGGTCAAGGGGTGCTTTGGCGGCGGCCTGTTCGAACTGTGGCAGCAGGCTGGTGTAGGTATCGGCAGTGAGTTGGTAGCTGCTGTGGCCGAGCAGGGCTTGGATGGCCTTCATCGACAGGCCGGCGGCCAGGCTGAGGATGCGGCGCAGTGACGCAGATCGTGCAGGCGGACCGGCGGGAGGCCGATGCGCTGGATGAATCTCCAGAAGGCCTGTGAGACGTTTTGGGGGTTGCGAGGGCGGCCGTCGGGCCGGGTGTAGACGTAGCCGGAGTCGACGTGCGGACCGTACTTCGTGGGGTCTTGGCGGTGTTTCTCCTCCCATTCGACGCGTTGGGCCTTCTGTACGTCGCGCCAGGCTGTGAGCAGAGCCAGCGTGGCGTAGTCGAGGGCGATGGCACGACGGCCGCTGCGGCTCTTGGGGGTGTCCTGCCACATGTTGTAGTTCGAGTCGGTGACGAGTTGCCCCGAGACGTGTGCTACGCCATTGGTCAGGTCGAGTTCGGTCCAGGACAGGCCTGTTGCCTCGCCGCGGCGCGGTGCCCGGTAGACCATGAGGTGCCACATGATGTACATGGGGTGGTTGACGGCTGCGTCGAGGAACTGGCCGGTCTGTTCGGGGATCCAGACCATGACGGGTCCGGGCTTCTCGCCGGTTTCGCGCCAGCGAGCTACGCGCTCGTCGGTCCATACGAGCGGTTGGGGGCGTTCATATTTGGGGAGGACGACGAGCTTGGCCCAGTTCTGGGTGATCAGTCTTTCGGTTACCGCGCCACCGAGTGCGGCGGAGAGGCAGTCGAGGTACCTCTTCTGCGAGGCGGGGCCTGTGTTCTGGCGGGGCTTGGCCCGGGCTTCCTTGAGGGCGGCGCGGGCCTGGTCCCATGCCTGGCGAAGTTCTGGCGGCCGTGGGGTGGGGGCCTGTCTCCAGGCAAGGTAGGCGGCCTCGCATTCGATTTTGGCCGGCTCGGCCGCTTCCTGGTTGGCCTTCTTGATCTCGCTGAAGGCCCATATCTGCTGGAACATCTCCTGGATGTGGCGGTCGCGGAGATCGCGGAGTGCGAGGTGGCCGAGGGCGGGTTTGAAGATGCGGTCGATGAAGTCGCGGTAGCCGAAGCGAGTTTTGCGTTTGAGGTCGACGCGCTTGGCGTGCCAACGGTCGAGGTACTCGGAGACGGTTTCCTTGGTGTCGACGGCGATGCCGCCCTGGGCCTGGTCCCACAGCTTCTGTGCTGCTTCCTTGGCTTGGTTCTGAGTGAGGAAGCCGCCCTTGCGGGGGCGTCGGCGCTTGCCGCCGGGGCCGTCGGGGAGCTTGACCTAGTAGTACCAGGTGCCGTGATCGCGTTTCTTGAGCAGGGGGCAGGTGGAGCCCAGTTCGCGCCTCTTGGGCTTGCCGTTCGCGTCGAGGACGGGCTGTCCTTCGTCGTCGAGCTTGGGTTCGGTGCACTTGCATCGCTTGTAGGTGCTGCCGTCGAACACGTGGGATCCCCCTGAATGTGCCGGGTTATGCCTTACGTGCCCTGATCATGCTGTAGCGAAGGAGACGCTTCCTTGGGCGCCGTATGCTTCCCGCCAGGTGGCGCGGGGAAGAGGGATGTGACCACCTTTGTCCTCATCTGCGGTTGCAGCTACGGAGCGTGACGGTTCTGGCTCGCGTGGCGGCATGTCAGTGGAGGAGGTGCTGGCATTGCCCGCTGCGGTGAGCGTGGTGACGGCCGCCAAGGCGTTCGGTATCGGGCCGGACAAGGCATATGAGTTGATCAAGAGGGATGAGTTCCCGGCGGGGACGATCTCGCTGGGATCGACGCGGAAGGTGTCGACGGCGAGTCTGTGGGAGGCGTTGGGCCTGCGTCGCTGAGATGAGCACTCACCTATACGGCTCGATCAGCCGTCCCTTCGGGGGGCTGATCGGGCCCTCTCGTGCGGTGGCGCGCCGCCTTGCGGGCGACGCCGAGATGGGTTTCGTTCAACTACCGGAGGGCACGGGGTGAATCAGCCATGATGTGGACGTATTGCGAGCAGTGGAACAACCTCACCGAGAGGCCGATGAACCCACTGACGCTGGACCAGGCTCAAGCCAGGCACACAGCCGACCAGTTATACACCGCTGTTGCCTCCCTCGATGAGCACTCCGCCGCGACGCTGCGCGTGGAAATGCGTCTGGAAACCGGGTACACCTCAGTCATTTTCATGGATGAGCACGGCCGCGAATCCCTTGACTACACCTTCACCCTTATCAACGGCTCCCTGTTCCTGGAGACAGCGACTTCATACGATTACGGCGATTCACAGGAGCGCGGTGGATATGCAGACGCGGAACGCGTGGAATCCTACGGGTTCACCATCGATGGCATCATCCGGCGCATAGTGGAGGTCGATGGCGAGGAATCCGAGGAAAGCCGTCACGGCATTGACGTCACCAGCAACTGGGAGTCGGTTCCGAACTTCGGTGCCTACGGTGCATTGATCCGACGCGACCGTGCTTGACCCTGGGGACTGCCAACTGAAGGAACACCGTCCCTGCGGCCACAATGGTGTCGATGGCGGCCTTGACGGTGTCGGCGTCGGGCAGAGCACGTTTCACTCGGCGGGCTCCGGATCGTGGCGGGCGAGGAACACGGCCGCGGCACTGTGCTGTTCCTGCAGGCGGTGGCGGATGTACGGGGCGAGGTGGTCGCCGTCGGCCAGGGCCTGGAGGTTGGCGAGGGTGAGGGCGGTGTTGCGGCAGGCCAGGGGCTGGCAGTCAGCCATGGCCGGATGTTCGCCAGGGTCGGCGGATGTGCGAGCTCAGCGAGCCGGGCCTCGGCGCCGGCCGGTCCGGTCAGCGTCGGCCGGTCAGCGTCGGTGCCCATCTCGACGAGCAGCTGGCCAAGGGCGAGGGCCTCTTCGGCTTCGACCTCGTCCTGACCACTTGCCGGACAGCCCGCTTCATGAAAGCGCGGAGGCTAGACCAGGAATCCAGCGAATGGGAGGCTGATCGGCAGGAGGATTCCTACTGCGGTGATCACCATTCCTCTCGCCACCGCCCCCTTGGACCCGGCCTTAGTGGCCAGCATGACGACCATGACAAGGTAGGCAAGCACAAAAAGCATGCCTGGAAAGAGCACGCAGAACAGTGCGAACGGCAGGAATATGCCTCCCGATGCGACCGCCATGGACATTTTCCAGGATGTGTTCTCCGCAGCTTTCACGCACAAGCAGGACACCAGCGCGATATAGAGGAGAAAGAAAAAGACATAGACATATATTCCACCATATCCGCCCACAGTGCACACCATTTTCTCTGGAAGTTGGAGGGGGGAGGTTTCTCCCCCCTCCTACGCCCACCACCGCAAGGTGGGGGAAGGTCTCCTTCCCGAGCTTACGAAGGGAGGAGAGCAGCTCTACACACTAGTGCGTGAGGTTGACGCCGAACTCGTTGATGGGGTCGTCGCAGTGGAAGACCAGAGACGGCTGGTTCCCGGGACCGTCTCCGATGAGCGGCACGGGGGGCTTGACGTTCCATGGGTTGCCGCCGCTGCCGCGGTTCTTGGCGTCGCACCGCATATACGCGTTGCCGTCGACCGACTCCATGCCTGGGATGTTGGAGAAGTCCTTCCAGTCGCCTGCGTGGACCCGGTGGTTCGACGGACGGCCAAGGTTGTCGGTCATCTTGTCGTCGACGTACACGTACAGGTCGGGCATGTAGCTCTGGAAGACGAGCCCGTTGGACGGATCGATGTCCTTGTCCTCTTGCAGGTGCATCGGCTTGATACTGCCGTCGGCGCAGAACGCGCCGGCGATGTCATGCCAGATGGGAGGAGCGTTACCAATCAGGCTGCCGAACGTGTTGGTGTCGCCGCTGTTCTTGAAGAACATCGAGTAGACGTCGCCAGCGAAGTTACGCACCGCGTAGTTCGTCTTGAGGCTGGAGTTGATCTCGTCCACCCATGCCTTGACATTGTCGTTGATGTACTTGTGGGCGATCATCGACCGGTAGCCGTGGACGCCGCCGCCGACGGCCCGGAAGTCCACGCACTGCTTCGCGCTGTCCAGGCGGGCGGCCCGGAAGTGCGGGAAGTAGGCCTGGCCGGGGGTGTCGCCGTCCGTGTACGGGTGGGCTTCCTGGACGTTGCCGTATTCGAGAGCGTCCTGTGTGGTGTAGTCGATGTCCGGCGCCGTGATCCCGTAGTCCGCCTCGATCGCCTTCATGATCTTGGTGACGAAGTACGGAAGGTGCGCGTTGCCGACACGGGCCTGGTAGCTGGAGCCCACACTCCCGTCGACTATCTTCCCATCCTCGCCGATGACGAACGTGACCCCCACCTCTGACTTGATCTTGTAGCTGTTGGGGTCCTGAAACGCCTGCGACGCCGGAAGTGACGTATCGGGCCGCCGGTTTGCCATGCCCATCCACACCGGAACCGACATCGCGGGAGCAGACCCGTCAGCAGTGGGCTTGAACCCGCCGGCCTTGATGTCCTTGTACCACTCCTCCGCCGCGTCCCAGGTCTTCTGCCCCGTACACTCGCCCTCTGCCTGCGGCGTGGTGCAGCGCGCCTCATACGTCAGACCCCTGGTGTCGGCCTGGGAGTTGTCCCAGCGCGGCCCTTGATAGGCAAGCCCCATGGCCCAGTCGTACAGGGACACCTCCGACTTCAGCGGACTGACGTTGAGCTGTCCTGCCGCCCAGCCAGGGTCGAGTTCCTGGTTCGGGTCGAAGACCGACGCGGCAGTCAGGGTGCGGTGGACAAACGTGCCCTTGATCGGCTTGAACGCCACGGAGTTCCACGCGATGTCATCGTCGCCGGTGCCGGTCTTGCTGTAGTTCGTCAGGGTCACCTTCGGCGTGGAGGTGAACTTGTAGGCGCCGAGTTGCACCCACTTGCCGTTGTTGGCGTTCTGGTCGACGACCCGAGTGTAGGGGCCGCCCTGGGCTCCGCTGATGGTGTACTGGGCGTTGCGGGTCTGCGCGCCGGTGTCCGGGATGTACGCGTACACAGCTGCCAGGTCGTAGGACTTGCCGGCGGTCCACTCGCCCTTGATGGTCATCCGGTTGTTGTCGCCTCCCAGATGGTCATCGTTGCGGGTGTGGGTGTACCAGAAGTGCCCGCCGTCTCCGCCGCCGATGGAGTACAGATCGGCCCTCGCCTCGTAGTGCTTGTCCCAGTCCGGATAGAACGTGAACTGGAACTGACCCGTGGAGGACGCCTTCCCGCAGTCCGACCAGGTCTCCGTGCCGTTCGGAATCGAGGTCACGACGTCGGACCCCGCCGGCTGCGTACCGCATACCGGCGTGCCGTTCTTGAGCCGGTAACCACGCCCTGGCTCGGCACGCAGGGTCGCGTATTTGATGTTCTCGTTGCCGCAGGTGGTGTCGCAGTCCTTCTTCCAGGTGGCATTGGGCTGGTTCCACCAGAACTGCTTGTAGCAGTCCTCGTCCGGACAGTCGACCGGGCTGGACGGATTGCAGTTGTTCTGAGCGTTGCAGAACGCGTCGAGCGGTGGCGAGACATGCGCCCGGTTGTACTTCGCGCTGCCTTCCACCGTGGCGGGCAGGTTCAGGCCGTTCCAGTAGGCGGGGCGGAACCCGGCGGTGGCGAATCCGGAATCGCCCTTCCAGTCCTGCCGGCCGTCGGTGCCGTAGGAGAAGCCGGTGTCGATGGACCAGGCGGACCAGCCCATCACTTTCTCCTCGTACGGCCAGTACTGCGGGTGTGCTGCGTCGGTGATGTTGTCGGGGTCCAGGTCCACGTTCATGAAGGGGTGGTCCCAGGCACCCTTCTTGTACAGGGGATTGGCCGGGTTGTTGTACCAGCCCAGGCCCCAGTGTCCGCCGTTCTTCGAGGCGGCCGACTTAGGGTTGAAGCCGAGGTTGTAGTTCCAGGCGGCGGTGAACCAGTTCTCCACCTTGGCCGCGTTGTCGTTGTTGACGGTGACCTTCTGCCCGTCGGTGTGGACCTCGTTCCACTTGTCGGCGAGGATCTTCATCGACGCGGCGATGTTCGTCGCGTAGTCGATCGCGATCGCCTTCTGCAGCTTCGGGTCGAGACTGGTCTCGTTGGGCTTCTCGTGTCCCTTCAGCCGCATGCCGTCGGTGACCTGGCCGACACCGTATCCGCAGTCGGACTTGTTCCAGTTGATGCGCCAGTAGCCCAGCAGGGTGTCCTTGGCGTCATGCCCGTAGTAGCCGTCCACGGCTGCCAGCGGGTTGCCCATCTGGCCGGGGATCGCACCGGATTCGGCCTGCCACAGGTTGGACTCCTGCGCCAGGATGCCCAGCATCACGTTCGCCGGGATCTGCCCTCCCCCGTTCAGCTGGGGACGCGGGAACAGGCCCTGCGGGTCGATCGTGCCCAGACCTGCCTGCGAACGCCAGCCGCCCTGGGTGATCCACTGGGAGCGGAGCTGGTTGCGTACCGCCATGTCCACGGCCCACTCGACCTGGTTCGGCGTCGGCTGCAACGCCTGGACGCTCATGTCGTTCCGGGAGACGGAACACCACCGGTCGGTATCCGTGGGATCGTTGGAGACGTCATCCTTCACCCGGCTCACACCGCGCGGTTGGGACGAACCGGCAAGTGCCGGAGAGAGCACGTTCCCGTAACGCGGCTGGACCAGTGTGACGTGCTGGGTGAGCTTTCTCCCCGTGTCCACGGCCGTGGACCTGATGACCGTGGTGGTGTCCTCGACCGCCGACTGCGGAGCCTGCCCGGACCGGTTCCGTACACCGGCCTGCGGCTCGTCGACCTTCGTGAAGCCCTTTCCGGCGGCCTGGATGCGGGTCAGTCCGGCGCGGATTCCCGGCGTGAGTACAGGCTCGACGGCCAGCCGGCCGTGGGAGGAGACGTCGGTGTCTGCCGGAACGTTCAGCCGGCTGACGCCGCTGCCTTTCGTCCGGTCCGTGCCAGGGCGCCCGGTAAGGAAGACGCTTCCCTCGGTACCGGAGACCAGGTCGAGGTCTGCCAACGGCCCGGCTGCCACAATTTCCGGTTTGCCGTGCCCGGTGAACACCTTTGCCTGGCCGGTTGTGGTGCCCTTCCGGTCCATGAAGCCGGTCTTTCCGCCGGGCATGGGCCGGATGTCGAACGGAATGCTGTCGCCGTGGGCAAGCTTGCGGATCCGGCCGTTCTTGCCGACCTGCACCAGGTCCTGGCCCAGACCGGCCACCACGCCGTCGTTGACCGGAGCCGGAGAGGAAACCTGCCCCCGTAGCTCGCCGCTCTTGTAGAGCGTCTTGCCGGCAGTGTCCACCGTGATGACACGCGTCCGCACCTTCGATGCGTCGTTCATCTCGCGGTACTGCGTGAACGCGGCCGTGTGCGTGACGGTGTTGCAGGACGGGTCGAAGTAGGCGAGCGTCCCGGTGAACGGGAGCTTCGTCACGTCACCGGTGCTGGTGTTGATGATCGCCGTGAAGGCACCGCCCTGCATCAGGTCAGGTTTGTTCGTGAACGACCGGGGCGCGTACACAGCAGCCACATGGTCGCGGTCCATCACGCACGTGTTGCCGATCCACGAATCCGCCGGCATACCCGGCTCGGACAAGGCCGCGGCGGTCTTCCACTGGTACGCGTCGGATTCGTCCGCGACAAGAATCTTGAACGATGTCGCGTCAGCCACGCCAGTGACCACCCGGTCCGTGGATGTCTTCCACCCGCCGCCCAGGCTATGGTCCGGATCGGCAACCCGGCTGGCAAGAGACGACGAAGGAGCAGGGCTTGTGGCAGGGCTGTGACCGCCTGGAGAGGTAGGGGCTGCCGTGGCCGGGACGGCTTGCAGCAGGCCGCCCGTCAGCGCCGTACACACTGCAAGGACGGCCAAAGGTTTGAGTGATCGTCTTCTGGATCTCAAAGAAGTTCCCCGAATTTCTGGTGCGATGGGTTGGCCCGTGCCCTGGTCTGCGGGCACGGTTTGACCCGCCCATGGGCGCGCAAGGGCGAATCACATGGGCGGTGGCTTGAGGTTTTCGTGCCGGATACAGAAACCGCCTTGCCCCGGTCGGGAGGAGCGCGGGGCAAGGCGGTCCACTCAGGGGGCCGGTAACGGGCCCCTATTGCTGGCTGCCGGTCTGGGCGAGCATGGTGCCAGGGTTGTGGATCACTCTGAGGTGCTGACGTCGGCGACACGTACCTCGGAGGGTGTGCCATCGGCCGAGGGACGTGGCTTCTCGAACGGTGTGCTGACCGTTCCCTGCACGGACACGCCAGGCTTGATACGCCTGGTCACGGTCTGGGTGGTCCCGTTCTCGAAGTCGAACACCACCGTGAAAGTGACCGCGTGTCCCTCGTCGTTGTGGATGGAGTAGTCGGCGCTGAACACCTGCTTGCCATGCTCGTACCGGACGCCGGAGTCCGTGATCTTCACGGTCTGCGGCGAGCCGGTGTCCGGCTGGGTGCCGGCATTCATGCGGTGCGCGAGCCAGGCTGCCGCCCCGAAGACGACGGCGGCAGCCACGATCCAGCCAACGACAGTTCTCCTGGCCACCACCACGTCTCCTCTGATGTCTGACGGCAGGACGGCTCAGCGTGTCGTGCTGACGCTCGCCAGGACGGCACGTGCCTTCTTGAGCAGCAGGGCATCGCGGGTCTTCGCAGCCTCCAGCTGCTGTTTGTGCGACGTGATCTGCTTGTTCTGGTAGGCGGTTTCCGCCGCGTACCAGGTGGACACCAGCCCGGCGGTGCTCTTGCAGGCGACGTCATCGGTGGCCGTCGACACTTCTGTCTTCTCAGGCTGGACCCCGGTCCTGCCGGGCTGGGCGAACCGGCCCTCGGCGTCGTCCAGGCTCTTCACCTGGTGTCCGTGGCCTGCCATACAGGAGGACCAGGACGCCAGGGCGCGCTGCACCGCGGGCTGGGAGCGGGTGGCCTTGAGGGACTGCCCGGCGAGGTCTCCGGCAGTGTCGGTGGGAAACAGCACGCCCACCTTCTGGTTGGCCTCGGGGATGCACGTCTCGTTCATCGCCTTGTCCCAGCCCTCGGCCGAGGACTCCTGGTCCTCCCGCGCGAGTTCGGCATCCTGGTCCGCCTGGCTCGGCCCGCCGGTGTCCTGGGCCACCGCGAACCCGTGGGCTGCGGCCTTCACGGGATCGGTGATGCCGTAGCGGCGTTCCATGTTCATCTCGTTGTAGGAGGCCGCCGGCTGCGTGCCCATCAGTTTGGGCGTGTAGGAGAACCCGAGTCGTTTCATACACGCCGACTTGACGACGTCCTTGGCGTTCTCGATGTCCACCATGTCGGGATAGCCGAGCATGTACTTCTCCAGCGGAAGCCGCATGCCTTTGGCCAGTCCGGAGGCCACGTCCTGCTTGGGCCAGCTGGCGCGGACCTTCGCATCCGGCAGCTGCATCGCCACCGTCTTCATCTTCTGCTGGCTTCCAGCACTCTTGTCGGCAACCGAGTTGGCGCCGCAGGCCGCCGTGAGGGCGAGGACCGCGCCGGTGGCGGCGAGCACGAGGGGTCGGGTCTGTCGCATCAGGCATACCTCTTGTGAGAACCGTTGTGGTTCTTGATACCGGAGCCCAGGTTTCGGGCGTAGCCGTCGGCCTTGGGAAACCACTGGTTCTCCCCGCCGTAGCCGTCCTCGGAATACACCGAGTACGCGGCATAGGGGTCCTGGTTCCACGCGGATGCGGCATTGTTTTCCACGCCCTGCCCGTCGCCGTCCCCCTTGTAGTGACCGCACGGGTAAGGCATCCCGCCGTACACCTCAGAGGGAAAGTCATCGAAGACGAACCGGACGACGACCGCGCCCCCGTTAACCGTGTAACCGAACTCACTGGAGCGATCACGGCGGGTTGCGAAGCAGGCGCTGTCCGACTGAGTCGTGGTCTCCGACCGCGAGTTGAAGTGGATCCGGAAACAGTGGTTCGGATGGCCCCTGTCACTGGACGTGCAGTCGTTGTGCACGTATGAGGTCACGGCGTAGGCGGGTACTGCGGTGAGAACGCCGGCGGCCAGGGCTGCGACGGTGGCAGCTGTAGCGGCGGCGGATCTGGCGAAACGCAAAGAGCTTCCCCCTCTTTGGAGCGAACGCGTCCGGGAGGCGGATCAGCACCTGGGCGCGCCCCCCGACGCGCGACGTCACCCGGTGGGCGGATGTTTGGTCTGGTCCATTCGCCCACGGCCCGGCCACTCTCGCGCAGCATGTTCATGCCGGTCAAGGGGCGAGAACAGGAGCTATGTCGGCCTGGCGTGAAAGCAACTCCGGCAGCGACAGTCATCCGGAATGCGGTGTTCAAGTGTGCAACCCGGGAGGTACCTGTGTGACTCCTGTGAAACGGAGGGGGGTGCGAGAGGACGTTGGTGCTGCCAGGGATGGCCGGATTCAGCCCCTTCCTCCCCAACATCCGAGCGAAGCGAGAGACAGGAGTCAGGCTCTGAGCATCGAGGCCGAGTACGACCCGGTACCCGCCTGCCAGGCACAGGTGTTCGTGCGGGACGCAAGGTGGTCGAGGTGCGGAATTCCCAACATCCCGACGCGGAACCGCTGGCCATTGTCGACGCAGACTCGGCGCACGGCGAGTTCCCGTTCGTCGGGGCAGGTCACCGGCTCGTCGAGCACGCCTGGATGCTCGACCGGTACACCGGAGAGGTGTTCGGCTGGACTGTCACCCAAACCTGCAGCAGACCCGTTGGACGAGGCCGGCTGCCGGTCTGGAAGTCGTCAACCACACGACCTTGCACTATGAACCCTGACCGGGCCGACGATTGACCCACGTAGTGGCGCACCGTGATCACTTCAAGAGTTCCCGATCGACGCACTGCGCGAGCCCGGGCACGGTGGCCAAGCAGCTGTCGGGGTCGTTCGCCAGGCAGTTCTGCAGGGCGTCCTGGTCGACACCATGGAACGTGGCGGGCAGGCCGTCACGGCGCATGAGGTCCCGCACTGTGTCCTCGAACCCGGTGTGGGCAGGGCGGCCAGCTGGGCCAGCCCGCAGCGCAGACCCTGCGCGGTTCACAGATCCGGGACAGAAGGGCAAAGAAGATCAAGGAAAGGGGCGGAAAGAGAGGGACAAATCACCCTTGAGTGCCCACGATGTACTACCGGCGCCCGCAGTGTCTGATCGCCGTCAGACGCCCCGCTGCCGCAGCACCGACCCCGATCTGCCCTTCACCACCTCCAGTTGGGCGTGGATCCGGCGGCGCAGGTCGGGCACATGGCTGACGATGCCCACACTGCGGTCCCGCTCCCGGAGTGAGTCCAGGACGTCGAGGACCTCGTCCAGGGTCTGGTCGTCGAGGCTGCCGAAGCCCTCGTCGATGAACAACGTGTCGAGGCGGACGCCGCCGGCCTCGTCGGTGACGACGTCCGCGAGGCCGAGGGCGAGGGCGAGGGAGGCGAAGAAGGTCTCGCCGCCGGAGAGGGTGGCGGTGTCGCGTTCGCGTCCGGTCCAGGCGTCGACCACGTGCAGCCCGAGCCCGCTGCGGCCGCGCCCGCTGCGGTCGTCGGAATGGACGAGGGTGTAGCGGCCCGACGACATGCGCTGCAGCCGGGCGGTCGCGGCGGCGGCGACCTGCTCCAGACGTGCCGCGAGCACATACGACTCCAGCCGCATCTTGCGGTCGTTGTCGGCGGAGGTGCCCGCGGTGAGGGCGGCGAGGCGGGCGACCCGGTCGTGCTCCTCGCGGAGCGGGCCGAGCCGGCGTACGGCCTCGCCGGCGCGCGCGGAGAGACGGTCCAGCTCGGCGCAGCAGCGGGCCGCCGCGTCACGCGCGGACGCCGCCTCGCGCAGCCGGTGTTCGGCCGCGGCGGCCGCGCGCTCGGCCGTGGCCGGGTCGGCGGGCGGACGCTGGGCGGCGGCCGCGGTGTCGGCCTCCGCCAGCACCGCGCGTACGGCGGCCTCCTCGGCCTGCCAGGCGTCCAGGCGGTGCTGCAGCTCACGGTGGGCCGCGGAGTCCAGGAGGGCGGCGGCCGCGGCCTGCGGGGTGTCGAAACCAGCCCGGTAGGCGGCGTCGGCGAGGCGGGCGTCGGCGTCCTTCAGGCGCTGGGCGGCGTCCTCGGCGGCGCGTACGGCGTCGGCGGCGTCGGTGAGCAGCGCCGCCTGCCGCTCCAGCTGCGCGGCACGGGCGGCCACGCTGCCCGAGCCGCCGCGCGCCGTGGCCAACTCGGCCTCCAGCTGGGCCTGTTCGCGCTCCAGGGTCTCGCGCCGGGTGAGTCGGGAGGCGGCCCGTACGGCGGCCTGCTGGCGGTCGGCGAGGCGCCGCTCGCGCTCGTGCTCGGCGCGCCGCAGCTCCTCGTGGGCGGCGTGCAGCGCGGAGGCGTCGCGGCGGGCGCGGGCGTACTCCTGCTCCAACTCGGCAGCGGTCTCCTCGAGTCGGGCGGTGGGCGCGTCGCCGGCCTCGGCGGTGGCGGCGGCGAGGGCCTCGCGGACGACGCCGAGCCGCCGCTGGTCCTGCGTGTGCTGCTCCTCGGCGCGCTGGTGGGCGGCGAGGGCCCGGTCCTCGGTCTCGCGGTCGACGTGTCCGGCGACCTTGCGGGCCGGCGCCGGGTGTTCGGTGGCTCCGCAGACGGCGCAGGGCTCGCCGTCGGTGAGGCGGGCGGCCAGCTCGGCGGCGATGCCGTCCAGGCGCTGTTCCTTGAGGTCCAGCCAGTGGGCGCGGGCGTCGAGGGCGCGTTGCTCGGAGGCGAGTGCCCGGCGCTGTGCGTCCTCGAGGTCCGCGGCCAGCTGGTCGCGGGTGCGGGCCGCCTCGAGGCGCCCGCGCATCGGTTCCCGCTGGACGGCGAGCTGTTCGGCGCGGGTGGCGGCCTCCTGCGCGGAGTCGACGCGGGACTGCAGCGCCGCGCGGGTGGCTTCCCACCCGGCGAGCCAGGCCTCGGCCTCGCGCAGCACGTCCTCGTCGGCGCACTCCTGGCGGTCCAGCCCGGACCGCTCCTCGGCCAGCTCGGCGAGCCGGCGTTCGGCGCGCCGGGCCGCGTCCAGGCCGCCCAGCTCCTCGGCGGCTCGGCGGGCGGCGGCGGCGAGTCCGCCCGCGCCCGCGTCGGCGTAGGAGTCGGGGAGCATGCCACGCGCGCGTGCCTCGGCCGCGGCTGCCCTGCGGTGCTCCTCCTCGGCCGCCTCCCGCAGCTCCAGCGCGGGCGCGACCGCCTCCGCCTTGCGGGACCGCTCCATGCGCCGCTGGGCCTCCTGATGGGCGCCGGCCCGCTCCTGCAGCCGCGCGGCGCGCTGCCGGGCCTCGGTGAACCGGCTCTGCAGGCGGGCGAGTTCGCGTACCTCGTCCAGGGCGCGCCGGGTCGCGGCATGAGCGGAATCGGCGGCGGCGAGGCGGCAGTGGGCGACGGTGAGGCGTTCGCGGGCCGTGGCGCGGGCGACGGCGGCGGCGCAGAGGACGGCGTCGGCCAGGCCCGGGTCACCGGGGGCCAGCTCGGGGAGCTCCATGGCGTCGCCGGCCTCCTGCTGCATGCGGTGGGCGTCGGCGAGCAGCGCCGCGTCGCCCTCCCGCACGCGTGCCTCGGTGGCCCGGCGACGCTCGGCGAGGCGCTTTTCGGCGTCGGCGAAGCGCTGGGTGTCGAAGAGGCGGCCCAGCAGCCGGCCGCGGGCCTCGGCGTCGGCGCGCAGGAAGCGGGCGAACTCGCCCTGGGGCAGCAGCACGACCTGGCAGAACTGCTCGCGGCTCATGCCGAGCAGCTGGGTGATCTCCTCGCCGATCTCCTGGTGGGAGCGGCTGCGGTCCTTCCAGGCGCCGGCCTCGGCGTCGTACTCGCGAAGCCAGGTCTGGGCCTTGTCCACGGTGGTGCCGGTGCCGCGCAGTT
This sequence comes from Streptomyces sp. NPDC001153, assembly GCF_053598315.1. Taxonomy (NCBI): domain Bacteria; kingdom Bacillati; phylum Actinomycetota; class Actinomycetes; order Kitasatosporales; family Streptomycetaceae; genus Streptomyces; species Streptomyces sp. NPDC001153. The sequence continues at coordinate 143,272 of NZ_JBSFJZ010000013.1, forward strand.
TGGGCCGCTCCCAGGGCGGCTGCCGGGTGATCTCGAGGCGGCGGCCGGCGACGGTCAGCTCCAGGCGGACCTCGGTGCGGGTGCGCGGCTCGGCGTGGTCGCTGCGCAGCTGCATGCCCTGGCCGTTCTGCCGGGCGCCGGGGACGGAGCCGTACAGGGCGTAGCAGACGGCGTCCAGGACGGAGGTCTTGCCGGCGCCGGTGGGGCCGTGCAGCAGGAAGAGCCCGGCGGTGGACAGGGCGTCGAAGTCGACGCTCTGGGAGCCGCCGAAGGGCCCGAAGGCGGTGACGTCGAGCCGGTGCAGCCTCACCGGGCCGCCTCCCGCACGGCGGCGTCGGCGCGCACGGCGTCGAAGGCCTCACGCAGGACGGCCGCCTCCCGTTCGTCGGGCCCGGCGCCGCGCACATGGGCGACGAAGTCGTGGGCGATCTGCTGGTCGCTGCGGCCCGCGAGGCGCCGGGCGTACGAGACCTGGGGGTCGTCCGGCGCGCGCTCGGGGGCGAAGACGAGGCTGAGGGCGTGCGGGAAGCGCTCGGTGAGCCGGGCCATGGGTTCGGCGGGGCGGACCGCGTCGGTGAGGGTGGCCTCGATCCAGGCGTCCTCGTGGCGCGTCAGCGCCGGGTCGGCGAGGAGGTCGTCCAACCCGCCCCTGATGCGGGCCAGCGGGCGCGGCACCGGGCAGTCGACGCGCTCGGCGTGGACGCGGCCGTCGCCGTCGAGGTCGACCAGCCACATGCTCTTGCGGTGGTCGGCCTCGGAGAACGAGTAGGCGAGCGGTGAGCCCGAGTAGCGCACGCGCTCGGTGATGGTCTGGCAGCCGTGCAGATGGCCGAGCGCCACATAGTCGACGCCGTCGAAGACCCCGGCGGGTACGGCGGCGACCCCGCCGACGGTGATGTCCCGCTCGCTGTCGCTGGCCTGGCCGCCGGTGACGAAGGCGTGGGCGAGCACGACCGAGCGGGTGCCCGGCTCGCGGGTGGCGAGGTCGGCGCGGACGCGGTCCATGGCGGCGCCGAGGACGGCCTCGTGACCGGCCCTGTCCACCGCGAACTCGTCCTTCACCAGGGCCGGTTCGAGGTACGGCAGACCGTAGAAGGCGACCTCCCCATGGGCGTCGGCCAGCACGACCGGGGTGCCCGCGGCCGACGGCTCGGTGCGCAGGTGGATGCCGGCACGGCCGATGAGCCCGGCGCCGACGCCGAGCCGACGGGCCGAGTCGTGGTTGCCGGAGATCATCACCGTGGGCACGCCGAGGTCCGCGAGGCGGTGCAGGGCGTCGTCGAACAGCTCGACCGCGGCGAGCGGGGGCACCGCACGGTCGTACACATCGCCCGACACGACCACCGCGTCCACCGCGCGCTCGCGCACGGTGGTGACGAGGTGACCGATGAACTCGGCCTGGGCCCCGAGCATGTTCACCCGGTGGAAGGCCCGGCCGAGATGCCAGTCGGACGTGTGCAGGAGTCTCATGATCCCCGAGACTAACGGCCGGGTCTGACATCACGGGCGGTTACTCCCGTAACGGCCCGACACGGCAGGCCAACTTGGGTGGTTTTTACCCGATCAGGGCTGAGTGTCAGGCATCTCCGTCAGGCATCTCCGTAGGCTTCGCCGCCCAGTTCGAAGCCGGCCGTGCCCGCCGTCGCGTCCGCGAGCCACGCGCGGAACGCGTCCACGTCCGCGTCCGGCAGGCCGATCTCGATGGTGACCGCCTCGCCGTAGCGGACGTCGCGGACCTCGCGTCCGGTGGCGCGCAGGTCGTTCTGGACCTTGCCGGCGCGCTGGTGGTCGACGGTCACCGTGGCCAGCCGGAAGCGGCACCGGGTGATCGTGCCGAGCGTGTCGAGGGTCTCGCCGACGGCGCCGCCATAGGCGCGGATGAGCCCGCCGGCGCCGAGCTTGACGCCTCCGTAGTAGCGGGTGACGACCGCGACGACGTAGCGCATCTCACGGCGCAGCAGCATCTGCAGCATGGGGACGCCGGCGGTGCCGCCCGGTTCGCCGTCGTCGCTGGCCTTCTGCACGGAGGCGTCGGCGCCGATGACGTACGCCCAGCAGTTGTGCGTGGCGTCGGCGTGCTCCTTGCGCACAGAGGCGATGAAGTCCTGCGCCTCCTGCTCGGTGGCGGCCGGGGCGAGGGCGCACAGGAAGCGGGAGCGGTTGATCTCGATCTCGTGCACGCCCGCGTGGGCGACTGTGCGGTACTCGTCCTGCATCCCGCAAGCCTATGCGGTGCCGGGGAGCGGGCGGCGACGGGCGCACGCCGTCGCGCACGCGCGCGTGGTGCTACGTCTTCTGGCCGCGCGCCACGATCAGCGAGGTCAGAAGCGCCGTGCCGGGGCCGAGGGCTGGCCAGCCGGCGCCGTACCAGGAGAGGACGGCGATCGCGGACGTGGGGAACTTCGTCCGCACCCGCTCCAGCGTGTCGTCGAGGCCGTCCCGCGCCAGCTCCAGGATCAGCTCCTCGAGACCGGGGTTGTGCCCGACCAGCAGCAGTGTCTCGACCTCGGGCGGCGCCTCGCGGACCACCTCCAGGAGCTCGGGTACGCCGGCCGCGTACAACCGCCGGTCGTAGCGCACCGGCGGCGGGGTGCCCCACTCGGCCGAGGCCAGCTCCCAGGTGCGGCGGGCGCGTACGGCCGGGGAGCACAGGGCGAGGTCGGGCAGGCAGTCCGCCTCGGCGAGGGCGCGTCCGGCGGCCGGGGCGTCGCGCAACCCGCGCGGCGCGAGCGGCCTGCGGTGGTCCTCGACGCCCTCGGGCCAGGCGGACTTGGCGTGCCGCAGGACCACCAGCCGGCGCAGCGGGCGCGAGCCGGCCCGCGCCATCACGAGAGGCTCCCGAGGTCGCGGGCGAGGTCCAGGGCCAGCAGACGGTCTGCGTAGACGTACGTCTCGAAGCGGGCTCCGTCGGGCAGATCCGGGGCGCTCTCGACGGCCCGCAGCACCTCCAGCACTCCGGGCAGGTCGAGGTCGTCCTCCCACGCCGAGCGCAGCCGTGCCCGCACCTCGTCGGGTACCGGCCGCGAGGGCTGCCGCGCCCACCCCGCCACGGCCCGCCGCCACCGGACCAGCCGCCCGGCGGCCTCCTCCAGCACGGCGGAGTCCAGCCGGACAGGCTCACCACGGGGGACGGAGAGCAGAGCCAGCCGAAGAGCGGAGGGGTCGGGGAGAGCGGCGAGAAGGGCGGGGAGCGGGGGGTGGGGGGCGGGTTCGGGGGCGGATTCGGGGGCGAGGCTGGGGCCGGGCTCGGGGCCATGCCCGGGGGCGGGTTCGGGGGCGCGACGAGGGCCAGGCTCGGGGGCGCGGCTGGGATCGGGCTCGGGGGCCCGGCTGGGGCCGGGCTCGGGGGCGGATTCGGGGGCGCGGCTGGGGCCGGGCTCCGTGGCGCGGCTGGGATCGGGCTCGGGGGCCCGGCTGGGGCCGGGCTCGGCGCCATGCCCGGGGGCGGATTCGGGGACATGCCCAGGGGCGGGCTCGGGGGCTCGATTAGGGCCAGGCTCGGAGGCATGCCGGGGGCCGGACTCACGGACATGCCCAGGAGCGGATTCGAGGGGCCGCCCAGGAGCAGGCTCGGGGGCACGCGCAGGGCCAGGCTCGGGGGCACGACCGGAGCCGGGCTCGGGGCCATGCCCGGGCCCATGCCCGGGGCCGGGCTCGCGGGCGGGATCCGCGCCTGGGCCGACCGACGGTTCCCCCGTCCAGGCCACCGGCGCGACCCACACCACCGGTCCCCCGCCGGAGGCGTCCGGTGGGTCGGTCGTCACGTGGATCGTCTGCGCCTCCCCCAGCCCCGAGGCGAGGTCGCGGGCGTCCTCGAAGGGGCGGATGGCCAGGGCGGTCGCGGCGGTGCGGAGTTCGGTGGGGCGGTGGGGTGCGGCGAGGGTCGCCCAGACCGGTGTGCCGCCCAGCTCCAGGGCGCGGACCAGGAGGTCGGCGGTGAGGAGAACGCGCAGGGCCGTCAGGTCGGGGCCGGAGGCGTGGGCCTCGATGCGGGTCAGGCCGCGGCGGGCGGGCGCGGCGGGGACGGGCTCACCGGTTCGGGCGTCGAGGATGCGCAGCACGGGCTGAGCGTAGGCGGGCGGACGGCCGTACGCAGGCATCTCGTGCCGATTCCGGACATGGTGGCGAGATGGCGGGACGGGAATCCTGATCCGCCCCCGTACTGTTGCCCAGGGGAACAGTTCCCGCGGCCCGAGGAGGCGGTCGTGTACGGCGACGAAGCGACGATCCGCAGGATCCTGACCGAGCTGGGCGACACGTGGGCGGTGGTCGGTCTGTCCACCAACCGGAGCCGGGCCGCCTACGGGGTGGCGCAGGTGCTCCAGCGGTTCGGCAAGCGGATCGTCCCGGTGCACCCCAGCGCCGAGACGGTGCACGGCGAGCAGGGGTACGCCTCCCTCGCGGACGTCCCCTTCGAGGTCGACGTGGTCGACGTCTTCGTGAACAGCGAGCTGGCTGGCTCGGTGGCCGACGAGGCCGTGACGACGGGGGCGCGAGCGGTGTGGTTCCAGCTCGGGGTCGTGGACGAGACGGCCTACGAGCGGACCCGGGCGGCAGGCCTCGACATGGTGATGGACCGTTGTCCGGCCATCGAAATTCCGCTCCTGGACCAGTGAATCTTTCTTTCTACTCACAATCCTCCGCTGAATATTGACATTCCGGTCGGCCATCTGACCTGTGACAAGGCCGTGACCGAGTGTGCGCCCAAGACACCTAAGATCCCAGGTCAAAATTTGGTTAACACTCTTTTGCTCACTCGGAAAGCCTCCCTAGCCTGTGGCCTCCTTGCTCGTAAACGCTGCGTATAGATCTGAGAGGCCACTAGACATGGCGAACGTCGACCAGGCTGCGCCGGTAGCCACAAGCGACACCGGCGGCGGCCTGCGCCGCGATGTGGGGCTCATCGGCCTGATGTGGGCTTCGGTGGGTTCCATCATCGGCTCCGGCTGGCTCTTCGGTGCCGAGAAGGCCGTCGTGGCGGCCGGCCCCGCCGCGATCATCTCGTGGGTGATCGGCGCGGTGGCGATCGTGCTGCTCGCCCTCGTGCACGCCGAGCTCGGCGGCATGTTCCCGGTGGCGGGCGGTACCGCCCGTTACCCGCACTACGCCTTCGGCGGACTGGCCGGTATGTCCTTCGGCTGGTTCTCCTGGCTGCAGGCCGCGACGGTGGCCCCGATCGAGGTCGAGGCCATGATCGGCTACGCCAAGCACTGGCACTTCGCCGACGGCCTGCAGAACGCCAACGGCACACTCACCACCAGCGGCATCGTCGTCGCGGTGCTCCTGATGGCCGTGTTCGTCGCGGTCAACTTCCTCGGTGTCCGCGTCCTGGCACACACCAACAGCGCCGCCACCTGGTGGAAGATCGCGGTCCCGCTCGCGGCGATCTTCATCATCGCGATCGGCAACTTCCACCCGGCCAACTTCACCTCCGAGGGCTTCGCCCCGTTCGGCGCCAAGGGCGTCCTCACCGCGATCAGCTCCAGCGGCATCATCTTCGCGCTGCTCGGCTTCGAGCAGGCGATCCAGCTGGCCGGCGAGAGCCGCAACCCGAAGCGTGACCTGCCGCGCGCGACGCTCGGTTCGGTCGCGATCGGCGCCACGATCTACGTCCTGCTCCAGGTCGTGTTCATCGCCGCCCTGCCGCACGCCTCCTTCGCGAAGGGCTGGGCCAACCTGGCCTACGCCGGCATCAGCGGCCCCTGGGCCGGTCTCGCCTCGCTGGTCGGCCTGGGCTGGCTGGCCTGGGTCCTGTACGCCGACGCGATCATCTCCCCCGGCGGCACCGGCCTGATCTACACCACCGCCACGTCCCGTATCTCCTACGGCCTGGCCAAGAACGGCTACGCCCCGAAGCTCTTCGCCAAGACCGACTCGCGCGGTGTGCCGTGGTTCGGCCTGGCGATGTCGTTCGTGACCGGTGTGATCTGCTTCGCGCCGTTCCCGAGCTGGCAGACGCTGGTCGGCTTCATCACCTCGGCGAGTGTGCTGATGTACGCGGGCGCCCCGCTGGCCTACGGCGTCTTCTCCGACCGGCTGCCGAACCACGAGCGTCCGTACAGGCTGCCCTTCGGCAAGTTCATCTCGCCGCTGTCCTTCGTGGTCGCCAACCTGATCATCTTCTGGTCCGGCTGGGACACCCTGTGGCGCCTGGGCTGCGCGATCCTGATCGGCTACGTGCTGCTCGGCTCCTACGCCTGGTACGCGATCCGCAAGAACCTGCCCAACGCGCCGCGGCTGGACTTCAAGGCCGCGCAGTGGCTGCCGCCCTACCTGGTGGGCATCGGCGTGATCTCCTACCTGAGCACCTTCGGCGGTAACGGTGACCTGCCGCTGTGGTGGGACATCCTGGTCGTCGCGGTGTTCTCGCTCGCCATCTACTACTGGGCCAAGGCGACCGCCTCCAAGCCCGAGCAGATCGAGCGCGACATCGAAGAGGTTGTCGTCACCGACGCCCCGGCGCACTGACCCCGCTCTCCCCTGGTGTCCCGTCAGCCGGTCCCGGCTGACGGGACACCGTCATAATGCGGGGGTGATCTCCCCTTCCCCCCACCTCAGCTCCGCGCCCGAGGAACGCCGTACGGTCGTCGTCGTGGGCGCCGGTCCGGCCGGGCTGACCGTCGGCGGCATCCTGCGGGCCGCCTCCGTCGACTGTGTCGTCCTGGAGACCGAGAGCAGGCAGTTCATCGCGACCCGGCCCCGGGCCGGTGTCATCGAGGAGTGGGCGGTGCGCGAACTCGGCCGGCGCGGACTGTCCGAACGGCTCCTGGAGCGCGCCGAGTCGCACAGCGCCTGCGAGTTCCGCTTCGACGGCGAGCGGTACCGCTTTCCGTACGCCGACCTGACCGGCAGCCATCACCACATCTACCCTCAGCCGTTGCTGGTGACGGACCTGGTGCGGGAGTACGCCGACGTACGCGGCGGCGACATCCGCTTCGGCGTGCGCGACGTCTCGCTGCACGACCTGGACTCCGACCGGCCGGCGGTGTCGTACCGGTGCCCGGACACGGGTGAACGGCGGCTGGTGCGCTGCGATTTCGTCGCGGGCTGCGACGGCGCGCGCGGCGTCACGCGGGACGCGATACCCGTCGAGCGCAGGCGGATCGCGCGGCAGGACGACGGCATAGGCTGGCTGGCGCTGCTCGCGGAGGTCCCTCCGTCGACGGACTGCGTCCTGTTCGGCGTCCATCCACGCGGTTTCGCCGGCCAGATGCCCCGCAGCCCGGAGCTGACCCGCTTCTACCTCCAGTGCCCGCCCGGCGACGATCCGGGGAACTGGCCGCACGACAGGGTCTGGAGCGAGCTGCGCGAGCGGCTCGGCGCGGCCGGAGCGCCCCCGCTCGGCGAGGGCCGGCTGGTCGAGAAACGCGTCCTGGACATGCACCACTATGTCGTCGAACCCCTCGCGCACGGGCGGCTGTTCCTCGCCGGGGACGCCGGTCACCTGGTGGCGCCCATCGCCGCGAAGGGCATGAACCTCGCCCTGCACGACGCCTTCCTGCTGGGCGACGCGCTCGTGGCCCACGTCACGAAGGGCGACGGCAGCGGCCTGGACGGCTACTCGACGGCGTGTCTGCGCCGGGTGTGGGACTACCAGGAGTTCTCGCAGTGGCTGTCGGACATCTATCACGGTGTCTCGTCCGGCGACCCGTTCCGCGCGGCCACCACACTGGCCCGGCTGCGCCGCCTGTTCACCTCACCGACCGCGGCGGCGGCCTTCGCCGAGCAGTACCTCGGCACCGCAAGCGCCTACTGAACTGCGCCGGGCCGGCGCAGCGGATCTGCCGTCCGCCGGCTTCAGGCGACCCCGAGGCCCTCCAGCACCACGGCGCCCGGCAGGTCCGCGAGGGCCTTGCCGGGCACCAGCAGCTTGCCGCGCCGGCGTCCGCTGCCGACGAGGACGTAGGGCAGGTCGACCACGGCCGAGTCGATCAGCACCGGCCAGCCGGCGGGCAGTCCGACCGGGGTGATGCCGCCGTACTCCATGCCGGTCTCGCCGGTCGCCGTCTCCATCGAGGCGAAGGAAGCCTTGCGGGCGCCGAGTTGGCGGCGCACCACGCCGTTGACGTCGACCCGGGTGGTGGAGAGCACCACGCACGCGGCGAGGGTGGTCTCGCCGCCCCGCTTGCCCGCGACCACCACACAGTTCGCCGACCGCTCGAGCAGCTCGCGGCCGTAGTGCTCCACGAAGACGGCCGTGTCGGCCCAGCGCGGGTCCGTCTCGACGTAGAGGATCCGGTCGGCGGGCACCGCGCCCTGCCAGTTGCGTACGGCGTCGGCGACCGGGGCGGTCAGCTCCTGAAGGCAGTCCGGGACGGGGGTGGCGGTGTCGAAGTCTCCGATGGGTGCACGCATGGCCGCACGCTAACAGCCCGCCGCAGTGCCGTTCAGCGGACGGGCGGTACCGAGACGGCCATGACCATCTCCATCGGTACGTCGCCCTCGTTGCCATAGGTGTGCGAGGTGCTCGCCTCGAAGGTGGCGCTCGCGCCGGTCGGCACCAGGTGCTTCACGCCGTCCACGGTGAGGGTCAGCTCACCGGCGGTGACATGGACGAGTTCCACCGTGCCCGCCGGGTGGGGCTCGGAGGGGCTCTGCTCGCCGGGCATCAGCCGCCAGTCCCACATCTCCAGCGGACCGGGCGCCTCCGTGCCGGCGAGGAGGCGGTTGTAGCTGCCGGCGTCCGTGTGCCACAGCCGTACGGCCTGCTCGGCGGGGACGATGCGGACGGTGGGGCCCTGTTCGTAGTCGAGCAGGGTGGTGATGCTGATGCCGAGCGCGTCGCCGATCTTGACGACGGTGCCGATGCTGGGGTTCGTCCGGGCCTGCTCGATCTGGATGAGCATGCCACGGCTGACGCCCGCGCGGGCGGCGAGCGCGTCCAGGGTGAAGCCGCGCTCGGTGCGCCAGCGCTTGACGTTGCGCGCCAGGGACTGGGTCAGCAGGTCGAGGTCCGACACATCACGTCCATCGATGAGTGTTCAATATATGGGATGACATAGTTCACTTCACTGAACTACGGTGGGGTGTACCTGATCGTTCACCAAACTGTACTGCGAGGCCGGCCGTGACAGCATTCTTCGCCCTCACCACCAGCCTGCTGTGGGGACTGGCCGACTTCGGCGGCGGACTGCTGACCCGGCGCACGCCCGCACTGACGGTCGTCGTCGTCTCGCAGGCCATCGCGGCGACGGTCCTCGGCGCGATCGTCGTCGCGACCGGCGGATGGAGCGAGGCCGGGCCCCGCCTGTGGTTCGCGTTCGCCGCCGGGCTGGCCGGACCGGTGGCCCTGCTCTCCTTCTACAAGGCCCTGGCGCTCGGCCCCATGGGGGTCGTCTCGCCGCTCGCGACACTCAGCGTGGCCGTGCCGGTCGGCGTGGGCCTCGTCCTCGGCGAGCGGCCCGGAATGCTGCAGGTCGCGGGCATCGCCGTGGCCGTCACCGGGGTCGTCCTCGCGGGCGGTCCACAGCTGCGCGGCGCGCCCGTACAGCGGCGGACGATCCTGCTCACGCTGGTCGCGGCGCTGGGCTTCGGCACGGTCTTCGCCCTGATCACGGAGGCCTCGACCACCGTCACAGGCCTGTTCCTGGCGCTGTTCGTCCAGCGGCTGACGAACGTCGCGGTCGGCGGGGCCGCGCTCGCCGTCTCCGTCCGGCGGGGCGGCCGGGCGGTGCCGGAGGGCGGCTTCCCGTGGGCCTCGCTGCCCGCGCTGGCCTTCGTCGGGCTCGCCGACGTGGCCGCCAACGGCACCTACGCGGTCGCCGCCCAGCACGGCCCGGTCACCGTGGCGGCCGTCCTCGCCTCGCTGTACCCGGTGGTGACCGCGCTGGCCGCGCGCGGCTTCCTCAGCGAGCGGCTGCGCGCGATCCAGGCCGCGGGCGCGGGGCTGGCGCTGCTCGGCACCCTGCTGCTGGCGACCGGCTGAGGGCTGCGGAGCCGGGCACCGCGAGACGGCGCACCCAGGCTCATCCACGCGAGCCCGAAAAAAGTCGGACGGCGATATCGGACGGCGATGTCGAGAACCCGCCTCCGGCTCCGTCCCCGGGGTGAACGCGACCACAATGGGTCGCACCAGCACCGAGGAGAACCACGATGGCCAAGTACCTGCTGCTCAAGCACTACCGCGGCGCCCCTGCATCGGTCAACGACGTGCCGATGGAGCAGTGGACGCCGGAGGAGATCTCGGCCCACGTGCAGTACATGCGCGACTTCGCGGCCCGCCTCGAGGAGACCGGCGAGTTCGTCGACAGCCAGGCGCTGGCCCCCGAGGGGACGTTCGTCCGGTACGACGGTGAGGGACGCCCGCCGGTCACCGACGGGCCGTTCGCCGAGACCAAGGACGTCATCGCCGGCTGGATGGTGATCGACGTCGACACCTATGAGCGGGCCCTCGAGCTGGCCGGGGAGCTGTCGGCCGCCCCCGGGGCCGGCGGGAAGCCGATCCACGAGTGGCTCGAGCTGCGCCCGTTCCTCGGCGGGCACGAGCACTGCGTCACGGAGTGACCTCCCTCGATGAACGAGGTGCTGCTCCGGAGCCTCACTCCGAGCGTGCTCGCCGTCCTCGTGCGCCGCGGAGCGGACTTCGCGGCGGCCGAGGACGCCGTGCAGGACGCACTGGTCGAGGCACTGCGCGTCTGGCCGGCCGACCCGCCGCGGGATGCCAAGGGCTGGCTGATCACCGTCGCCTGGCGCAAGTTCCTCGACGCGACCCGGGCGGACGCCGCCCGCCGTCGGCGTGAGGACCTCGTCGACGAGGAACCGGTGCCCGGTCCTGCGACCGCCGAGGACGACACCCTCCAGCTGTACTTCCTGTGCGCCCACCCGTCGCTGACGCCGTCGTCGGCGGTCGCGCTCACGCTGCGCGCCGTCGGCGGGCTCACCACCCGCCAGATCGCCCAGGCCTATCTGGTGCCCGAGGCGACCATGGCGCAGCGGATCAGCCGGGCCAAGCGCACCGTCTCCGGCGTGCGGTTCGACCAGCCCGGGAACGTCGCCACCGTGCTGCGCGTCCTGTACCTGGTCTTCAACGAGGGCTACTCCGGCGATGTCGACCTCGCCGCCGAGGCCATCCGGCTCACCCGGCAGCTCGCGGCCGCCGTCGACCACCCCGAGGCGGCGGGGCTGCTCGCTCTCATGCTGCTCCACCACGCCCGGCGTGCGGCCCGGACCGCGCCCGACGGCAGCCTGGTGCCGCTCGCCGAGCAGGACCGCGGCCGGTGGGACACCGCCTTGATCGCCGAGGGCGTCGGGATCCTCCAGGCGGCCCTGGCCCGCGACCGGCTGGGCGAGTTCCAGGCCCAGGCCGCCATCGCGGCACTCCACGCCGACGCGCCCGCCGCCGAGGAGACCGACTGGGTGCAGATCGTCGAGTGGTACGACGAGCTCACGCGCCTGACCGACAGCCCCGTCGTACGGCTCAACCGCGCGGTCGCCGTCGGGGAGGCCGACGGACCGCGCGCCGGCCTGACGGCGCTCGCGGCGCTGGACGCCTCACTGCCCCGCCACACCGCGGTGGCGGCGTACCTCCACGAACGCGACGGCGACCTGGCGACGGCGGCACGGCTGTACGCCGAGGCGGCCCGCAGGGCATCCAACCTCGCCGAGCGCGACCACCTGATGCGCCAGGCCGCCCGGCTCAACGCCCGCCGACGTCGCTGACGGGCCGCGCTCGGACCTTCCCGCGGCACTGGGCGCGCGCCCGTGGCCGCAGCGGTCGCCTCACCGGGCGTGGGCGGGCCAAGAGCAGCTACTCACACCCGGTTTCCAGTTGCGCGAGCCGGGCCACCCCGTCCTCGTCCAGTTCCGCCAGCGCCCGCAGCTGCTCCGGCGTCGTCCCTTCCGGGATGGGCACCGGGGCCGGCGTCCTGAGCGGCGGCTGCCAGCCCTGCTCGGCCGTCCAGCGCCGGACGACCCGGGCGGGCGCCCCGGCCACCACGGCGTGGTCCGGCACCGTGCCCCGTACGACCGCGCCGGCCGCGACCACCACGTTCCGGCCGATCCGCGCGCCCGGCAGGATGACCGCGCCGGTGCCGATCCAGCAGCCCGCGCCGATCTCCACCGGCTCCATGCGCGGCCACTGCCTGCCGATGGGCTGGTGCGGGTCGTCGTAGGAGTGGTTGGTGGAGGTGACGTAGACGTACGGGCCGAAGTAGCAGTCGCTGCCGATGGTGACCGTCGTGTCCGCGATGACATGGCTGCCGCGGCCGAGGACCACACCGTCGCCGATGCGCAGGATCGGGTCCGGACCGAGGTCCAGGTCCGGCATCAGGCCGGCGGTCAGGGTGACCTGCTCGCCGATGATGCAGTGCGAGCCGAGGTGGATCCAGGGCTCGCCGAAGACCGTGCCGAGCGGGAAGGCAAGCCGGGTGGCCTCGCCGATCGCGCCGAACTTCAGGCGGCCGGGGTGCTCGGCGGTGACGGAGCCCGTGCGCTGAGCCCAGGCCCACGCCGCGTGCACCGCGCGTTGGGCGAGGCGGTGGCGCCAGGACGAGAACGTGTTCTTGGGCTTCGGCACGGGCTTACGTTACTCAGCGGTTGCCTTCGGCGAGAGGGTGGGCCGCTGTGATCTTTGCCCCACCCTTTGTCGTACCGTGCGGGGTACTTGCGGGGCTCTTTGCGGGGCACTCATGGAGGCGAGGAGACGGTGATGACACAGCAGGCGCTGATCGTGGGCATCGGTGGCAAGGAGCCCCGGATCGATCCCGAGGCGTTCGTGGCGCCTACCGCTTCCGTGATCGGGGACGTCACGCTGCACACGGGGGCCAGTGTCTGGTACGGGGCCGTGGTGCGCGGGGATGTCGAGAAGATCACCGTGGGTGCGCAGGCGAATGTGCAGGACAACGTCACGCTGCACGCGGATCCCGGGTTTCCGGTGAGCGTGGGTGCGCGGGTGTCCATCGGGCACAACGCCGTCGTGCATGGGGCGACCGTGGAGGACGACTGCCTCATCGGGATGGGGGCGACCGTGCTGAACGGGGCCGTGATCGGCGCCGGGTCGCTCGTGGCCGCTCAGGCTCTGGTGCCGCAGGGGATGGTGGTGCCGCCCGGGTCGCTGGTGGCCGGGGTGCCGGCGAAGGTGAAGCGGCCGTTGTCGGAGGAGGAGCGGCAGGGGGTCACCCTGAACGGCACGATGTACGCGGAGTTGGCGAAGGCCCATCGCGGGGTGCATGAGTAGACGCCTGGGCGGATGCCGGTGCGGGTGCGTTGTGGTGGGTTCGCCCCCGCGCGGCGGAGCCGCATGTCGACACAGCCGAGCCGCGCCCCTTACGGGGCGCCTTACTCCCCGGCGCTCACAGGTTCTGCCTCCCGGTCCGCCTGCTGCTGGGCCTTCTTCGCCTTGCGCCTGATGATCAGCATGGTGGCGAGACCGATCACCACAGCCGCGGCCAGCCCCACGTAGGAGAACTTCTTCAGCCAGCCCTCGGCGACCACACCGACGTAGTAGACGGCCGCCGTGGTGCCGCCCGCCCAGCAGATGCCACCGAGGACGTTGGCGGTCAGGAACTTCCAGTACGGCATCTGCAGGACGCCCGCGAGCGGGCCGGCGAAGATGCGCAGGAGGGCGATGAAGCGGCCGAAGAAGACGGCCCACATGCCCCACTTCTCGAAGGACCGCTCGGCGGTGGCCACATGGCCCTCGCTGAAGTGCTTCGGGAACTTCTCGCCGAGCCAGGCCAGCAGCGGGCGACCGCCCTTGCGGCCGATCGCGTAGCCGATGGAGTCGCCGATCACGGCGCCCGCCGTCGCGCACGCGCCGAGGACGACCGGATTGATGCCCGAGTGCTGGGAGGACATCAGCGCCGCCGAGACCAGGATGATCTCTCCGGGAAGCGGGATGCCCAGGCTCTCCAGACCGATCACCAGGGCCACCACGGCGTAGACGGCGGCCGCGGGCACCGTGTCGAGCCATTCCTGCACGTGCACCGCGGGATCCTCCCCTGTCGCCGTCCTTGCCTTCCGGGCCGCCGCATGCAAAGCGCGCCCCAAGGGAAGGCTACCTGGTCGGCGGTGGACGGCGGCTTGCGCGCACCCGCCCGGCGGCACCGTCCCGCCCTCGCGCCTTCGGCTTTCGGACATCCCCGTGTCACGCGGGAGGGGAAGGCTCCCCGCGGTATCGCCCGACCCGCCTCCCCCAGGTCCCCGCCGCGGGACCCGCCGCGGAAGGACGACGTCCCCGTGTCCTCACTGTCTCCGTCCCCCTCGCTCCCCTCCCCGCCGTGTCCCCGGACGGCGGATCCGCTCCCCGTCGGCGCCGGTGCTCTGCCGGACCCCGGTCCCGGCGGCGCTCCCCGGCCCGCGTCCCCCCTCGTGGCCCGGCACTTGCGGCTGGCCCTGTGCCTGGCTCCCCTCCTGCTGGCCGCCGGCTGGGCCGTCGCCAACCGGCCGGTGATGTACGAGGGGGTCCGGCGGCTGGTCGCGGCCGACCCCGGATGGCTGCTGGCCGGAGCCGCTCTCACCTGCCTGAACCTTGTGGCGGCCACGTGCGTCCGGCAGGGCGCCCTGCCCGACCGGGTGCCCCCGGGGCTGCTGCTGGCCTCGCAGTTCGCCGCCGGTGCCGCCAACCACGCGCTGCCGGGCGGGCTCGGCGCCCACGCCGTCACCCTGCGCTTTCTGCGGGCCCGCGGGATTCCGCCGGCCCGGGCCACCGCGTCGATCGGGCTGTACTCGCTGGCCAAGTCCAGTGCGAAGACCCTGGTCCTGCTGGTGTTCCTCGCCACGTCGCCGGCCTGGCGGCGCCTGGGTGATCTGGTCCCGGACGGGCGGCTGCTGGTCCCGCTCGCCGCCGTCGCCGGCGGGGCCGTCGCGGCGGCCGGGGTGCTGCTGACGGTCGTACGGCCCTTGCGGCGGCCGGTGACCGGGCTGCTGCGCTCCGCCCTCGCCGACGCGCGGGAGGTGCACGCGCGGCCCTGCCGGGTGGTCGCGCTGTGGGGCGGGGCGGTCGCGATGCCGCTGCTGCAGGGGACGACCCTGGCCTGTGTCGGTGCCTCGCTCGGGCTGGGGCTGCCGTGGGCGCACGTGGTGCTCGCCTATCTCGCGGCGGGCACGGCCGTCGGCGCGGTTCCGGCGCCGGGCGGGTTCGCGGTCGACGCGGCGCTGGTGTGGACGCTGGTCACCTTCGGCTCCGCGCCGGCGTTGGCCACCGCGACGGTCATCGGCTACCGGGTGCTGACCGACTGGGTGCCCCTGTTGCCGGGCACCTTGACCCTGTCCGCGCTGATCCGGGCCAAGGTGCTGTGAGCCGGGATCACTCGCGGCGCGCCACCAGGCGGTAGGCGTTGGACAGGCCGAGGCGGTGGGACAGGGGGCGTACCGCGAGCCGGTCGAGGAGCGTCGCCGTGATGAGCGCGGGCACCCCCGCGAGGAGCACCGCGGTGCGCATGGTGCGGCGCAGGGCGCCGGGCGGCCGGGGCAGCCAGGGGGCGTCCTCGCGCGGGGCGGTGTGGTCGAGGGCCAGCCAGACCGCGGCGAGCAGGTCGACCGGATCGTGTGCCGCGGCGTGCTGCTCGGCGACCACCGTGAAGCCCCGCTCGGTCAGCCGTCGCCGCAGGCCCGCGACCGGCATGAAGTGCAGGTGCTGGGGCTGCAGCCAGGGCAGCCACCAGCGGCCGAGCAGCCGGGCGTAACGGCTCTCCGGGTCCGGCACCTCGACGAGGAGGTGGCCGCCGGGGCGTACGGCCTCGTGGGCGGCGCGGAGTTCGCGGTCCGGGTCGGTGCTGTGCTCCAGGTAGTGGAACATGCTCACCACGTCGTAGCGGGCGGCGAGTTCGGGCGCGAGCTCGGGGAAGGCGCCGCGGTAGGCCTGGTCCACGCGGCCCTCGCGGGCGGCGAGTTCGACGCCTTCGGTGAAGTCGAGCCCGTCGAAGGCGGTGCCGGGCAGGACGGCGCGGGCGGTGGCGCAGAAGTGGCCGTGGCCGGTGCCGACGTCCAGCCACGCCTTCGGGGCGGGATCGTGCGGGAGCATCGCCTCGGCACGGGCCCGGTACATGGCGCCACGGCCGCCGAAGGTGCCGCTCATGCGCTGCTCGCCGAGGCCGTCGTAGAAGTCCCGGTAGTAGAACTCCAGGCCTTCCTGGGTCAGTCGGGGGTTCTGGAAGATGTGGCCGCAGTCGGCGCAGCGGTCGAGGGTGAAGCGGCCGGGCTTGTGCTGGAGCAGGTCGGTGGTGCGCAGGCGGGTGCCGAGCCGGTCCGAGCCGCACCAGGGGCAGTCGGGGCGGCGGGCGGTGAAGAACCGGTCCGTGCCGGCCGCCAGGTCTCTGCGGTAGGCGGGGCGCAGGGCGGCGATACGGGCCGCCTTGGCCGTCCTGCTGCTGGTGTCCTCGGGGTCACTCATCGGCCCTCCGCTGCGAGTCGTTCGAGATGGGCCGCCGCGGCGCGGGCGCCGCCCGCCGCGCGGAACGCGGTGCGGATCCGGGCGGCGGCGGCCCGGTGGGCGGGATCGGTGAGGACGGTGTCGAGGGCCGCGCCCAGCCGGTCCGCGCGGACCCGGCCGAAGCGGACCCGGACGCCGGCGCCGGCGTCCACCACCTGTCCGGCCACCACGGGCTGATCGTCCCGGATGGGCGCGACGACGAGCGGGACGCCGTGCCACAGGGCCTCGCACACGGTGTTGTGCCCGGCGTGGCAGACGACGGCGTCCATCCGCTCCAGCAGGGCGAGTTGGGGCACGGCCGGAAGGACCAGGACGTCCTTGTCGCCCGGCGGCACCGGGAGGGCGCCGTCCGGGTCGGCGATCACCGCCTGCACCCGGTCCGCGCGTTCCCGCAGCGCGGTGAGGCACGCGGCGAGGAACCGGCCGCCCGTGTCGGCGTTCGCCGTGCCCAGGGTCACCAGGACCTTCGCCCGGGGCCGGTCCAGCCGTTCCCAGGGGAAACGGGGGCCTGCCGGGCGGCCGGCGAGGGAGGGGCCGACGTAGTGGACGTGCGGGGCCAACGGCGCCAGGGGGCCGATGAGTTCGGGTGTGCTGAAGATCAGCAGGAGGTACGGCGAGAAGCGCGGGTCGGCGGTGCCGGACGGGTCGCCGACGCGGGCGCGCAGTTCGGTCAGGCGGTGTCGCAGCCAGGCGACCACCTTCGGCAGACCGTCGTAGGCGCCGGTGAACTCCGCCGAGGTCGTGGCCGAGGTGGCCCACGGCAGTCCGAGGCGATCGGCCACCAGGGCGCCGGCGAAGGCCTGCTGGTCGGCCACCACCACGTCCGGGCGGAACGCCTCGGCCGCCGACCGGACCCCCGGTGTCATGGCGTCGGCGAGCGGGAGCAGATACCACTCCCACAGGAACCTCAGCGCCTCCGCACCGCGCAGGTCCGGCGGCCGTACGGCACCCTCGGCGCCCGGCACCGGGCCGGCGCAGCCGAACACCTCGGCGTCCGGGCCCGCGAGCCGCCGTACCAGCGCCGGGTCCGCGCACACCCAGGCCACGCGGTGCCCGTGCGCGGCCAGCCGGGCGGCGACGCCGACGGCCGGGTTGACGTGCCCGGTCAGCGGCGGCACCACGAAGAGGAAGGCGCTCATCCGACCCCCGCCCCGGCGCCGACCAGGTCCAGGATGTGCCCGCCCACTGCCGCCGGCGCCTCCACCAGCACCGAGTGCTCGTGCCCGGGCAGCACGACCGCCCGGTAGTCCGTCAGCAGCGCCCGCATCAGCGGGACCAGGTCCGCGAGGTCCGACTCGCCGCCGTAGACGCCGAGGACCGGGCAGCGTACGGCCCTGATCGCGGCCTCGGTGAGCACCCGGCTGGCGGGGATGTCCCGGCCGAGGGTGGTCTCGCGGGCGAGCCGGGCCGCGCCCTTGGCCAGCCGGGCGGTGTTGCGGCCGCGGTGGGCGGTGATCCAGGCGACGACGTCGGGCTCGTTGTACGCGAGCTGGGTCATCACCCGGTCGAGGATGCCGCCGAGTTTCGCCGCCCAGGCGACGGTCGCGGGCTCGGACTCGATCAGCGTCAGACTGGCCGTGCGCTGCGGGTGGCGGGCGGCGAAGCCGAAGGCGATCGTGCCGCCGTAGGAGTTGCCGGCGAGGTGGACGGGCCCGGTGACGGCCAGCCGGTCGAGGAGCGCCTCCAGGTCGTCGATGTTGTCGTCCAGGGTGTAGCCCTGCGGCGGGCGCTCGCTGCGGCCGTGGCCGCGCAGGTCGTACATGACGACGTCGAGGCCGGCCGCGGCGAACGCGGGCGCGACGGTGAAGTAGTAGCTGGCCAGGCTGTCGGTGAGCAGCCCGTGCACCAGGACGATGGTGGCGTGCGGGACGCGGCCGTCGGCCGGGCCCGTGCGCTGGACGTGCAGCCGGATCCCGCCGGCGTCGACCATCGCCATGGCTCAGCCCGCCTGCGTGGTCTTCAGGCTCCACACCACGTACTCCACGAGCCGGCCGACGGTCAGCTCGATGATCTCGTCGAACTCCATGCCGGCCAGGAACTCGGCGAGATTGACCCGCTGCCCGTAGCGCTCCTCCAGCAGCCCGGCCAGGGTGACGAGGTCGATGCTCTCCAGTTCCAGGTCGCGGTTGAAGCTGGTGGACATGCCGATGAGCACGTCGTCGTCGCCGTACTCCGCGAGCACCGTGCGGAGCATGCCCGTGACGTCGGCGAGCACGGTGTCGGCGGTGGGCTGCGCCGGGGCCGGCTGGGTGGGGTTCATCGGGGGTACTCCTCGGCTGCTTCGTCGGGGTGTCCGTCGTCGGCTGCTGCGTGGGTGTGTCCGTCCTCGGCTCCTGGCCGGGTCGTCCAGGCCACCACGTACGTGCGCTGCGGCAGGGCGGGCGGGTTGGCCACCGGTGCGCAGTGCACGGTGTAGACGCGTTCCAGCCGGCCGGAGACCAGCAGCCGGCTGCCGTCCGGCGCGGCCTCCAGCACCGCGAAGTCCCGGGGGCGACCGCCGAATCCGACGCCCTCGGCCTTGGCGACGGCCTCCTTGGCGGCCCAGAACCGGGTGAACCACACGGCTTCCCCTCCCTCCGCGGAGTGGGCCCGCAGTAGGCGCAGTTCGGCCGGGCCGAGCGCGGTGGCGAGGGTCGCCGGGTCGCGCTCGGTGACCTCTTCGATGTCGATGCCGGGGCCGGGCCGCGGGGTGTGCGGCCGAACGATCGCCACGGCCGCCTCGGCCCGGTGGGCGAGCGAGACGTCCAGCGGGGGCAGGGCGCGGCCGTGCACCCCCGTGACGTACGGTCTTCCCAACTCGTCGTTGTGCACGCGCAGTTCCGCCGGGAAGACGGGGCCCGCGCCCTGCCGCCAGAGCCACTGCCGTACGGCGTCCTTGGCCGCGACACGGCCGAGCAGCCACTGCCGGCGGCCGCGCGGCGGGCGTTCGGCGTACTCGGCCCGCTCGGCGCCGCCGAGGGAGTTGCGCATGATCAGCTCGCGCGAGGCGAGGTCGGGCCAGCGCTCGTGCACCAGCGCCCAGCCGCCGGGCCGGGCCTCGGAGAGGGTGTGGCGCTCGGGGAAGCGTTCGACGGGCCGGGTGGTGGGGTCGTTGTCGAAGCGGCGGTCCTGCCAGCCGCCGATCACGGCCCACACCCGGCCGCCTGCGGTAAGCTCCGCGTCGGCCTCCAGCACGGTGTCCGTGAGGGACGTGATCCGCAGCGCGCAGCGGACCTCGGTGCCGGGGGCCGGGTGCGGTCCGTGGAACCGCAGGTGCCGCATCCGCACGGGGAAGACGACGGTCCGCTCGGTACGGGTCGCCATGATCCAGTAGCCGAGCAGCTGGCCCACGTTGTCCAGCAGTGCACCGGGGGCGGCGGGCGCGGTGATCACTCCCCGGATGTGCCGCTCGCCGATCGCGGTGAGGTCGGTCAGGCCCTGGAAGCCGGGGCCGTGGAACATCCAGCGGTCCCGGTAGATCTGGGCGGCGGTGTGCTCGGGGCGGCGCTCGACGGCGTCCGGGAGGGGGGTGGGCGGGGGCGGTGCGGGGTGGCGTGGGGCGAGTTCGACCGTGGCGCGGGCCGTGGGGCCGAAGGCGACGGTGACGCGGTCGGGGTGGCCGGGGAGCGGGGTCACGGTGACCGTTACGTCGACGGGGGGTGTGGCGGTGAGCCAGCGGTCGAACCGGGCCTCGTGCACGGCGACCGCCCGCAGGCCCGGGGCCGCCGCCTCCGCCGCGTCCATCATGTACCGGACGATCGTGGTGGCCGGGACCACCGGCCAACGGTCCTCGATGTCCGGCCAGTTGGGGCGCTGCGGAAAGAAGCAGTGGTCCAGGAGGTGGGGCATGGTGTGGGGGGACACGTGGAGGGTGGTGGTCATCGGGGCGGCGGGCCCTGTGGCGATGGCGGTGGCGGTGGTTGCAACTGCCGCTGCGGCTGCGTGGGCGGCGGTTCTGCGCTCGCGCCGGCCGCTCGCCGTGATCAGCTGCGCCGCTGTGTCAGCGGTCTCCCGCAGCAGGGCGGTGAGCTCGACGGTCGCCGGGAAGTGCGGGGCGAGGTCGTCCAGTTGACCGAGGCCGGGGCCGGGGTCACCCGGGTGGCCCGCGGGCGCGGGATGCGCGGCGGCCAGGCCGGGGCGCAGTTCGGCGCGGAGTGCGTCGAGTACCGGGCCGTCCAGCGAGACGAGCGCGCCGCCGAGCCCGAGCCGGACGGGCGTGCGGCGCGGCTGAGCCGACGCCGCGCCGCGGGGCGGCGCGGGGGGTGGGGTCGCTGCCGTGCGCGGCGGCAGAGCGGGCGCGGGTGGCGCGGTGCGCGGCGACGCGGCGGGCGGGGGCGGCGTGGTGGGTGCGGTCGACGTGGTGGGGGGCGGTGCGGTGCGCGGCGGCGCGGCGGGTGGGGTCGGCGCGGCGGGTGCGGTCGACGTGGTGGGTACGGTCGCCGTGATGGGGGGCGGCGCGGTCGGCGCGGTGCGCGGCGGCACGGCGGGCGGGGGCGGTGCGGTTCGCGGCGACGCGGCGGGCGGGGGCGGCGTGGTGGGTGCGGTCGGCCTGGTGCGCGGCGGCACGGCGGGCAGGGTCTGTGCGGTGCGCGGCGGCACGGCGGGCGGCGGCGGTGCGGTGGGCCCGGATGCTGTGGCGTGGGGCGGCAGTGCCGGTGCCACGGAGGCTCCCGCCACCCACAACGCCGTGCTCACGCGGCGCAGCTGGGACATGCCGCTGCGCTCGGGCGCGTTGGCGGCGACGGCCAGGTGGTCGCGGTCGCCCAGCGTGTCGGCGATCAGGGAGGTGAGGCGGCCGGGGCCCACCTGGACGAAGACGCGGTGCCCGGCGGCGTACAGGGCGTCGGTCAGCTCACGGAAGCGGACGGGTTCCAGCAGATGCCGTACGAACAGCTCGCGCACCGCCCGCTCGGCCCGGGGGAAGGGCGCGGCGGTCGTCCCGGACCACACGGGTACGGTCGGTGGGTGGAGCCGGAAGCGGTTGGCCGCCTCCTTGATGGGCGCGAGGTACGGCTCCAGCATCGGCGTGTGGAAGCCGGAGCGGAAGGGCAGCACCTGGCAGATCACGCCCTTGGCGCGCAGGGAGCGTACGAACTCCTCGACCGCCGCGCCGGGCCCGCAGACCATGGACTGGCGGGGCGCGTTGTCGTGCGAGAGCACGATCCCGGAGTCCGCCCAGGACTCGGTGAGCAGGGATCGTACGTGCGCGGCCGAGGTGCCGAGGGCCGCGAAGGCGAGACCGGGGACGGTGAGGGAGTCCGGGTCGAACTCGGCCATGAACGCGTCGACTTGGTCCGGCGCGTAGAGCCCGCCGGCCACCATGGCCGTCCACTCGCCGACGCTGTGCCCGGCGACCGCGTCCGGTACGACACCCATGCGGCGCAGCGCCCGGTCCAGCAGGCGGCCCACGCCGACGACTCCGAAGCCGTGCCGGCCGACGTCACCCACCCGGACGTCCGTGCCGGGCAGCGGCGTGACGCCGAAGTGGGCGGCGATGTCGTCGGTGCGGGGCGTGAAGTCGCCTTCCAGACCGGGGAAGACGAACGCCGACCTCCCGCCGCCGGCGGGGCCGAGCAGCGGGCCCGGCCGGAACCACACATCGCTACGGCCGTGCCAGGCGCGCCCCTTGGAGACGGCTCGGCGGGCCAGTGCGAGCCGCCTGGCGGTCGGGGCCACGATGCCGAGGCGGACAGGGCCGGCGTCGGGGTGCGGCAGGTCCGGGTCGAGCCCGGCGGCGAGGACGGCCGAGTCGTCGGCACGGAGGAGGGCAGCGAGGTCCGGCATGCCGTCGGCGGCCAGCAGGAGAATCCGCTCGGACTCGGTGACGTGGGCGGGGACGGGGACAGGAACGGGGACGGGGACGGGGACCGACGCCGGGTCCGAGGCCGGGGCAGGAGTGGGAGCCGGATCCGGGGCGGGAGCCGGCAGCAGATGGGCCGGAGCGGCCTCCGACGGCGCCGACGAGACACGCGCGGCCCGCACCGACGCCACGTCCGTACGCGTGACCCCCGGCGCCTCCTCCAGCACCACATGGGCGTTGATGCCGCCGAAGCCGAAGGCGTTCACGGCGGCCCGGCGGACCGGCTGCCGGGCGTCCGTCTGCCAGGGGCGGGCCTGCTCCAGTGTGCGGAAGCGGGTGGCGGGGAGGGCGGGGTGGGGGTCGTCGCAGTGGAGGGTGGGCAGGAGGGTGCCGTGGTGGAGGGCGAGGGCCGCCTTGACCAGGCCGGCGACCCCGGCGGCCGGCATGGTGTGGCCGATCATCGACTTCACCGAGCCGAGGACGGGGCGGCGGCCTTTGCCCTGCGCGGGCCCGAACACCTCGGTGAGCGTGGCGAGTTCGGCCGCGTCTCCGGCGGGAGTGGCGGTGCCGTGTGCCTCCAGCAGGCCGAGGGAGTCCGGGGCGGCGGGGTCGAGCCCTGCGGCCCGCCAGGCCTGGCGCACGGCTCGGGCCTGCCCGCCGGGGTCCGGCGCGACCAGCCCCGCCGTACGGCCGTCGCTGGCCACGCCCGTGCCCCGGATCACCGCGTACACCCGGTCGCCGTCGCGTTCGGCGTCCGCGAGCCGCTTCAGGACGACGACGCCCGTGCCCTCGCCGATGAGGATGCCGTCGGCGTCGCGGTGGAAGGGGCGGATGCGTTGGCTCGGGGACAGGGCGCGCAGTTGGGCGAAGACGCTCCAGAGCGTGATGTCGTGGCAGTGGTGTACTCCCCCGGCCAGCATCAGGTCGCAGCGGCCGGTGGTGAGTGCGGTGACCGCCTGGTCCACGGCGACCAGGGAGGAGGCGCAGGCCGCGTCCACGGTGTAGGCGGGGCCGCGCAGGTCGAGCCGGTTGGCGATGCGGGAGGCGGCGAGGTTCGGGACCAGGCCGATCGCGGCCTCCGGGGTGTCGGGGCCGAGCCGTTCGGTGAACGCCGTGCGGACGCGGTCGAGTTGGGCGGGGGAGAGATCGGGTAACAACTCGCCCAGGGTGCGGGTCAGTTGTCCGGCCGTGCGCACGCGCTGGTCGAGACGGACCAGGCCCGGGGTGAGGTAGCCGCCGCGGCCCAGGGCCACGCCGATCCGGTCCCGGGCCGGGAGCCGTTCCTCGCCGCCGGCGTCCGCGAGCGCGGCGGCGGCCACGTCGAGGGCGATCAGCTGGTCGGGCTCGGTGCCGGGCACCGAGGCGGGCATGATGCCGTACCGGGTGACGTCCACCTCGGCGAGGCCGTCCACGAATCCGCCGCGCCGGCAGTAGATCCGGTCGGGGGCGGCGGGTCCGGTGGCCGAGCCGGGCCGGTAGTAGTCGGCGTCCCAGCGGTCCGCCGGGACGTCGCTGATCGCGTCGACTCCGTCCCGCAGGTTGCGCCAGTAGGCCTCGAGGCCGGGGGCGCCGGGCAGCAGCACCGCCATCCCGACGACGGCCACAGGAGTCTGCCGTGCCGTCATGTCACCAGCCCGACGCGGTGTAGACGACGGCACGGACCGACGGTTCGCCCCAGGCGAGCTCCCGCAGCAGGGCCGCGGTGCCCTCGTCGGGGTCGATCAGCTCGACCCCGCGCCGGGCGTACTCACGGCCGAGTTCGGCGCCGACCATGCCGCCGTGCGCCGCGGACGGCGCCCAGGGTCCCCAGTGGACGGTCAGGGCGCGAGCGCCGGTCCGGGCGGCCCAGTCGGCGCCGAGGGTCTCCAGGGCGTCGTTGGCGGCGGCGTAGTCGGCCTGGCCGCGGTTGCCGAGCACGGCGGCGATGCTGCCGAACAGCACGGTGAACGCGGGGGCGCCCGGCAGGTCGTCCAGGGCGGCGAACAGCGCTGCGGCGCCGGCCGTCTTGGTGCCGTAGACCCGCTGGAAGGACTCGGGGGACTTGTCGGCGATCAGCCGGTCCTCGATCACCCCGGCGGCGAAGACGACCCCGTCGAGGCGGCCGTGTTCGGCGTGGATCTCCTTGACGGCCCGCAGGACGGCGTCGCGGTCCCGGAAGTCCACCGAGCGGTAGCGTGCCTCGCTGCCGAGTGCGCCGAGCTCCGCGAGGGTCGTGGTGATCTCCCGCTGGGCGAGGATCAGTTCGGCGGCCCGGTTGATCTCGGCGGGGCCGGGCGCGGCGCCGGGTCCGGCGGCGAGCGCCGCCCGCAGCTCGACGGGGGTGCGCGCGGCGGCGGTGTGCGGGGCCTCGGGTGCGGTGGGCGCGGGCGTGCGGCCCAGCAGCTCGATACGGCACCGGCAGGCGCCGGCCAGCGTGGCCGCGAACCTCGCGGTGATTCCGCGGGCGCCCCCGACCAGCAGGACGACGGAGTCCCGGTCGAGGCCGAGCGCGGCCGCTTCGGCGGCGCCGTCCCCGGCGGGTCCGGCGCCGGTGGCGGCGAGCGGGCCGAGAGGCGCGGGCACCAGCGCGAGGCCGTGTCTGGCGCCGGCCGCCGTGCGCAGGACGACGGGGGCCGGTTCGGGCGCCCGCAGCTCGGCGAGCAGGGCGTCGGCGACGGCCGCCGGGGCGGTGTCCGTGACGGCGACGACTCGGGCGAGCAGGTCCGGGTACTCGCGGCCGACGCTGCGGAACAGGCCGTCCAGTCCGGCCGCTCCGAGAGCGCCCGCAGGGTCGGCGGCCCGCAGGGCGAGCAGCTGGCGCGGGGCCCGCGCCAGCGCCGCGCGCAGCACCGGGAAGGCGTCCGGCAGCACCGGGAGGTCCGGGCCGGGCAGCGCGCCGAGGTACACGACGCCGTCGACCGGACCGTCGTCCGCGGTGAGGAGGTGGCTCGCGTGGAGCATCACGGCTTCGGCGCCGTGCTCGGCGAGCCGGGCCCCGACCTCCGCCGCCGCGCCCGCGCCGTCCCCGAGGAGGGCGAAGCGCCGGCCGGCCAGGGTGCGGCCTGCGTCACCCCCGACAG
Source organism: Streptomyces sp. NPDC001153 (assembly GCF_053598315.1). Taxonomy (NCBI): domain Bacteria; kingdom Bacillati; phylum Actinomycetota; class Actinomycetes; order Kitasatosporales; family Streptomycetaceae; genus Streptomyces; species Streptomyces sp. NPDC001153. The sequence continues at coordinate 168,479 of NZ_JBSFJZ010000013.1, forward strand.
CCGGCTCCGGCTGGGGCTCCGGGAGGGGCACGGGACGCACCTCGCAGCGCCGGGGAGGAACACCGGGGACGGGGGCGGGGGCGGGGGCGGGATCGGGAGCGTATGTCGGTGGGGAGTACGCCGCCCCGGCCGGTTCCTGACTTCGTCCGGCTCCCGCGCCGGTGAACGCTTCCTCGGTCCGCTCCTCCGCGTATCCGACCTGACCGCCGGTGCCGGACCCCTCGTGCCGCCCTCCCCCGCCTGCGGACCGCGCCGCCACCCGCGCCGTCAGCCACCCCGTCACCGCGGCGGCCGTACGCGCCTTGGCCAGCTCCTCCAGTTCGGCGTCCGCCAACACCTCGGCGCCGCCCGCGATGCCCAGCCGCTTGGCGAGTTCGCCCGCTATCTCGGCCCGCTTGATCGAGTCGATGCTGAGGTCCGCCTCCAGATCGAGGTCTGGCTCGATCATGTCGACGGGATAGCCGGTGCGTTCGCTGATGATCTCCAGGACGACCCGCTCGATGTCGGCGACCGGCGCTTCCGCGTCCGGCTCGGTCAACTGTGTGTCGACCGGCGGGAGTTCAGGGAGGACCGTCACCGTCCGCGGAGCCGGTACGGCCGGGGCGGGCGCCGGCGGTGTGGCGCCGGGCGCCGAGCCGAAGTAGGTCAGCAGGACATCGCGCTGGGCGGCGATCATCTCCCGGCTGGTGCGCAGGAATTCGGAGATGAGCGCGTCCCGGTCGGCCGGGGCGCCGTACGGCTGGTCGGTGGTCACGGTCGTCTCCACGACTCGTCGGGCCGGTGCGAGGGCACCGGGCAGGAGTGCTCCGTCAGCGGTGCGGACGAGGTGTCCGTCGACCGTCCAGCCGGGCCGTTTCGGTGCCGGGCCGCGCAGCGCGTCGACGGCGTCGCGCCCCCGCAGTAGCCAGGCGGTGCGCACCGGCTGTCCGGCGACGGCGAGCCGGGCGAGGGCGTCGAGCCAGCCGCGCAGGCCGCTGTCGGCATCCGGTTCGCAGGCGACGGTGCGATGCGGTCGGTCGCCGAGGATCCGTGCGACGAGCCGGGTGAGGACCGTGCCGGGGCCCGCCTCGACGAAGACGCGGGCGCCCGCCTCGTACATGGCCTCGATCTGGGCGGCGAAGGCGACGGGGGCACCGATCTGGGCGGCGAGTTCGGCGCGCACCTCGTCGGGGCCGGGCGGATAGGGCGCGGCGGTGCGGTTGGCCCAGACGGGGAACTCGGGCGTCCGCACCGTCTTGTCCGCGAGGACCTTGGCGAACCGCTCCCCCGCCGCGGCCACGAGCGGGCTGTGGAAGGCGCAGGCCACGGGGATGCGCCGCGCGCCGAGCCCGGCGTCGCGCAGCAGCCGTACGGCTGTCTCGACATCCGCCGTCGGTCCGGAAATCACCGTCTGCTCGGGTGAGTTGAGGTTGGCGACGACGACGGCGGCGGGTGCGCCGGTCGAGCGCAGGGTGCGTACGACGGTCTCGGCGCCGGCGCCGACCGCGGCCATGGTGCCCGGGTCGTCGCCCGCCGCCGCCAGGATCGCACCGGCCCGCTCCGCGCTCAGCTCCAGCAGTGTCTCGGGGTCCAGGGCGCCGGCCGCGGCGAGGGCGACCAGCTCGCCGTAGCTGTGCCCGGCGGCCTGGTCGGGGTGGACGCCGGCCGAGGTGAGGAAGGCGTGGGCGGCGAGGCCCGTGATGCCGAGGGCGGGCTGCGCGGCCCGGGTGTCGGTGAGGGCGGCCCGCCGACGCTCCCGCGCGGCGTCGTCGAAGGCGGCCGGCGGGTGGACGCTGTCGGCGTGCGCGCGACCGAGGTCCAGGTAGTGCCGCAGCTCGGGAAGGTGGACCAGGAGCTCGGCGAGCATCCCGGGGCGTTGACTGCCCTGCCCGGGAAAGAGAAAGGCGACCTTGCCGGGCACCGGGTCGGCGACGACCCCGCTGTCCACCGGCTCCACGCCTCTGCCCTCGACCGACTCCGCGCGTCCGCGCACCACCGGCGCCGCGAACCCACCCCCCACCGACGCCGCGGCGGTCGTGTCTCCCATCGACTCCGCGGCCTTGCCCTGCACCGAATCGGCGACGCAGCCCTCCACCGAACCCGCGACGCCGTCCTCCACCGAACCCGCGAAGCCACGCTCCACCGAACCCGCGACGCCGTCCTCCACCGAACCCGCGAAGCCACGCTCCACCGGGTCCTCCACCCCGCCCTCCACCGAACCCGCGAAGCCCCCCTCCGCCGAATCAGCGAAGCCCCCCTCCGCCAAGCCCGCGCCGGGCCCCTCCCCCCGCTCCGACACCCCGCCCCGCGCCGGATACGCGCCCGCACCCCGTCCCGCACCCGCACCCACGGAGTCCTCCTCCCCCGCCCCCCTCACCGCGTCCGCCACATGGATCCCGGCGCCCGGATCGCGCTCCCCCGCGAGGAGCCGTCGCAGTTGTCCGGTGAGTTCCTCGGTGTCGCGGGCCACGAGCGCGGCCTGTACCGGATGGTGTGAGGTGTCGGCGCGGCGGGCCGCGGCGAGGGCGAGGTCGCGCAGGCGCCAAGGGCGGCCGTCGGTCTCGGCGGCCCGGAGGATCTCCTCGGCCTGCCGATGGGCCGCCGCGGTGTCCCGGCCCCGGAAGAGGAACAGCTCGGCCGGCCAGGCGTCCACGGACCGGCGGAGCGGTGCGGCGTCGGCGTGCGCGGCCAGCACGGCATGGAAGTTGGTGCCGCCGAAGCCGAACGCGCTGACCCCGGCGAGGCGTTCGGCCGCCGGTGCCGTCCAGGGCCGGGCGCGGGTGTGGAAGACGAACGGGCTGTCGCCCTCCGCCCAGGCCGGGTTGGGCCGCTCCAGGTGCAGGGTGGGCGGGGTGACACCGGTGTGGAGGGCGAGGGCGGTCTTGATGAGGCCGGCGAGGCCGGCGGCGCACTTGGTGTGCCCGATCTGCGACTTGACCGAGCCGAGCGCACAGCCGCCCGCCGCCGCGCCCGCTTCGGTGAACACCTCGCTGAGCACGGTGAGTTCGGTGCGGTCGCCGACGACCGTGCCGGTGCCGTGCGCCTCGATCAGGCCGACGTCCGCGGGCGAGACACCGGCGTTGCGGTACGCCCGCTCCAGGGCCGCCCGCTGGCCTTCGGGGCGGGGTGCGGTGAGGCCGAGCGAGCGGCCGTCGCTGGCGGAGCCGAGGCCCTTGACCACGCCGTAGATCCGGTCGCCGGCGCGTTCGGCGTCCGCGAGCCGTTTGAGGACCAGGCAGGCCACGCCCTCGCCGAGGGCGATGCCGTCGGCGCAGGAGTCGAAGGCGCGGGAGCGGCCGGTCGGGGAGAGCGCGTGGACGGAGGAGAACAGGACGTAGTCGTTGATGCCGTTGTGCAGGTCGGCGCCGCCGCACAGCACGAGGTCACTGGTGCCGGAGACGAGTTCCTTGCAGGCCACGTCGAGGGCGGCGAGGGAGGAGGCACACGCGGCGTCGACGGTGAAGTTGGTGCCGCCGAGGTCCAGCCGGTTGGCGATCCGGCCGGAGATGACGTTGGCGAGCATGCCGGGGAAGGAGTCCTCGGTCAGCCGGGGCAGTTGTTCGTCCAGTCCGTCGGGCACCGTGCCGTAGTAGGACGGGAGTACGGCGCGCAGGGTGACGGCGTTGGACAGGTCGCTGCCCGCCTCGGCGCCGAAGACGACCGAGGTCCGCGCGCGGTCGAACGCCCGCCCCTGCTCGCCGTATCCGGCGTCCTCCAGCGCTCGGCGGGCCGCCTCCAGGGACAGCAGCTGGACGGGTTCGATGCTGCCGAGGGAGGTGGGCGGGATGCCGTAGCGCAGCGGGTCGAAGGGGATGCGGGGCAGGAATCCGCCCCACTTGGACGCCGTGGTGCCGGACGCGTGGTGCACGGCCGGGTCCCAGCGTGCGGCAGGCACCTCGGTGACGGCGTCGCGGCCGGTGACGATGGTGGACCAGAAGGCGGCGAGATCGGGGGCCTGGGGGAACATGCAGGCCATGCCGACGATGGCGATGTCCAGCGGCGCGGGCGGCTCCGGCGCGGCGGCGGAGACCTCGGCGCTCGGGCGGGCGGCCCGCCGCGTCAGGAGCTCGGCGGCGCCGTCGGTGACCGAGCGGTGCAGGTCCGCCAGGGTCGTGGTCCGCGAGCGCAGCACGGCGACCTCGCCGGCCATGAACATCCCGTCCGCGAGCTGCCGTTCCTCGTCCACGGTCGCGAACGCGCCGTCGGCTCCGCGCTCGACGCCCTTGCTGGCGATGCGCAGCCGGCCCACGTTGAGCCGTTCCAGCTGCTCCCAGACCTCGCGGTCGGTCAGCCCCTGCGCGCGGAGAGCGGCCTCGCGCGCACGGTAGTCACCGGTGAAGGGGCTCGGGACGCAGCGGGTGGCGTGGCCGGGGGCGGTCTCCAGGAGGGTGGTCGTGGTGGCGGTGAGCACCTGCCGCTGGAAGACGGGCCGGACGGCGCCGTGCGCGACGGCCTCCTCGGTGAACAGGTAGGAGGTGCCCATGAGCAGGCCGATGGCGGCGCCCCGGGCGGTGAGCGGTGCGGCCAGGGCCGCGACCATCGCCGCCGAGCGTTCGTCGTGGACGCCGCCGGCGAAGAACACCTCCAGCCGCCGGGCGGCCGGATTGTCGGCCTGGTCCAGGAAGTCCTGCAGGACGGCGAGTTGGGCCTCCCAGAGGGGGAAGGAGGCGCGCGGTCCGACATGACCGCCGCACTCGGACCCCTCGAACACGAACCTGCGCGCGCCCGCGTCCAGGAACTGCCGCAGCAGTCCCGGCGAGGGCACGTGCAGGTAGGTGCGGATCCCGGCCCGCTCCAGCGTCTCGGCCTGGGCGGGCCGTCCGCCGGCGATGATCGCGTGCGTGGGCCGCAGGTCCCGTACGGCGTTCAGCTGGGCGTTCCTGATCTCCTCGGGCGCGAAGCCGAGCACGCCCACGCCCCAGGGCCGCCCGTCCAGCACGGCCCGCGCCTCGGTGAGCATCGACCGGGTCCGCGCGCCGTCGGCGAGGGCCAGCGCCAGGAAGGGCAGCGCCCCGTCCGCGGCGACGGCCGCGGCGAAGCCCGCCTGGTCACTGACCCGGGTCATGGGCCCCTGCGCGACGGGGAGCAGGGTCCCGAGCGCCTGGCTCATGGCCGACCCGGGACGCAGGGCCGTCGCCGCACCCCCGTCGGCCACGCCGTCGATCGCCGTCGACACCTCCCGCACCGACCGCCGTACGTCCCCGAACCGTTCGGCGAACCGGGAGGCGAGGAATCCGTCCTGGCCGACGGGCAGGAGCCGGCCGCGCAGGTCGTCGGCGCCCAGCAGGGACGCGACCGCCCCGGGGTCGTCGGCCGGCGGGCGCGGGGCGTCCGGTCCCCGGCGCCGCAGTACCCGGTGGCCGCCCAGCACCACGGTCTCCGAGCCGTCCAGGGTGCGCAGCACCGAACGGACCGTCTCGGGCAGCCCCGACTCGGCGAGCAGGGCCAGTTGGCTGTCGAGGACCACCCCGGCGGCGCCGCCGGCCACCGCGGCCGCCGCCGTACGCGGGCCGATGCCGCCGCAGGCCCACACCGGGACGCGGCTCGACTCCTCGTCGGACAGCAGCTGTTGGAGCAGGACGAAGGTGCTCAGCTCGCCGACGCGGCCGCCGCTCTCGGCGCCGCGGGCGACGAGCCCCTGGGCACCCGCGCGCACGGCCGCGTGTGCCTGGCGGATGTCCGTGATCTCCGCCAGCACACGGCAGCCGGAGGGGAGTTCGGTCCGCCACCAGGTCGCGTCCGCGGTGAGGACCACGGTGTCGGGGGCGTCGCCGACCTCGGCCGGGGTCAGCGCGCAGCGCCCGGTCACCCGCACCCCGAAGGGGCCCGGCGCGGACCGTCTCAGCCGGGACAGCGCGTCCCGGCATCTCCGGTCTCCGGTGCCGAGGTCGAGGATGCCGAGCGCCCCGGCGGCACAGGCGGCGGCGGTGAGACCGGCGTCGGGCTCTCCGAACGGGGTGAGGCACAGGACGAGGTCATGGGGGCGCACAGGCGAGGTCATGATGCTCCGGCACGATCGGCGGGACAGCACGGTGGGGGGTGTGCGGCGGAACGCTCTGGTGCGAGGGCACCGGAAACTAGCCTCGGCCTACTCACGGGTCAATAACGCCGCCCCCTTTTCGCGCCCGGTGACATCGATTCGGCCAGCGGGTCGAATTCCGCGCAAGAACTGGAAAATGGCGGTAATTCCCCTCACCGGTGCGGGCGGGGCACCACTCCGGCCCCCGCACCACACCACCACAACCCCGGCAAAGTCCCCGCATGCGTCACCGCCCACTCACCCGGGCGCAACGCGCCGGTACATCCGCTCGAAGTCTGTAAATTCCACATGACTTCGGCGCCGTGGCTCGATCGCGGCCGGGGTCCGGGGGACGTCCCGCGCCGATCGTCAGCGCGGCAGTGTGCCCACGGCCGCCGGTACGGCGGCGACCGTGCCGGCGACCGGCGGGAGGGCCCGGTGCAGCAAGCGCACCGCCCGGGCGGGCAGGACGGACCCGGTGTGCCGCTGGTCGTGGCCGGCGCGGACCTGGGCGATCCGGGTCTCGTTCGCCTCGCCCGGCTCCCCCGGTCCCACCGACGGCCCCGGACCGCCGCCCGCGTCCTCCGGCTTCCCGGACGAGGTGTTCCCGTGCGGCGGGCCCTCGCCCTTCGAAAGTCCGTCCCCCTCCGAAAGCCCGTCGCCCTTAGAGGATCCAGCGCCCTGCGAGGGCCCATCGCCCTGCGCGAACCCCGGCTGACGGCCCCGTGGCGCGTCCGCCCCGCCCTGCGCCGCGTCCGGCTCCAGCACCCAGAGCTGCTCCGGCGAACCGTCGCGCGGCGTCAGCGTGACGCGGGCGGACGCGTCGCCGGAGCCCGGAGCGAGCGCGAGGCCCGCGTGCCGGCGCGGCAGGATCTCGCCACCCACGGTGATGTCGTACGCCACCTCTCCGGAGTGCACGACGCATCCGGCCAGCACGACGCTCTTCGTCCCGGTGTCGGCGGCCAGGCACAGGGACGGGTCGGCGGCGCTGCGCAGCAACCCGTCGTCCTGGTACGACCACTGCTGCGAGGCGGCGGAGGAGCACGGCGCGAGCCCCACGCCCGCGCCCGCCCGCACGCTGTCCCCGAGCACGTCCAGGCAGCGCCCGGAGACGAGGCCGCGCAGGCTTCCGTGGGCCACCTCGACGGGATCGCCGGCCGAGGCGGCGGCGCGGGCGCCCGTGCCGCCGGGGCGCGTGATGTGGCCGGCGGGGGCGCCCCAGGTGGCGCCGGGTACGGGGACACCGTTGTCGTCGGACCAGCTCCTGACCGCGAGGACGGTGGCGAGCAGCGCGAGCGAGACCAGTCCGACGCCGACGGCCACTGCCGTGCGGTGGCGGCTGCCGGGCCCGGTGCGGTGCCTGCCGCCCGCCCCCGTCCCCGCTGCCGCCGGGGCGGGTGCCGGTGCCGGTGCATACGGCAGGTCCTCGGCGGCGGCGCGTCCGGGCCGGGAGTCGAGGTAGCGGCGGGCGCCCCAGCCGAGCACGGTCTCGGCGAGCAGGAGGCCCAGGCCGCCGTCGAACAGGCCGAAGGTCTCGGCGGCGTACCGGCAGTAGGCACAGGCCTCCAGGTGCTGTCGCACCTCCGGCAGCAGGGCGCCGCCACGGCGCATGGGGACGTCCAGCAGCCGGTTGTAGAAGCGGCATTCCCTGGAGGGCGCGAGTTCCCGGTGGGCGCGTACGCAGCCCGCCCGGAATTGATCGCGCGCCTGTTCCAGGGCGGCCGTCGCGGTGGCCGGATCGATACCCAGCAGACCAGCGGGTATGTTTATCGGTTCCGCTTCCACCTCGGTGTGCCACAGAAGGCATTGCGAGGCGCCGGGAAGTGCCCGGAACGCGCGTTCGGCGAGTTGTCGCCTTTCCGGTGTTCCGGGGTTTGTCGCACGCAGTCCGCGGCCTCCGGCGGGTTTGCGCAATTCCGGCAGGGTCGCGCAGGCCACGTCGTCCGCCGCCCAGGCGCGGACGATGTCGCGGACGGCGACGAGCAGCTGCGGGCGCAGGGCGCCGCCGGCCACTCCGCCCGCCATCCGCCCGAGGACCTCGTGGAAGGCGGCGGTGGCCACGAGTTGCGGCACGGGACCGGCGGAGGCCAGACAGACGACGGCGTAGTCGCGGGCGGCGCGCCAGTGGCGGGCCAGCAGCAGGGCGACGGCGTGATGGCGGACGGGGTGGGGGCCGCCGAGCCGGGCGGCGAGATCGCGGTCGGACTCCCCGGGCGAACCGGGCAGCGGCGGGTAGGGGGGGCGTGGGGGGTGTGGGGACTGCACGGAACCATTTCCTTCCAGCCGCAGGACCGCACACGAAATGCCGTCCTGTCGGAAAGCAGTGCGAGGTGGGGCATACCTGGTTCTGGTACATACCTAAAGGGCCGGCCTGGGCGTTCGACGCCCGCCTCTGCCCTCCCGCGGGAAGGCTCACCTTCGCACATGCGACTCACAGGAAACAAGAAGTTCGATTGACTCGACTTCAAAGTCGGTGAAATACACAGGAGTTACCGCCGGTATCACTTCCACAGCCCGTTCCCATGTTTCTCCGGGCGCGCTCTCATCGGCGTACCCGAGCATGGGCCGCATGATCGTCCCCCACTCCCCGGCGACCCCCGCCCACCCCCGTACGGTCCGCAAGGCCGTCGTACCGGCCGCCGGACTCGGCACCCGCTTCCTGCCCGCGACCAAGGCCACACCGAAGGAGATGCTGCCGGTCGTCGACAAGCCGGCCATCCAGTACGTGGTCGAGGAGGCGGCCGCGGCCGGCCTGGACGACATCCTGATGGTCACCGGCCGGCACAAACGGGCCATCGAGGACCACTTCGACAGCGCCTTCGAACTGGAGCAGGCGCTGGCGGCCAAGGGCGACACCGTACGTCTGGACGCGGTGCGCGATCCGGCGCGGCTCGCCGACATCCACCACATCCGCCAGGGCGACCCGCTCGGGCTCGGCCACGCCGTACTGTGCGCCCGCCACCACGTCGGTGACCAGCCCTTCGCGGTTCTCCTCGGCGACGATCTGATCGAGCCGCGCGAGACCCTGCTGAGCCGGATGCTTCAGGTCCGCGAAGGTCACGCGGGCAGCGTGGTGGCGTTGATGGAGGTCGACCCGGCGCAGATCCACCTCTACGGCTGCGCGGCGGTGGAACCGGCGGGCGAGGACGGGGTCGTACGCGTCACCGGACTGGTGGAGAAGCCGGCGCCCGCGGCCGCGCCGAGCCGGTACGCGGTCATCGGCCGGTATGTCCTCGACCCGGCCGTGTTCGACGTGCTGGAGCGCACCCCGCCGGGCCGCGGCGGGGAGATCCAGCTGACCGACGCCCTCCAGGACCTCGCGGCGGCCGGCGCCGTGCACGGGGTCGTCTTCGACGGTCTGCGCTACGACACCGGCGACAAGGCCGACTATCTGCGCACGGTGGTCCGGCTGGCCTGTGCCCGCCCCGACCTCGGCCCCGAATTCACCGACTGGCTCAGGGAGTTCGTGGCAGGACTGGAGGAGGGCGCAGCCGGCGGCAGGGGCGGGCGACGGGCGGCGTAGCGAGAACGCACGCAAGGGGAAGGGCCCTTCTGCGGGCCCCCTCCCCCTCACCCATGTCCGCCTAGCCGTTGGGACGCAGCGTCCAGACGACGGTCATCTCCCCGGTCACGGCGCCGTCGGCGCGGCGGATCTCGATCGCCACGGGGAACTCGGGGCGCTGCCCGGCGTCCAGCTCGGCGACGACGTCGGCGGCCGGACGGCCCAGCGTGGCGGTCGCGGTGACGGCACCCATCGCGAGCTTCTTGTAGGCGATGTCGGCTCGGACGGCCAGCGGCACCGCGCGGGAGAGCTGCTCCCCGAAGGCGGCGAGCACGATGGCCCCGCTGGCCGACTCACCGAGGGTGAACATCGCACCGGCGTGCGGCCCGCCCACGTGGTTGTGATACGCGCCCTGGTCCGGCAGGGACACGACCGCCTTGTCCGGAGAGGTCTCCAGGAACTCGAGGTTCAGCGTCCGGGCCATGGGCACGGTGGCGGCGAGCATCTCGCCGATCGACATCTGGTCTGCGCTCATGGCGCCATGTTACTCATGAGTAGCCGAACCTGACCAGCAGGGAGCCGCGGCCCGCGTCCTCCCCTCCACTGAGTCGCCCCGCTTCGCTACGACCCTGACGAGGGCCGGTGACCGAATCGTGTCCCTGGCGGCACTAGGGTTACTGGCCATGTGGCCAGATCAGCAGCCGCCAGGGGGCGCGCAGAACCCGCAGAACAACCCGCAGCACAATCCGTACCAGCAGCCGGGTTACCAGCAGCCGAACCCGTACCAGCAGCCGGGATACCAGCAGTATCCGCAGGCCGGGCCGTACGGTCAGCAGCCGCAGTGGGGGCAGCAGCAGCCGCCCACCGTGCCCGTCCCGCAGCCGCCGCAGTCCGGCGGCGGCCGCACCAGGCTGATCGCGATCGCCGCGGCCACGGCGGTCGTGGTGGCCGCCGGAGTGACCGGCTATCTCGTCCTCGGCGGGAAGAACGACAAGAAGGACCAGGCCGACGGCAAGGGCGGGCAGCACGCGAGCCAGTCGCCCGCCTCCCAGACCACGGCCAGTCCGTCGGTGACGGACGACCCGCGCGGAGCCGAGACGGAGAAGCCGACCATTCCCGGCTGGAAGGTCGTGGTGAACCCCAAGTGGGGCGTCGCGTTCGACGTGCCGGCGGAGTGGGAGGTCCAGTCCCCCGGCGTCGCGGTCGGCTTCACCTTCCCGAAGAGCGAGAAGGACAAGGGCATCACCATGTCGGGTCTCGCCGAGTACAAGTCCAGTTGGTGCACCTCGGACGACGACAAGGACGGCCGCACCGAGGACACCCCGCTGGCGGTCGTGGGCACCAAGGGGGCGAGCGGCGCCAAGAACACGGACGAGATCGCCATCAACACACCGCCCTGGTGGATCTACGGCGGTTACACCATGCCGGACAAGAAGAGCATCTCGTGGGACAAGAAACCCACATCCTTCAAGTCCGCTTCGGGTGTCGAGGGCAGCTACGCGTGGGCCCAGTCGACCCACACGCCACGGAAGGGCAAGTGTGTGTCCGACGGCAAGGCGCTCACGTTCGGCTTCCAGAACTCGGCGCACGACTACGTGTCGTTCGACTTCTACGGCGCCAAGGGAGTGAACGGCGAGGTGTCCAAGGCAACCGTGCTGAAGATCCTCGGCACCGTCCGGCTGCACGGAGACCCGACGAATCAGTGAGCCCGCCGGGTGTTCCGGCCCGCCGCGTCCCGGTGGGCCGGAACACGAACGACAAGGCCGAGGCGGGCGCCGCGGCAACGGCGGTGCGGCGACAACGGCGGGTGCGGGGGCATCGGGCAGCGCGGCGGAAGCACGCGGCGCAGCGTCCGGCATGGTTTTGAGGGGCCGCCGGTAGCCATGGGCGAAAGCGCGAGCCCAGTCGAGCCGTGGGCCTTCCAAAAGGCGGACGTCCGGGCAGCTGACCTGCCCGGACGTCCCTACGGCTGGACCCGCCGCATCCGCGGCCCGGCCATGGCGGGTGATCCTCGCGCTCAGCCCTGGGCCGCCGCCCGCTTCGGCAGAAGGAAGACGACGATGCCCGCTGTGACAGCGAGGACGAACACCCCGAACGACGCGACGGCAAAGGCGTGGCCGGCGGCGGCAACCCTGCCTACTGCCGCGGGATGGAACGAGCCGAAGAAGACCGCTCCGACAACGGCGACGCCCAGCGCTCCGCCACACTGCTGGGCCGTGGACAGGACCCCGGACGCGACACCCGCCGACTCCGGTGTGACGCGGCTCAGCACCGTATTGAGCGCCGGAGTGATGACCAGTCCCCCACCGACGCTCTGCACAACGAGGGCGGGGATCACGAGCAGCGGAGTGATCCGCGGGCCGGAGACCAGCAAGAGGCCGGCCGCCAGGTAACCGCTCGCCAGTATGATCGCCCCGACCTCAAGGACACGTCGTCCATATGTCGGGATGATCCGGCTCGCCACCATGCTGAACACGAAGAACGCGGTGGCTGCCGGCGCCTGGACCAGGCCGGCGCCGAGCGCCGACATCCCGAGGCCCTGCTGCATCGTCACCGACAAGGCCAGGTAGTACGAGTAGATCAGCGCGTACAGGGCCAGGACGAGAATGATCCCGAGCGAGAACGAGCGCTGTCTGAACAGCGCCAGCGGTACCAGCGGATCCCCGCCCCGCCGTTCCAGGCCCCGCTCGACCGCGACGAACGAGCCGAACGCGACCGCGCTGCCCGCGAAGCAGGCCCAGACCCACCATGGCCAGCCCGCCTCCTGCCCCTGGATCAGCGGGAGCACCAAGAGGAAGAGGGCCGCGCTGAGCACCAGGACGCCGGGCACGTCCAGCTTGCGGGTGGCAGCCGAGCCGGTCTTCGGCAGGTGCCGAACGGCGAGCAGGAACAGGGCGGTCCCGATCGGCACGTTCACCCAGAACACCAGGCGCCAGCCGGAGCCGAACAGGTTGGCACCGATCAGCAGTCCGCCGATGAGTTGTCCGCCGATGGTGGCCATCCCCATGACGATGCCGACCGCGCCGTAGACGCTGTGCCGCCTCGCTGCCGGCACCAGCACGGTGACGAACGCGAACACCTGGGGAACCATCAGGGCCGCTCCCAGGCCCTGGACGACGCGCGCGGCGACAAGGCTGCCCGCGTTCGGTGACAGCGCACACGCGACTGATGACAGAGTGAACAGGGCCACCCCGAGAAGGAGGATCCGCCTGCGGCCGTACAGGTCGGCCAGGCGAGTGGCGGTGATGATGAAGACCGCGTAACTCAGCTGATAACCCGCCAGAACCCACTGGACATCGCCGGCGGAGGCGTGTAGGCCCGCCACGATCGAGGGATCGGCGACCACGACGATGAACGAGTCGAGGACCGCCATGAACAGGGCGGACAAGACCACCGATATCGTCGTCCAGGGAATGGCGTCAGCTCGCGCGGCCACCAACGGCGGGCCGGCTGATTTCTGGCTGCTGGCCACGATGAGAAGCCTCTTTGCGCGTTGTGGTCGGGCAGTGACGTTCCATCAGTCGACGGTGAGCACCAACTTCCCCGCGGTCCTGCCGGTTTCACCGAGCTCGTGGGCCTTGGCGGCGTCCGCCAGCGGGAAGACGGCGTCGACGTGGACCTTGAGCCTGCCGGTCTCGACCAACTCCGTGATGGCCAGCAGCGCTCGCCGGTCGGGCTCGACCAGCATGAAGCCGGAGCGGACGGAGCGCGCGGCCGCAGCCGAGGCGAGCGCCTCGGTCTCGCGAGCCGGAAGGGTGATCAACGTGCCGCCGTCGCGCAGGACCGACAGCGAGCGCTCCTGGTAGTCCCCGGCGATCGGGTCGATCACCACGTCCACATCGGAGACGACGGACGCGAAGTCGACCTCCGTGTAGTCGATCACCTCGTCCGCGCCCAGCCCCCGCACGAACCCGTGCTTGCCCGCGCCGGCCGTGCCGATGACGTACGCGCCGTACGCCTTGGCGATCTGCACCGCCAGGTGCCCCACGCCACCCGCCGCGGCGTGCACCAGGACGCGCTGTCCCTCCCGCAGGGCCGCCGTGTCCACCAGGGCCTGCCAGGCCGTCAGCGCGGCCAGCGGCAGGGCCGCCGCCTGCACGTGGTCGAGTCCGGCCGGCTTGGGGGCGAAGTGGCGTGCCGGAGCGGCCACGTACTGCGCATAGCCGCCGACCATCCGCGGAAAGCCCGGCATGCCGTACACCTCGTCGCCCGGCCGGAAGAGTCTCACGCCGCGGCTGACGGCCTCCACCACACCCGAGACGTCCCACCCCACGATGCCGTCACCAGGCAGGTACAGGACACCGGCCGCCCGGGTCTTCCAGTCCACCGGATTGACGCCGGCCGCGTGCACGCGGACCAGGATCTCCGTCGGACCGGGTACCGGCCGCTCCCGTTCCACGACCTTCAGGACCTCCGGCCCACCCGGCTCTTCGAAGGCAACGGCCAGCATCTTCTCCGCCATCCGGAATCACTCCCCCGTCTCGTTCGCGGTTGATCCACAGCCTGGCGCCGCCGGGCGGCCCAAACGAGTGGCCAGATTGCCAATAAGTGAGAGAATCTGGCCATGCAGCAGACCAGGCACCGCGTCGTCGTCCTCGCCCTCCCCGGCGTCGTCCCCTTCGAACTCGGCATCCCCGCCAAGGCCTTCGGCCTCGCCCACGGCCCGGACGGGAACCGGCTCTACGAGGTGCTCACCTGCACCCCGGACGGCCGGCCGGTGCGGACCAGCGAGGACTTCTCGATCGCCGTCGAGCACGACGCAGGCGTGATCGCCACCGCCGACACCCTGATCGTGGCGGCCGTCAAGGACCCGATCGGCGGCAGCGGCCCGCTCCCCGAACCGGTCGCCACCGCTCTGGCCCAGCTGCGGCCAGGGACCCGCCTGGTGTCGATCTGCACGGCCTCCTTCGTCCTCGCCGCCGCCGGACTGCTCGACGGGCGGCCCGCCACCACGCACTGGGCGCACAGCAAGCGCTTCCGCGAGCTGTACCCGCGGACCCCGCTCGACACCGACGTGCTCTACGTGGACGACGACGACGTGCTCACCTCGGCCGGCGCCGCCGCCGGGATGGACCTCTGCCTGCACCTGATCCGCCGCGACCACGGCAGCGAGGTCGCCAACCAGGTCGCCCGCCTCTGCGTCGTTCCGCCGTGGCGGGACGGCGGGCAGGCCCAGTACATCGCCCGCCCCGTCCCCGATGACAGCGGCAGCGACACCGCCGGGGCCCGCGAGTGGGCCCTCCAGCAGCTCCACCGGCCCATCCAGCTCGCCGAGTTGGCGGCCCAGGCGGGTATGAGCGTGCGCACCTTCAGCCGTCGTTTCCTCGCCGAGACCGGCCGGACCCCCGGCCAGTGGCTCACCGCCCAGCGGCTGGAACTCGCCCGCAGGCTGCTGGAGTCCAGCGACCTGCCGGTGGACCAGGTCGCCGAGCACGCCGGGTTCGGCAGCGCCTCCTCACTGCGCCAGCACCTCGCCGCCGCGATCGGCGTCTCACCCGCCGCGTACCGCCGTACCTTCCAGGGCCGGAACCACTCCCGGATCCGCCGTCAGCCACTCGACATCGGCGGCTGAACCCGGCCGCTCGGCCTGCCCGAGGCATGCGGCGCGGGGAACGGGCCGAGGCGGTGACGTCCGCCACGACCACACCGCCGGCGGTGGCGCTTCCCGACGCGCCTCGGAAGAAGTTGTGGGCCGCTGTCGATCCGGCCACGTCCCGTTCGACGTCATGATGTGCGGCGCCCCGCCACACGACGACGCGACAGGACCTGCCGAGGACACCCGTGGATCAACTACTGAGAGTCATGAACTTCACCGTCTCGAGTGACGGAATCGGTGCCGGTGAGCACCAGAGTCTCGAGCGGCCGTTCGGCCACGACCATCCCGAGAGGCTGTTCGCCTGGGCCGGAGCCACGGCGAGCTGGCCCATGCGCACGGATGCCGGGGGAAGCCGGGGCCTCGATGACTACTTCACGCGAGACTTCGCGCGCAACATCGGTGCCGAGATCATGGGCCGCAACAAGTTCGGGCCCCAGCGCGGGCCCTGGCAGGACCATGAGTGGCGCGGCTGGTGGGGGGAGGAGCCCCCGTTCCGCACACCGGTGTTCGTCATGACCCACCACACGCGCCCGTCGTTCACGCTCTCCGACACCACGTTCCACTTCGTCGACGGCGACCCGGCCGCGGTCCTCGAACGGGCGCGGGAAGCGGCACGGGGCAAGGACGTCCGGCTCGGCGGCGGGGTCACCACCGTCCGGCAGTTTCTCGATGCCGACCTCGTCGACACCATGCACGTGGCGGTCTCGCCGGTGAAGCTCGGGCCCGGACTACGGCTGTGGGAGTCCCCCGATGAGCTGCTCGACCGGTTCCACCTGGAGGTCGTGCCCAGCCCGAGCGGCGTGACACACCACCTGTTCTGGCGAAGGTGACGCGACGGCCCCGGTCTGCGCGGCGGACGTCGGCACCGGTGTGGGCGGAAAGGTTGTCCAGGATGCTGCAGATCGGGGCGCCGTCGGGTCAGCCGATGCCGAACGACCCGCCGGGAGGCTCGGGTGACGGTACGGCCTCGGCGTCCTCCACCGGCCGCGCCGGACCGGTGAACTCCCGCACCGACGCCCCGTGTTCGACCCGCGCCGGAAAGGCGTCCGCCGCGGTACGCCGGGCCAGGACGGCGGTGTCCAGGGGCCGGTGCGCGGCGACGAGCACCGTGTTCCCGAACCTCCGGCCGCGCAGCACCGCGGGCTCGGCGATCAGCAGCAGCTCCTCGAAAACGGCGGAGAACGTGGCCAGTTGGGACCGCAGGAACCCGAACGGCGCGGCGTCGGCGAGGTTGGCCAGATAGACCCCGCCCGGGCGCAGCACCCGCTCGGCCTCCCGCGCGTAGGCGAGCGTGGTCAGATGCGCCGGCACCCGGGACCCGCCGAAGACGTCGGCGATCAGCACATCGGCGTGATCGTCCGGGGCCGCCTCCAGCCAGGCCCGGGCATCGGCGGCGTGCACCGCGATGCCCGGGCCCTCCGGCAGCGGCAGATACTCGGCGACCAGGTCCAGCAGCCCCCGGTCGGCCTCGACGACGTCCTGCCGCGAGCCGGGCCGCGTCGCAGCCACGTACCTGGGCAGGGTCAGCGCTCCCCCGCCCAGGTGCACCACGTCCAGCGGCCGTCCGGCCTCGGCAACGGTGTCCAGCACGTGCCCGAGGCGCCGCGCGTACTCGAACTCCAGGTACGTCGGCTCATCGAGATCGACGTAGGACTGTGGCGCTCCGTCGACCGTGAGCAGCCAGGCCCGCTCCCGGTCGACGTCGGGCATCAGCTTGGCGGTGCCGTGGTCGGTGGCGCGGGTGACGGGTATCGATGCGTTCACTTCTCCATTGTGGGCGAGCGCGACACCGGCCTCACTCCACAGTGGTCACCGTCCCGGCTCCCACAGTCCTGCCCCCCTCACGGATGGCGAAGCCGAGACCGGGCTCCAGGGGAACCTCCCGCCCCAGCTCGACCGTCATCTCCACGGTCTCCCCGGGCCGGGCGATCCCCGCCTCCCCGAGGTCGACGTCCCCCACCACATCCGCGGTCCGGATGTAGAACTGCGGCCGGTACCCGGTCGCCACCGGGGTCGTACGACCCCCTTCGCGTCCGGACAGCAGATACACCCGCGCCGAGAACCGCCGGGCGGGCACCACGCTCCCGGGAGCCGCCACGACATGCCCGCGCCGCACGGCGTCGCGTGGCACGCCCCGCAGCAGCACCGCCACATTGTCCCCGGCCTGCGCCTCCTGCATCGGCTTGCCGAAGGTCTCGAGGCCGGTGACCACGGTCTCGACCTCGGCACCCAGCACCGCCACCCGGTCCCCGAGGCGGAGCGTCCCCCGCTCCACCGCGCCGGTGACGACCGTGCCCCGGCCGGTGATGGTGAGCACGTTCTCCACCGGCAGCAGGAACGGCGCGTCCAGGTACCGCTCCGGCATGGGCACGTAGGTGTCCACCGCGTCGAGCAGCGCCTCGATGGCCGCCGTCCACCGCGGGTCGCCCTCCAGCGCCCGCAGCCCCGAGACCCGTACGACCGGTACGGCGTCGCCCGGGTAGCCCTGCGCCGTGAGCAGGTCGCGGACCTCCAGCTCGACGAGGTCGACGAGCTCCTCGTCGTCCGTGCCGTCGGCCTTGTTGAGCGCGACGACGATGTGGTCGACGCCCACCTGCCGGGCGAGCAGCACGTGTTCGGCGGTCTGCGGCATGATCCCGTCGAGCGCGGACACGACGAGGATCGCCCCGTCGAGCTGTGCGGCGCCGGTGACCATGTTCTTGACGTAGTCGGCGTGGCCCGGCATGTCCACGTGGGCGTAGTGCCGGGTGTCGGTCTCGTACTCGACGTGCGCGATGTTGATGGTGATGCCGCGCGCGGCCTCCTCCGGGGCCCGGTCGATGCGGTCGAAGGGCACGAAGGTGCCGGTGCCGCGCTCGGCGAGGACCTTGGTGATGGCGGCGGTCAGGGTGGTCTTGCCGTGGTCGACATGACCCATGGTGCCGATGTTCAGGTGCGGCTTGGTGCGCACGTAGGCCGTTTTGGACATGGCTGTACCTCGAAGCCTCTCAGCCTTGAAAGGAGAATCGGGACCCCGGGGACTGGCCGACCCTCCCCCTGCGGGGTCCGCCGGACGTTCCGGGGAGGGTCAGCTTCGGGCGCCGTCGACAGCGGCCACGAGGATCAGGACGGCAGCCTTCGGCGCATCCGCGACGGCGGATGCTGCGAGGAGGAAGGCGTACCGGAACATGGGTCGATCATCGCCGAGCAGATGTCCCGCGTCGAACGATTTTCGGTGGTCGGCGAGTTGGGGCCTGCGGTGGAGCCCGCGTCGAGGCCTGCTCAGGCGCCGATGTTCTTCAGCGCCTCCCGGACGGTCAGCGGGGCGAACCGGCCCCGCTCGCGCGCCAGGAAGGCCCGTACGGCCTCGGGGTCGGTCTTGGCGTACTCGCGCAGGGCCCAGCCGATCGCCTTGCGGATGAAGAAGTCGGGGTGCCCGGACTGGAGCAGGCAGTAGCCGAACAGCCGGTCGGTGTCGGTGTGTTCCTTGCGGGTCAGCTGGTGGAGCAGGGCCGTGCGCACCGGCCACAGGTCGCCGTCGGTGATCCAGGCGTCCATGTCCGCGCCGAGCGCGGGGTCGGCGGCGACCAGCCGGCCGACCACGTGCGCCGCGAGCGCATCGACGGTGTCCCACCACGGGACGGTCGTCACGAGGTACCGGATCACCGGCAGGAGGCCGGAGGAGCACCGTCCGGCGTGCCGGCGCAGACAGTCCACCGCGAAGTAGTGGTACTCACGCTCGGGCAGCGCCCAGCAGCGCAGTGCGATCGCGGTGCAGTCGGCCTCGTCGGGGCGCGGGGTGCCCGCGAGGACGGTGCGGGACAGGGCACGGCGGTACGGGGTGGGGATGCCGAGGAAGGGCGCCACGTCCTTCATGTACGCCCGCATCGGTCCGGCCCGACCGGGATCGGCGGCGGCCGCGAACACGGCCGTCACCCGCTCCAGCACGGTGTCGGCGAGAGCACTGCGCGGCACATGCGGCGGGGTCGCGCCCGTGGCAGTCATGAACGAACCATACTATCGAATGCACGTTCGGACATCCGGCGCGAACCCCAGCTCAGCGGCCCTCGCGACGGGGGTTGCACCCCCTTCCGCACCGGCGTTACCTGGAAGTAGCGGTGGTACAGCGGCGGAGGTGACAGACGTGAAAGCCGTCGTCTACGAAGAGCCTTTCAGCGTGGTGGTGAAGGACGTCCAGGATCCCCGGATCCAGCATCCCAACGATGTGCTCGTACGCGTCACGTCGAGCGCCATATGCGGCTCGGACCTGCACATGTACGAGGGCCGCACGGCGGCCGAGTCGGGCATCGTCTTCGGGCACGAGAACCTCGGCATCATCGAGGAGGTCGGCAGCGGTGTGACCTCCCTGTCCCAGGGCGACCGTGTCGTGATGCCGTTCAACGTCGCCTGCGGATTCTGCAAGAACTGTCTCGCCGGGAAGACCGGCTTCTGCCTGACGGTCAATCCCGGGTTCGCGGGCGGGGCCTACGGCTATGTGGCGATGGGCCCGTACAAGGGCGGACAGGCCGAGCTGCTGCGGGTGCCGTTCGCCGACTTCAACTGTTTGAAACTGCCTCCGGGTGACGAGTTCGAGACCGATTTCGTGCTGCTCGCCGACATCTTCCCGACCGGCTACCACGGCTGCGAACTCGCCCAGGTCTCCCCCGGTGAGAGCGTGGCCGTCTACGGCGCCGGACCGGTGGGGCTGATGGCCGCCTACTCGGCACTGCTGCGCGGTGCGTCGAAGGTGTTCTCCGTCGACCGGGTGCCCGAGCGGCTCGCCAAGGCGGAGGAGATCGGGGCCATCCCGATCGACTTCACCAAGGGCGACCCGGCGGAGCAGATCAAGGAGCAGACCGCAGGCGAGGGCACCGACAAGGGTGTCGACGCCGTCGGCTACCAGGCCCAGGCACACGACGCCAGCCACGAGGAACCGGCCATCGTCCTCAATGAGCTGGTCATGACGGTACGGCCGACGGGCGTGCTCGGTGTGCCGGGTCTGTACGTGCCCTCGGACCCGGGCGGCCCCGACGAGCACGCCAAGCACGGTCAGCTACTGGTCTCCATCGGCAAGATGTTCGAGAAGGGCCAGCAGATGGGCACCGGTCAGTGCAACGTCAAGCGGTACAACCGCCAGCTGCGCGACCTGATCATCGCCGGGCGCGCCAAGCCCAGTTTCGTGGTCTCCCACGAGCTCCCGCTGGACCAGGCGCCACAGGCGTACGAGAAGTTCGACAAGCGGGTCGAGGGTTACACCAAGGTGGTACTGCACCCCGGTCACGCGCTCGCCGCGTAGGACATGGGTCCATGGGTCCGGGTGCCCGAGGTGCCCGGACCCGCTCGGTGCGGCCTACCTGACGGCGATCACACGCGCTCGTCGGTTAATGTCACCGGATGCTCGATGCCAACCGCTCTGGCACCGCCACGGCCTCTCCCCCGGCCGCCGCCACGGAGCTCGTCGTACCCGTGTCACCGCTGCCCCGCGCCGGGTTCGCCGGGCGGTGTGCGCGGGCGCTGGCGCATCCCCATGCCCGGCTGTCACTGCTGCTCGCCCTGCTCGCCGGTGCCGCCGCGTGCGTGCTGGCCTTCGAGCCGCAGCGGCTGCTGACGCACGGGTGGCCGCCGCAGCTGGGCGGAGCCGCGGCGGCCGCGGTGTTCGGTGTGACGTACGGGCTGTGCACCGTGGCGTTCGTGCCGCGTCCCCTGCTCAATCTGGCGGCGGGCGCGCTGTTCGGCTCGCAGCTGGGGCTGGTGACGTCGCTGGCGGGGACGGTGCTCGGGGCGGGCGTGGCGTTCGGGCTCGGCCGGGTGCTCGGGCAGGACGCGCTGCGCCCGCTGCTGCGGGGCCGCTGGTTGAAGGCGGCCGACGGCCAGCTGAGCCGGCACGGGTTCCGGTCCATGCTGGCGGCCCGGCTCTTCCCCGGCGTGCCGTTCTGGGCGGCGAACTACATCGCGGCCGTCTCCCGTATGCGCTGGTGGCCGTTCCTGCTGGCCACGGCCGTCGGCTCGATCCCGAACACCGCCGCCTACGCGGTCGCCGGCGCCCGCGCGGCCGCGCCGACGTCTCCCGCCTTCCTGATCGCGATGGCCGGTATCGCCGTACCGGCGCTGCTGGGCGCGGTGGTGGCCTGGCGCAAGCGTCACCACCTGCGCGGCCGGTGAGGGTCTCCGGTCAGACGCCCTCGAGGATCATCGCGTTGGCCAGTCCGCCCGCCTCGCACATGGTCTGCAGGGCGTAACGGGCGCCACGCTCGCGCATGGCGTGGACCAGGGTGGTGGTCAGCCGGGTGCCGCTGGCGCCGAGCGGGTGACCCAGGGCGATCGCGCCGCCGTGCACGTTGACCTTGGCCAGATCGGCGCCGGTCTCCTGCTGCCAGGCCAGCACCACGCTGGAGAAGGCCTCGTTGACCTCGAAGAGGTCGATGTCGGCCATCCTCAGCCCCGCCCTGTGCAGCACCTTCTCCGTGGCCGGGATGACGCCCGTCAGCATCAGCAGCGGATCGGAACCGGTGACGGCGAAGCTGTGCAGGCGGGCGAGCGGGCGCAGGCCGAGGCGGGCCGCGGTGTCGCTGGAGGTGATCAGGACGGCGGAGGCGCCGTCGTTGATCGGGCTGGCGTTGCCCGCGGTCACGTTCCACTCGATCTGCGGGAAGCGCTCGGCGAAGCCGGCGTCGTAGTAGGCGGGCTTGAGGCCGGCGAGGACCTCCGGGCTGCTGCCGGGGCGGACGCACTCGTCGCGGGCGACACCGTCCAGCGGCGCGATCTCGGCGTCGAACAGGCCCGTGTCCCAGGCCGCGGCGGCCTTGCGGTGCGAGGAGACGGCGAACTCGTCCATCCGGGCGCGGGTGAGGGACCACTTGGCGGCGATCAGCTCCGCGCTGATGCCCTGCGGGACCAGGCCCTCGGGGTAGCGCTCGGCGACGCCCGGACCGAACGGGTCCTTGCCGGCGGGCACGTTGGACCACATCGGCACCCGGCTCATCGACTCCACACCGCAGGCGACCACCAGGTCGTACGCCCCGGACAGCACGCCCTGCGCGGCGAAGTGCACGGCCTGCTGGGAGGAGCCGCACTGGCGGTCCACCGTGGTCGCCGGGACCGTCTCGGGGAAGCCGGCGGCGAGGACCGCGTACCGGGTGGTGTTCATGGCCTGCTCGCCGACCTGGTCGACGGTGCCGCCGATGACGTCGTCGATCAGCGCGGGGTCGACGCCGGAGCGCTCGACCAGGGTGCGCAGGGTGTGGGCGAGCAGCTGCACGGGGTGGACGTGGGCGAGGGAGCCGTTCGGCTTGCCCTTGCCGATGGGGGTGCGTACGGCTTCGACGATCACTGCGTCGCGCATGGCGGGGCCCTCCTTGGCCGCCTGGCTGTCCGCAGCGGGCCGGGGGGCGGGCTACGACAGCTACCGGTGAGTAGGAAATCCAAACTCACCATAGCTCGCTGGGTTGGAAAAACAAACCCTCCTCTAGACTGGCCCTCATGGCCGCCACGAAAGACCCGCGCCCCTGCTCCATCGCCGACGCCCTCGCGGTGGTCGGCGAGAAGTACTCCCTGCTCGTCCTGCGCGAGGTGTGCCTGGGCAACGGCCGCTTCGACCAGCTCGTGCGCAACATCGGCGCCCCGCGCGACGTCCTGGCCGCCCGGCTGCGCCGGCTCGTGGAGGCGGGCATCCTCACCAGGCGCGCCTACAGCGAGCGGCCCCAGCGCTTCGAGTACCGGGCCACGCAGGCGGGGCTGGAGCTGGAGCCGGTCCTGATGACGCTCAAGGAGTGGGGCGACCGCCACATCCGCAAGGGCGCCGACCTGCCCATGGCCGTCGAGCACAGCTGCGGCAATGAACTGGTCCCGGTGGTCACCTGCCGGGCCTGCGGCGAGGAGGTCCGCCACGAGGACCTCACGGCCCATCCGCAGGCGCCGGGCTGGACGCGCACCGGCCCGGCGGCGGCGTGAGGCTCAGGGCGCCGTGAGGACCTCGTTCCACTCACGGATGTGCCAGGCCTTCACCACTCCGTGCAGGACGAACGGGTCACCGGCGACGAACTCCTCGGCCGCCTCGCGCGTGCGGAAGACGGCCATCGAGCCCTCTTCCCGGGGGTTCGCGAACGGGCCGATCAGCAGCAGCTCGCCGCGTTCGACGAACGGCTGGTAGCGGGCCACGTGGGCGGCGAAGTGGGCGGGCGCCTTCTCCTCCAGGTCGTCGGCCGACTCGTAGAACACCACGTACTTCATCGGGCCTCCCTGCGCATCGGGCCCTTCCCCGCCTCTCAAGGCTACCCGCCCGGGCGACCGGGCCGACCGGCCACGATCTGCCGCTGCGGGCCTGTTCCACGGCCACGGCGCGGACGGACCACCGCACGCCCGCAGGACCGCTAGGGCCCCGGGTAGACGTCCAGCCGCCCGCACATCCCGAACCTGCCCTGCTCAACGGGCAGTTCGGCCCGTACGACCGCCTCGGCGAGGTGCGCGACGTCACCCCGTTCCAGGCGATCCAGCTGCTCCCCCGTGGCCGCGGCGGCAGCGGCGGCACCGCTCCTCCAGCGCCGGCGCCACTCGGCGATCCGCGGCCGTACGAGCGCGGCGGCGGCCCGGTGGAAGGCGGCCAGGGGCTCCGGCCCCGAGGCCTCGCGGAGCGCCCGGTAGCCCTCCAGGGCCAGGTCACGCCGAGCGCGAGCGAGCCGCCCCCGCTCGGCCTCCGGGACGTCGGCCGGGATCGTGGTGGCGGCGGCGTACGTCTCCGGGTCGGCCAGGTACTCCGGGGGAAGCGTGAGCACCGCGTCCCCGGCCTCCGGCAGCCCGCTGTTCTGCATGAGGACGGTGATGCGCAGATCGCCCTCGCTGACCAGCCGGTGGATGGTGCCCGGCGTGAACCAGGCGACCGTGCCGGGCGCGAGCGGGGTGACCTCCTGGCCGGACGCGGTCAGCGTCTGCACCGCGCCCCGGCCGCCGGTGACGACGTACGCCTCCGAACAGGCCAGATGAACATGGGGAGTTCCGCCGCCCACCCCGTCGGCGGCGGGCCAGTCGTACACGCACAGCCGGGACACGGCGACCCCGCCGGGCAGACCCGTGAACGTGTGCTCCCCGGCGCTCACCACGGATGCGCCTGCAGGTACTCGACGACGTCCCCGCGCTGCCAGGCCCCGTCCGCCACGACGACCCGGTAGCGGCGGCGGAGCGTGTCGCCGGGGGCGAGTTCCAGCTCCTCGAAGAAGGACCAGGAGGGGGCGACGGCGGCGAAGGGCTCATTGCGGACGAACCAGTGGGCGGGGTGGGTTCCGCCCGCGCCGGAGTGGTCGTTCTCCGGGGCGTGCGCGAAGACGAGGGTGGCACGGCCGTCGGTGCCGTCGTGTTCGCCGCAGTAGGCGAGCCAGGGCGCCTGGGTGCCCATCAGCTCGGGCCCCTCCCCCTCGGGCCCGAGGATCCGCCCCTCCCGGAAGGCACGCGGACCGCGCCAGAACAGCCCGGTGTAGCCCGCCAGTTCGCGCCCGGCGGTGGTCGGGCTGCCGAAGCGGAGCGGTACGGCGCGCCGGTTGGTGATCGCACTGGTCCACGTCAGCGCCCAGGAACCGGAGTCCGGGTCGACGTCGTGGACCTCGATCCGCCGCTGCTCCTCGGCCCACAGCTGACCGTCGTACGGATGCCAGGTCAGCCGCTCGGCGACCACCGCCCGGCCGTCGGCCGCGGAGATCTCGTCGAAGCCGGCGTGGCGCATCGAGCCGACCCGCTCGGGCAGTTCGAGATACCCCTGCCCGTGCACGTAGGTGTTGCCGCCCCACAGGTTCGCCCCCGACAGGTGCGAGGCGGTCAGGGACAGGCCCTTGTGCCAGCGGTGGTCGTTCGGGCGGTAGTCGGTGACGACGGCGCCGGCGAGGGTGCGGACCGGGTGGAGGTAGGGCCGGGGCGCCTCCCAGGCGGCCTCGGGACGGTAGACGTAGGCGAAGAGCTCGACGCCGGTGACCGGTTCGCAGACGCTGATCCGTTCGCCGTGCGCGTGGACCACCCGCAGCCCGCCGCCGGTCATGCCGTGACCTCCTCGGCCGTCGCCGGTGCCCAGCCGGGGGCGCCGCCGTGCAGGGCGGTGTAGTAGGGGTCGCCGGGGCCGATCTCGCCGGCGCGGACGGTGGTGTCGGTGAAGGCCGACCTGTACAGGGCCGTGATCAGCTCCAGGCTCGTACGCCCGTCGGCGCCGCTGCTGCGGGGCCGGTCACCCGCGCGCATGCTCGCGACCAGTTCGCGCAGTTGGGCCAGGTGCGAGCTGGGCACGTCCGGACCGAAGTCCCGCCACCGTTCGGCCAGTTCGGCGGGGACGTCCGGGGCCGGGGTGATGCGCCAGTCGTCGTTGGCGTGCCCGTAGAGGTGGGTCAGTTCGACGGTCGCGCGCTCGCAGTCGATGCGGATGCGGCTGACCTCGTCGGGGCTCAGCACGCTGTTGACGACGGTCGCGAGGGCGCCGCTCCCGAAGCGGACCAGGGCGGTGGAGACGTCCTCCGTCTCGACGTCGTGCACCAGCCGCCCGGCCATGGCCCGCACCTCGCTCCACGGCCCGAGCAGGTCCAGCAGGAGGTCCATCTGGTGGATGCCGTGGCCCATGGCCGGGCCGCCGCCCTCGGTGTGCCAGCGGCCGCGCCAGGGCACGGCGTAGTAGGCGGTGTCGCGGTACCACGTGGTCTGGCAGTGCGCCACCAGGGGCCGCCCGAGGGCGCCTTCGGCGAGCAGTCGGCGCACATGCCGGGATCCGGAGCCGAACCGGTGCTGGAAGACGATCGCCGCGTACGGCCCGCCGTCCGCGCCCTCCGCCGCCTCGATCGCGTCGAAGTCGGCGAGCGAGGGCACCGGCGGCTTCTCGCACCACACCCATGCCCCGGCGCTCAGCGCGGCCACGGTCTGCGCGCGGTGCAGGGTGGGCGGGGTGCAGACGCTGACCAGGTCGGGCCGCTGCTCGGCCAGCATCCGGTCGAGGTCGGTGTAGGCGTGCGGGATGCCGGACCCGGCGCAGAAGGCCTCGACGGCGTCCTGGTCGATGTCGACGGCGGCGACGACCTCCGTCTCACCCTCCCGCGCGAGTTGGGCCAGCGCGGGCAGATGGGAGCCGCGCCCGATGGCGCCGGTGCCGATGACGGCGGCCCGGATGCGCCGGCCGGTGAACGGGGTTGCCGGACGAGGGCGGTCGGGCCTGGGCAGGAGGGGAGAGGGCGGCATAGGCGAGTTCAGCACTCCTCCGGTACGGCGGGCGCGCGGGCCGACAGTGCGGAAGCAATAGCGAGGAATACGGCAAGCAATGTAGCAAGCGCTTTCTCCTGTGCTGCAACGTAAGCGGCGACGCCGGGACCGGTCAACACCACGGACACGTGAACGTCCCTTGACCTTCCAGCGCCTGGAACAGTCCGGGAGTCGGGGCCTACCCCGGTTCTGCCGCGGCCGGGTGCCGATGCGGTCAGGTGTCGGTGACGGTGACCAACCGCATACCTTCTGGGTAGCCGGACGGTAGCGCAGTGTCAGTGCTTACCCCTAGGCTGTCCGCATGTCCCCCGATGTCCCGCCCTCTGGTTCCGTGCGGTCTGCCGCCGAGGTGAACGAGCAGATCCGGGCACTGTGGCTGCGTGCGGGCGGCACCCTGTCGGCTCAGGAGCGCGCGGAGTACGAGCTCTTGGTGGTCGAGTGGGCCGAGGCGATCCGTGGCGAGGTCGTCAAGGCGGCCTGACCCGACCGGCGGCCCGCTGCCGCCGGCCTACGCCCGCAGATGCGCGAGCGCCTCGTCCGCCACCGGATACGGCTGTTCCTCAGGCAACCGCCGTGCCGCCCGCTCCAGTTCTCCGGCCTGCACCAGGCCGTACCCCTGGGTGGCCGGCGGGGCGCGGGGGCGACGGACAGGCGTGCGGCAGGGCCCCCTCGCATCCCGCGCGGCGCTCACAGACCCTTCTGCCGGCGGTGGCCTTGCCCGGTGGATGTGCGATACGGGCATCGCTGGATAAAGTCGTTCCGTCACAACTGGTTGCGGGGACAGCCGGCGCGCCTTGGGGAGGGCCTGCACACACATGAGTCGTCGTTCTCACGGCTTGGTCGGCGTCTGGGCTGAGATGCAGAGGCAGCAGCAGCGCCAGAGGGAGGCCGAAGCCAGACGACAGAGACAGGAAGCACAGCAGGCTCGTGCGTATCAACGGCAGGCAGCCCAGAACTACCGCGAGCACAGGCAGGCGGAGGCGCTCCGTCGCACCGAGGAACTGGACGCCCAGGTCACGGCGCTGCAAGAGCTTCTCGCCTCGGGCTGCCAGGCTCCGGCGTTCAGGGCTTCCTCTCTCATGCGCACCGAAGAGATCGAGCCCTTCGCTCCGGGACCATTGGCGCAGCCCGTGCCCATGCCGCACTTCGCTCACTACCCGACAGACCGCGGATGGACCGCCGGTCGCCGCGCCCAGGCTCAGGCCGAGGCCAGGGCGCGCTTCGAGCAGGACTGGCACGCGGCCCAGGCAGCGGAGGCGCAGCGGCGGCAACAGTTGGCGTCGTACCAACGCGAGTACCGGGAATGGGCCGATGCCCAGCTGGCCGAGGTGCGGCGGCACAACGCCGGCGTCGTCGAGCTGACGGAAGGCGTCAGACGCCACGACCCCGCTTCCGTGGTCGAGTACTTCTCGGCCGCTCTCTACGCCTCCACTGCGTGGCCTGAGGGCTTCCCACGCCAGATCGCAGCAGCCTATGACCCGGCAGCCGGACAGCTGGTGCTGGACTGGGAGCTGCCCGCCTACAGCGTCGTACCCGAGGTCAAGTCCGTTCGATACATGCCCGGTGCGGACCAGGACAAGGAGACTCCCCGGCCAGTGGGTCAGCGTCGGTCCCTGTACCGGGAGGTCCTGGCACAGTGCATGCTGCTCGTGCTGCACGAACTCTTCGCCGCGGACGAGCTGGGCGCGCTCGAGTCGGTGACCTTGAACGGGTTCGTGGACGGACACGACCCCACGACGGGCCGCCCAGGCCACATCTACCTGGCGACGGTCATGGCTCCACGCTCGACATTCCGCGACCTGCGCTTGGCACAGGTGGACGCCGGCAGCTGTCTGGCCGATGCCCTGCGCGGGCAGCTCTCGGCCCGCCCCGACCAACTCACGCCGGTGCGGCCGAGCCGTCGGCCGCAGGAGGTCGGGCATCGTGTCGTCACGCAGGGCAGCGACGAGGAACCCGACCTGTTCGACATGGACCCCATCGCCTTCGAGAACCTCGTTGCCGAACTCTTCCGCGCCATGGGGATGCAGGCGGTCACCACGCAACGCTCGAACGACGGCGGCGTGGACGTCGACGCACTGGATCCGACGCCGATCCGAGGCGGCAAGATCGTCGTGCAGGTGAAGCGCTACCGCAACACGGTGCCGCCCACCGCTGTGCGTGACTTGTACGGGACCGTTCAGGACACCGGCGCCAACAAGGGTGTGCTCGTCACGACCTCGAGGTTCGGCCCTGGCTCACACACCTTCGCCAACGGCAAGCCGCTGGAGCTGATCTCGGGAACCGAACTCGTCGACCTGCTGCATCGTCACGGCCTGCGGGGACGCTTGGGAGATGGCGCCCGTCGTGCCGTGGCACAGCGGACGCCGACGGTCGTGGACACTCGCTTGCCCGACGAGCACAACGTCCTGGGCATGTCCTGGACCGGAAGTGTCGCCCTGGACGTGTGCGCTCTCGTCTGCCGTGGCAACCGCGTCCTCAGCGACGATCACTTCGTCTTCTACAACAACCCGCAGACGCCGGACGGCTCTGTCCGTGCCCTCCCGGCCACCGCACCCGACAGGGCCGCCCTCCGCGTCTCCTTCGACGGACTGCCGGATGACGCTGATCGACTGGTACTGGTGGCCGCCGTCGACCCGGAGGCCGACCCGAACGCCGATCTCTCCAGCTTCACGGACGCCTGCATCCGCCTGCTCGACCCGGCGCTGGCCGAGTTGGGACGACTGCGAGTCTCCGACGGGCGGCCAGGCGAAACCGCCCTGGTGCTCGGCTCGTTCCGCCGCAGGTCGAACGGCGACTGGGACTTCGTCCTGGGCGGCAAGGGCTACACGGGCGGTCTGGAAGGGCTCGTCCGGGATTTCGGCATCGAGGTCGAGGAGTGATGATGCCCGCGGGTGTCTGTCCACTCCGACGCCGTCAAGGTGCGGCGCCGTGAGTACGGACATCCATGGCGGCATCGAGTTTCGTCATCCCGGTGTCGGCACCGACCACTACGACGGCGAGCCGTGGGTGGCCGCCATGGATCTCTGGCCGCTGTACGACGAGACCGACTACGCGGCCTTCGGCTGTCTCTTCGGGGTGCGCAACTACGCGGGCTTTCCACCCCTTGCACCGGATCGCGGTCTTCCCGCCGACCTGTCGAGCGGCATGCGCTCGCAGCTCGAGCCCTGGGTTTCATCGGGCCACCTGCACGGCGCGAGCTGGGTCAGCTGGGCGGAACTCGCTTCCCTGGATCCCGGGGCCTCGCCCGATCACTTCATCGGCCGGCTGACCTGGCGCACGACATCGCTGCCATCGACCCTGCGTCAACAGCTCGTATCCGATCCATGGCCACCGGAAGCCCTGTCCGCGGCAGGCACGCCGCC
The DNA here is from genome assembly GCF_053598315.1 of Streptomyces sp. NPDC001153. Taxonomy (NCBI): domain Bacteria; kingdom Bacillati; phylum Actinomycetota; class Actinomycetes; order Kitasatosporales; family Streptomycetaceae; genus Streptomyces; species Streptomyces sp. NPDC001153. The sequence goes on from NZ_JBSFJZ010000013.1 coordinate 198,136, forward strand.
CGCGGACGTGCGCAGCGCGACGCGCCGCGTGGAGTGGTCCACCGGCGAAGTGATGTGCGCCTACGAACCGTTGACCGTCGGCGCCGTCCTGGGCCCCGGGACTCACTGGCCACATGTCTTCGCGGTGATGAAGGCGCTGGCAGGCCGCTTCGGTGACGACGGCGTCCGCCTGGTCGTGGCGTTCGACTGACCGGGTGCCGCCGCGTCGCGGCCGGCCACACCTGGTCCCAGGCATCCACTGGTCAGTCGCTGCCACTGCGGCTGTGGCCGGCGCCGCGGGTCCACAGGGACAGATCGCTGCTCGTCGCCACGGCAAGGGTCTGCCCGGAGGGCGAGAAGCCGGCGGCGCGGAGCTCGGAGTAGTCGGAGTGGAAGATGTGCCACCAGCGCTCCCCGTGGGGACCGGAGTGCGGCAATCCGCTGCCGCGGGAGAGCAGGACACGCTCGTTCGGCCAGGCCGGGGCAACGACCTCCAGCTTCCAGCCGTCTTCGGTGGTGGTGTGCAGTCCTCCTCCGAAGAGCCCGGCGATGCGCACCCTGCTTCCGGCGACCGGTCCCAGTCCAGGACACGACAGAGCGGGATCTGCATCGGGGCTGCTGTCCTCGGGATCAGGGTCACGGTCCCGCGCGATCTTCTCTCCGGTGACGGCGTCGAAGAGACCGTGACCGTCGTGCGAGACGACCATGACCACGTCCTGACCGGTGCCGGGGTGCGAGGCGAAGCCGATCCCGAGCAGCCCGCCGACCGGGGCGTACGCGATGCGCCGCCATGGCTCGGGCGCCGGCACCACGGGGGCCGCGAGCAGCCTTTCCCGCATCGCCTGCTGGTACGGGGAAAGCCCCGGCTCAGGGCCCGGCTGCTCGACCGGAGGTTCGTCCTTCGTCCACTTCGTCACCCCGCCATGATCCATACTTCGGCAGGTTCACCCAACAGAGTTGGCACAGCCCGGTGGGCCTGATGGACGGCCGCCGACCGTGGAGCCCGTGTACGGGCCCGGATGCGGAACTGGGGTTCCGGCTCGGTGGATTGACCGTTCATGGCGACAGGTTCGGGGCGTCGGCCCGCCCCGCACCACCGAATGTCCCCGCACCACCGATTGTCCCGGCGCGCCTCTTGGCTCAGCGCCCGCCATGCCCAACACTGTGCCGATGACGCAGCGCGCTGAGCTCGCGACCGTGATGGACCGGCTGGCCGTGGACGAGTTGATCACCGCGTACGCGGTGGCGGTCGACGACGGCGACTGGACGGCGTACCGAATGCTGTTCACGGCGGACGGACGGGCCGACTACCGTTCGGCCGGCGGTATAGAGGGCGACGCGGGTCAGATCGCCGGATGGCTCGCCGAGAGCCTGGCGCTGTTCGCCATGCGACAGCACCTGATCGTCAACCGCCAGGTACGGTTCGGCTTCCTGGAACACGACACCGGCGACACCGCCTCCGTGCGGGCCGACTACCTCAACCCGATGCGCTTCGCGGCCAACGGCAGCCCTACGGCCCCGGACCTGGTATGCGGTGGCCGGTACGACTTCGCGCTCCTGCGCACCCCGGAGGGCTGGCGCCTGCGCCAGGTGACCGTGGAGGAGAAATGGCGCCGCCTTGCCACCAAGGTGACCCCAGCCCCGCCCACTGAAGAGGGCGCGCGGGGCTGACGTGCGGCTCCGCCAGGGACCCGCAGCGTGCCGCCGGCAGATCCACCCGGGCTTTCCGCGACCCCACGCCCCCTGTCCTAGATCGCTTCGGACGCGCACACTGGAGTGAGCGCAGGGCAGGGAGGGCCCCCATGAGGACGATCAATCGCTGGCTCAGCTCCCCCTGGCGCCGTTCCTGTGCCGCCGCCCTTGCGGGTGCGCTGCCGGTGCTCGCCTTCCCCGCGCCGGCACTGTGGTGGTTCGCCTACGTCGCCCTGGTCCCCTGGATCCTGCTGGCCCGCTCGGCCCCCAGCGGGCGCCGCGCGGCGTACGACGGCTGGAGCGGCGGCTTCGGCTTCCTGCTGGCCGTGCACCACTGGCTGCTGCCGAGCCTGCACGTGTTCATCTTCCTGATAGCCGCCCTGCTGGGTCTCCTGTGGGCGCCCTGGGGCTGGCTGGTGCGCCGCTTCCTGGGCGGCCACCCGACGCCGGGCCGGGCCGCCGCCGCCGTGCTGGTACTGCCGTCCGGCTGGCTGATGGTGGAGCTGGTGCGGTCCTGGCAGGGGCTGGGCGGGCCGTGGGGCATGCTGGGCGCCAGCCAGTGGCAGGTGGCTCCGGTGCTGCGGCTGGCCTCGGTCGGCGGGGTGTGGCTGCTGAGCTTTCTGGTGGTGGCCGTCAACGTGGCGGCGGCCTTGCTGACATCCGTGCGGGAGGCCCGCGTCCCGGCCGTGGCCTCGCTGGTCGCCACGGCGGCCGCGACCTCGGCCGTATGGGCCTGGGCACCGCACCCGGAGGTCGACGGGCGGGTGCGGATCGCGGTCGTACAGCCCGGGATCGTGAGCGGGCACGACAGCGGCGCACAGCGGTTCGACCGCGAGGAGCAGCTGACCCGGCGGCTCGTCGGTCAGCATCTCGACCTGGTGGTGTGGGGCGAGTCCAGCGTCGGGTACGACCTGGGCCACCGGCCCGACCTGGCCCGGCGGATCGCCGCGCTGTCCCGCGCGACCGGCGCGGACGTGCTGGTGAACGTGGACGCCCGCCGCTCAGACCGGCCCGGGATCTACAAGAGTTCGGTGCTGATCGGTCCGGACGGCCCGACCGGCGAGCGGTACGACAAGATGCGGCTCGTGCCCTTCGGCGAGTACATACCGGCCCGCTCGCTCCTCGGCTGGGCCACCTCGGTCGGCCGGGCGGCCGGCGAGGACCGCAGGCGCGGCACCGAGCAGGTCGTGATGGACGTCGGGCACGGGCTGCGGATAGGCCCGCTGATCTGCTTCGAGACCGCGTTCCCCGACATGAGCCGGCATCTGGCCGAGGACGGCGCCGATGTCCTGCTCGGGCAGTCCGCCACGTCCACCTTCCAGGGCAGCTGGGCGCCGGAGCAGCATGCCTCGCTGGCCGCGATCAGGGCCGCCGAGACCGGCCGCCCGATGGTGCACGCCACCCTCACCGGGGTCTCGGCCGTGTACGGTCCGGGCGGGCAGCGGCTCGGTCCGTGGCTCGGCACCGACGCGAGCGCCGCCCGCGTGTACGACGTACCGCTCGCGCACGGCATCACGCCGTACGTCCGCTACGGCGACTGGCCGGTGCACGGCGCGCTGCTGGTGCTGGCGGCGCTGTGCGTCACCGAGAGCCTGCGGACGCTCAGGCTGCGGCGGAACGGTCCCGAACCGCTCGTACCACCCGCTCGCACAGCTCATGGGTCGCCAGCGCGTCCCGGGAGCTGAGCACCTTCCCTGCGCGCACGGCGTCGAGGAAGGCGAGGACCGCCTGCTCGATGCCGCGCTGCCGGGCCACCGGCACCCAGTCGCCGCGCCGGCGCACGGTCGGCTGGCCCTTGTGGTCGATGACCTCGGCGAGGTTGAGCACCTGACGCTTGGTGTCCTGCCCCGACACCTCCAGGACCTCCTCGGCGGAGCCGCTGAGCCGGTTCATCACGCCGAGTGCGGTGAAGCCGTCCCCGCCGAGCTGGAGCACCACGTGGTGCAGCAGCCCGCCCTCCACCCGGGCGCGGACGGTGACGTCGTCGACCGGGCCCGGCACCAGGAACCGCAGGGTGTCGACGACGTGGATGAAGTCGTCCAGGATCATCGAGCGCGGTTCCTCGGGCAGCCCGATCCGGTTCTTCTGCATGAGGATCAGCTCGCGCGGGTGCTCCAGGCACTGCGCGTACCCGGGCGCGTACCGACGGTTGAAGCCGACGAACAGGGAGACCCCGCGCTCCTCGGCGAGGCCCACCAGCCGCTCGGAGTCGGCGAGTTCGTAGGCGAGCGGCTTGTCCACGTACGTCGGTACGCCCGCCTGGAGCAGCCGGGTGACGATCTCCGGGTGGACGGGGGTCGGCGCGTGCACGAAGGCCGCGTCGAGACCGGCGGCCAGCAGGGAGTCGAGCGTGCTGTGCCGGCGGCCGGCCGGCAGGTGCAGGCTGTCCCCGACCCGGTCGAGGGTGGCGGACGTCCTGGTCTGGAGGTGCAGGTCGACGCCCGGCTGCATGGCCAGCACCGGCAGGTACGCCTTCTGCGCGATGTCCCCGAGTCCGATGCAGCCGACCTTCACGATCTCTCCCCTACCGCTCGACAGCCTCTCCGGCAGCATACGGCGGCCGCCAGCCGGCGATGTCGTCGAAGCCGCGCAGGAGGAGCGCGGGCGCGGCCTTGGACAGGGCCGCGATCGCGGTGTCGCGTACGGCGACGGCGAGGGGGTTGCCGGCCATGTTCACGCGGGCGGCCCTGACGGCCCGGCGGGCGATCGCGGTGGTGCGCGGCAGCCGGGCGGCGGTGTAGGCGGCCAGGTCGTCGCGGTGGTGCGCGAGCACGACGGCGTCCTCGATGGCCTGGTTGCCGCCCTGGCCGAGGGTCGGCGGCATGCCGTGGGCGGCGTCGCCGAGCAGGGCCACCCGGCCCGCGTGGTAGGCCGGCAGGGGCGTGACGATGTGGTGGACGTCGTGCCGGAGCACGTCCTCGGGGTGGGCGGCGGCGAGCACGGCGGGGACGGGATCGTGCCAGTCGCCGAACAGGCGCAGGAGTTCGGCCTTCTCGTCGTCCGGTGCCCGCCCGCCGGCCGGGGTCATGGCCGCCGCGTAGGCGTAGACGCGGCCGTCCTTGACCGGCTGGGTGCCCCAGATGCGGCCCCGGCCCCAGGTCTCGTGCGGGGCGAACTCCACGCCGGGCACCGGGATCAGCACCCGCCAGGTGGTGAACCCCGCGTACACCGGGCCGGGGTGCTCCGGGAAAAGGGAGCCGCGGACACGGGAGTTGATGCCGTCCGCGCCGACCACCAGCTCGGCCTCCAGCTCGTCGTCGCCGATGCTCACCCGGGCGGGCCGCCGGCCGTCGCCGGGTTCGGCGAGGCTCGCGGTGGCCGCGGTGCGGACGGCATCGGGCGGGAGCAGGGCGGCGAGGCGGTCGACGAGCGCGGCGCGGGGCAGCAGGACCAGCGGGCCGCCGAATCGGGCGGCGGCCGCCTCGGCGCTGGACCGGGACAGCCACCGTCCGCCGGGGGTGCGCAGGCCGCCGTCGCCCTGCCAGGCGGCCAGATCCCGGATCTCCTCGCCGATGCCGAGCACGTCCAGGGCGCGCAGGGCGTTCGGGGCGAGCGAGATGGCCGCGCCGACGGGTTCCAGGGAGCGGGCCCGCTCCAGCACGGTCACGTCCCGGCCCCTGTGGTGCAGTGCCGCCGCCGCGGCCAGACCTCCGATGCCGCCGCCGATGACGATCGCGCGCGCCGGCTGAACCATGGCTCCTCCCGGATCCCCTCAGACTACATCTGTAGTGCATACGACTCTACTACAGCCGTAGTGAGACAGATAGGGTCACCTCATGTCCGTACGCACCCCCACTGCCTCCCGTGCCGATCTCGTCGCCGACGCCGCCCTGGCCCTGCTCGCCGAGCGCGGGATGCGCGGGCTGACGCACCGGGCGGTGGACGAGGCGGCGGGGCTGCCGCTGGGCTCGACGTCGAACGTGGCGCGCACCCGGCAGGCCCTGCTGGAACTGGCCGTACGACGGCATGCCGAGCGCGAGGCCCGGGTGCTGGACCTGGCCGAGATGCCGGATCCGAGCGGCGGACCCGACGCACTGGCCGACGGGCTGGCCCTGGCCGTGCACCGCTCCCTGACCCGGGGCCGCGAGCTGCTGATCGCCCGCTACGAACTCGCTCTGGAGGCCACCCGCCGCCCCGAGCTGCGCGCCTTCTACGACCGGACCGGTGCCGTCTTCAAGGAGCAACTGGCCGCGATGCTCGCCGCCGTGGGCTCCCCGGACCCGGCCCGGCACGTTCTGTCCCTGGTCGCCTGGGCGGACGGGCTGATGTTCTCGTGCGCGGCGGGTTCGTTCAGCGCCGAGCAACCGGGCCTGGAGGAGATCCGCACGGGCCTGCGGGCACTGCTCGCGGGGCTGCTGGGACGGTGAAAACCCCTCGTGGGAGGCGTGATCTTCGGCGAGGATGACATGCATGACGACCGAACGCCGAGAACCCGCCCTGAACGCCGGTGAACGCACCATGCTGGAGGGCTGGCTGGACTACCACCGCCGGACGCTGGCCTGGAAGTGCGAGGGCCTGACCGACGAGCAGCTGCGGACCGCGTCCGTGCCGCCCTCCGAGCTGTCCCTCATGGGCCTGGTACGGCACATGACGGAGGTGGAACGGGGCTGGTTCCGCAAGGTCCTCGTGGGCGACGAGCCCGGCCCGGTCTACTCCACGGAGGAGGACCCGGACGGCGAGTTCCATCTCACCGAGGCCGACACCTGGCAGGAGGCGTACGCGACCTGGCAGGCGGAGATCGAGATCGCGCGGCGCAACGCGGCCGGCTTCGAGCTCGACGATCTGTCCAGGGGGAAGAGCAGGTTCAGCGACGAGCCGTTCAGCCTGCGCTGGATCTACACCCACATGATCGAGGAGTACGCCCGGCACAACGGCCACGCCGACCTGATCCGCGAGCGGATCGACGGCGCCACCGGCGACTAGAACGTCAGCCCCGGTCCCCGGAATCCCTCCGTACGGGGCACGAGATCACCCGTGCGGGGGCTCCGACCTCGACTCCCTGCTGCCAACCCGGGCATCGAACCAGCAGAGTTGCGCGGGTGCATCGAACGACGACCACCGCAGCGATCCTGGTCACCGTGGCCGTCTCGGCCCTCTCCGGCTGTGTGACGGTACCGCGCCCCGCGCCCCCCGCGCCGCCCCGGGACACGGCACCCTCAGTGCCGACCGCGGCCCGGCCGGACGGCAGCGCGGAGCCGCGGGCGGTGCAGGCGCCTGCCCAGGAGGCGCTGGAGAGGACGGAGCCGTCCCGGGGTCCGCAGCGCGTCACGGCGGCCACGCCGGCCACGCCGGCGACGCCGCATCGGCCGGCGGAGGCACCCCGGGTCGTACACCACCCCGCGGCGGCCCCATCCGCTCCGGCACGTCCCCGCGGGCGCCCCCGGAAGTCGTACACCGCCGCCCCGGACCTGCCGAGCGCGGCCCCCGAGGCCCCGAACGTGTGCGCCCTGGGCAGGCAGTACGGCGGCTGGCGAGGAGACAGCCCGGAGGCGGAGATCTGCGAGCGGACCTACGGCCACTGAAGCGCGGCAGCCCGGGAGGCGCTAGTCGCCCAGCCGCAACTCCAGCCGACCGATCGCAGCCCACACCCCATCGCCGTACCCGTCGTCGGCCAGAGCGCCGGCGGCTTCGCGCGCCCGGTCCAGTTGGCTGCGGGCCGCCTCGTCCCGGCCCAGCTTCATGTAGTCGGCGGCGAGATTGAGGTGGAGCAAGGGAAACAACCCCCGCACGCTCAGGGGAGCGCCTCGCTCCTCCGCCGCCGACAACGCCCTGAGATCCCAGGCGAGTTCGGCCTCGGGGTCCTCCTGCGTGTCCGCGAGATAGTGGGCCAGGGTGCACCGGTGCAGCGGGTCGCCGTCCTCGCCGACCTCCGCCCACAGGTGCAGGAACCGGCTGCGGGCCTCCTCGCGGTCGCCGCCGTGGTGCAGCATGACGGCCTGCCCGATCCGCGTCAGCAGGGCATCCGGTGCCGCCTGCTCCTGTTGCTCCGCCACGGGTGCCCTCCGGGCTGTCGACCGTTGTGTGGTGCTGACGCTAAACGGCGCCGCGCGGATTCTCGGTCAGGCGGCGCCGTTGTGCCTTCGGCCGGTGGGAAACCGCGGGGCCATCGTGGCTGGTCGCGCCGCGCGGCGGAGCCGCACATCGACACAGGCCCGCGCCCCTGGGGAGTTGCACCCCGGTCGGCTTCGGGGCGCCCCCTGTCCTCAGCCCAGATTCGGGATGCGCCAGTCGATCGGCTCATGTCCCTGCGCGGCGATCGCCTCGTTGATCTGGGTGAACGGGCGGGAGCCGAAGAACTTCTTCGCGGACAGCGGCGAGGGGTGCGCGCCCTTGACGACCACGTGCCGCTGCTCGTCGATCAGCGGCAGCTTCTTCTGCGCGTAGTTGCCCCACAGCACGAAGACCGCCGGGTCCGGACGGGAGGCCACCGCGCGGATCACCGCGTCGGTGAACCTCTCCCAGCCCTTGCCCTTGTGCGAGTTGGCCTCGCCGGCCCGGACCGTGAGGACCGCGTTGAGCAGCAGCACACCCTGCTGGGCCCACGGCATCAGATAGCCGTTGTCCGGGATCGGCAGGCCCAGCTCCTCCTGCATCTCCTTGTAGATGTTCCGCAGGGAGGGCGGGGTCTTCACGCCGGGGCGGACCGAGAAGCACAGGCCGTGGCCCTGGCCCTCGCCGTGGTACGGGTCCTGGCCCAGGACGAGGACCTTGACCTGCTCGTACGGCGTCGCCTCCAGCGCGGCGAAGACCTCCTCGCGCGGCGGATAGACGGGACCCTTCGCCCGCTCCTCCTCGACGAACTCGGTCAGCTCCTTGAAGTAGGGCTGCTGCAGCTCGTCGCCCAGAACCCCGCGCCAGGACTCGGGCAGCATGGCGATGTCGGTCACGTCAACGTCCTCACGATGTCGATCAACCACGGCGTGTGGTCACTTCCAGGTTTCAGAACCTACAGGCGACCACTGACAACCGGCACGCGAAGGCCGCTTCCCCGGGGATCACCAGCTGGTCTTGCGGTGCAGCGCCCACATCATCATGATCGTCGACGGGTCGAGGGCCTGTTCGCCGCCCGAGACGTCCTCGCTGGCGGCGACGAACTGCCGGCCCTGCCACAGCGGGATCAGCCGCGCGTCGTTCACGATGACCTGCTGGGCCTCCTCCATGTCCTTGACCGTCTGGGCGCGGTCGCTCTCCGCGCGCGAGTGGGGCAGCACCTTGTCGGTGATCTCCTTGGACGGGTAGGGCGTACCGAGCGCGTTGTGCTCGCCGACGAACGGCGCGATGAAGTTGTCCGCGTCGGGGAAGTCCGGGAACCAGCCGCGGCCGAACACCGGGTACTCGCCCTTCTGGTAGCCGACCACATAGGTCTTCCAGGGGCGGCTCTTGAGCGTGATCGTGAACAGCCCGGACGCCTCCAGCTGCCGCTTCAGCTCCTGGAACATCAGCGCGGTCTCGGAGCCGTAGCGGTCGGTGGTGTACCAGAGGGTGAGCGGGACGGGCTGGTGGATGCCCGCGTCGGAGAGGATCTTACGGGCCTTGGGGACGCTCGGGTCGCCGTAGTCGTCGAAGAAGCCGGTGGTGTGTCCGGTCAGGCCCTTGGGCACCATCGAGTACAGGGGGTCGACCGTGTCCTTGTAGACCTTGTGCGCGATGGCGCCCCGGTCGACGATCTGGGCGACGGCCTTGCGTACGGCGGGCTGCTTGGCCCAGGGGTCCTTGGGGTTGAACACCAGGTAGCTGATGTCGATGCCGGACCCGTCGACCAGCTGCAGGTTGCTGTCGGCGTGCTGCTGGAGGGCGAGGATGTCGTCGGCGGCGAGGCCGCGGTAGGTGACGTCGATCTGCTTGTCCCGCAGCGCCTTGACCATCCCGGCCGAGTCCTGGAAGTAGCGGATGGTCACCGCGTCGTTCTGCCGCCTGGCGAAGCCCTGGTAGTTGCCGTTGGCGACGAGGACGGCCTGCTTGCCCTCCTCGTAGGACTGGAGCTTGTACGGTCCGGAGCCGTCGACGTCGCCGTCCTTGCGCAGGGAGCGCGCGGGGTAGTCCTTCGGGTCGACGATCGACATGGCGGGCGTGGCCAGCACGAACGGGAAGGTGGCGTCGGACTGGTTGAGCTGGAAGACGACCTTTCGGTCGCCGGTCACCTGCACCCGGTCCAGGCTGCCGAGCAGACCGGCGGGCCCGCTGGGGGCGTCGATCGTGCGGATGCGGTCGATGGAGTACTTGACGGCCTGGGCGTTCAGCGGGTCGCCGTCCGCGAACTTCATGCCCGCGCGCAGCGTGCAGCGGTAGGTGCGGCTGGAGGAATCGGTGAAGGAGCAGCTCTCGGCGGCGTCGGGCTGGGGGGCGGTGGCACCGCTGGGGTAGGCGACCAGCGTCTGGAAGATGTTCCGGTACAGCTCCCAGGACCCGTCCCAGGCACCGGCGGGGTCCAGCGTGCTGGGGGCGCTGGTGGTACCGACGACGATGGGGCCCTTGCCGTCGCCGCTGCCGCTGGACAGCAGGCCGCAGCCGGTCACCAGGGACATGGACGCGATCGCCGCGACTCTCCGCAGGAATCGGTTCCGGTTGAACACGCGCACGCTCCTCGATCTGCCATACCAAGGGTCGGCAGACCATACCGCAGCGTTCTGTCCCCTGAACCTCCCCTGATTCACGGCTTCTTGATCGACTTCGCGATGACGACGTTGTCAGTCCGCTGTGCGGATTCCATGAGGGGTTCCGGGCGCCGATCCGTCCGAAAATCGACGCCCGGAAGGTGGCTCAGCCCACGCCGGCGTTGAGGAAGATCCCGCCGTCCACGACGAGCGTCTGACCGGTGACCCAGTCGGACTGCTCGGAGGTGAGGAAGGCGGCGGCCCCGCCGATGTCGGACGGCACGCCGAGCCGGCCCAGCGGGTAGGAGGCGGCGGCCTCCGCCTCGCGGCCCTCGTACAGGGCCTGCGCGAACTTGGTCTTGACCACGGCGGGGGCGATCGCGTTGACCCGCACCTTCGGCGCGAACTCGTGCGCCAGCTGCTGGGTCAGGTTGATCATCGCGGCCTTGCTGACGCCATAGGCGCCGATGAACGGCGAGGGCGCGAGGCCCGCGACCGAGGCGATGTTGACGATCGCGCCGCCGTTGTCCTTCTGCCAGGCGTGCCAGGTCTTCTGGGCGAAGCCGAGCGCGGAGATCACGTTGGTCTCGAAGACCTTGCGTGCCACGTCCAGGTCGAGGTCGGCGATCGGGCCGAAGACCGGGTTGGTGCCCGCGTTGTTGACCAGGAAGTCCAGGCGGCCGAAGGCCTCCATGGTGCGCCCGACCGCCTCGGTCTGGTGGGCCAGGTCGTGCGCCTTGCCGGCGACGCCGATGACCCGGTCCGAGCCGAGCTTCTCGACGGCCTCCTTCAGCGCGTCCTCGTTGCGGCCGGTGATGCACACGCGGTCGCCGCGCGCGACGAGTGCCTCGGCGACGCCGTAGCCGATGCCGCGGCTGGCGCCCGTGACGAGGGCGACCTTGCCCGAGAGCTCGGGGAGTTCAGCGGAAGTCATGTACCCGTATCCCTTAGTTGAGCGGTCCGCCGGCGACGTACAGCACCTGGCCGGAGACGAAGCCGGCCGCCTCGCCGGTGAAGAAGGCGATGGCGTTGGCGATGTCCTCGGGCTCGCCGACGCGCTGCACCGGGATCGTGCCGGCGGCGGCCTTCTTGAAGTCCTCGAAGTCCATCTTCATGCGGTCGGCGGTGATCTTGGTCATCTCGGTGGCGATGAAGCCGGGGGCGACGGCGTTGGCGGTGATGCCGAACTTGCCCAGCTCGATGGCGAGGGTCTTGGTGAAGCCCTGCAGGCCCGCCTTGGCGGCGGAGTAGTTGACCTGGCCGCGGTTGCCGAGCGCCGAGGAGGAGGAGAGGTTGACGATCCGGCCGAAGCCCGCGTCGACCATGTGCTTCTGGACGGCCTTGGTCATCAGGAAGGAGCCGCGCAGGTGCACGTTCATGACGGTGTCCCAGTCGGAGACGCTCATCTTGAACAGCAGGTTGTCGCGCAGCACGCCCGCGTTGTTGACCAGGATCGTGGGGGCGCCCAGCTCCTCGACGATCCGGGCGACGGCCGCCTCGACCTGCGCCTCGTCGGACACGTCGGCGCCGACCGCGATCGCCCTGCCGCCGGCGGCGGTGATCTTCTCGACGGTGTCCTTGCAGGCGGCCTCGTCGAGGTCGATCACGGCGACCGCGCGACCCTCGGCGGCCAGCCGTACGGCGGTGGCGGCGCCGATGCCGCGCGCCGCGCCGGTGACTACCGCGACCCGCTGTTCAGTGGTGGACATTGCTGCTTCTCCTCGCCCTTGAGAGAACCTGTCGGGGCCTTCGGAAGTGAACCCCTGGTGCGGTGAGCGACCGCTTAGTACCTTCAATACAACGTGACGCTAGAAGCCCTGGCACCCGGTGTCAACGGCACACCTCACTCAGGCGCCATTTTCTTGATCACCCTGTACAGCTCCGATGTCAGCGCAGGCAAGGCGCTCGCGGCGCGGGCGCCGCTCCCAGGGATAGCAGAGGCGCCGCCTTCGGCGCTCCCATGGCGGGGCGAGGTGAGGCCGGCCGGCGGACGGTCTGCGGCCCCGCAGCTCATGCGCGCCGCTCGGGGCGACCGACTGTACCGGTCGCCGATGTGCTGCCGGTGGCTGCCGACGGTGCTCCTCGGGCCCGGCCGGGGGAACCGGGCCCGGGTCACCGACCGTCGAGTGCCTTGTCGAGGGTGAGTGTCGCGTCGATGAGGGCGAGATGCGTGAACGCCTGCGGGAAGTTGCCGAGCTGGCGTCCTGTCAGGTCGATCTCTTCCGAGTACAGGCCCAGATGGTTGGCGTACCCCATCATCTTCTCGAACACCAGCCGGGCCTTGTCCGTCCGTCCCGTGCGGGTGAGGGCGTCGACGTACATGAACGTGCACAGGGAGAAGGTGCCCTCCGAGCCGTGCAGGCCGTCGGGCGAGGCCTCGGGGTTGTAGCGGTAGACCAGGCTGTCGCTGACCAGTTCCCGTTCGATGGCGTCCAGGGTGGATGCCCACATCGGATCCTCGGGGCTGAGGAACCCCACCGTCGCCATGCGCAGCAGCGAGGAGTCCAGCACCTCACTGCCGTAGTGCTGGACGAATGCCTGCCGTTCCTCGCTCCACCCCTTGGCCATGACCTGTTCGTAGACGGCGTCCCGCTCGGTCTGCCACCGTCCGGCTGCCGAGGGCCAGCCCTTCGCCTCGGCGAGGCGCAGGGCGCGGTCGAAGGCCACCCAGGACATGACCCGGCCGTAGGTGAAGTCCTGGCGCCCGCCGCGGGTCTCCCAGATCCCCTCCTCCGCCTGGTCCCAGTGGTCGGCCAGCCAGTCCAGGTTCGCCCGCATCGCGGTCCATCCCCGGTACCCGACCTGGAATCCGTGCTGCTGCGCGAAGTAGATGCTGTCCAGCGCCTCGCCGTAGATGTCCAGTTGAAGCTGTGTCGCGGCGCCGTTGCCGATCCGCACCGGCGCGGAGCCCGCATAGCCCTGCCAGTGGTCGAGGATCTGCTCGTCCAGGTCGGACGAGCCGTCGACCCTGTACATGATGTTGAGCGGGCCTGTGCTGCCGCTGCTGCCGGCCTGCTCCCTGACCCGGTCGCTCAGCCAGACGATGAACGCCCGGGCCTCCTCCGTGAAGCCCAGCCCCAGCAGGGCGTACACGGAGAAGGAGGCGTCACGGATCCAGGTGAAGCGGTAGTCCCAGTTGCGTTCGCCGCCCAGTTGCTCCGGGAGAGCCGCCGTCGGGGCGGCCACCACGGCACCGCTGGGAGCGAAGGTCATGAGCTTCAATGTGATCGCGGAACGCTCCACCATCTCGCGCCAGCGCCCGGTGTAGCGCGACTGCGCCAGCCAGGAGCGCCAGAACGCCACGGTCTCGTCGAAGAGCCGTTGGTATGCGTCCAGGCGGATCTCGGCGGGCGGCCCCTCGGCGCCCAGCTCCAGCATCAGCCCGCGGTGCTGACCGGCCTGCAGCGTCAGCGACAGGTGCAGGTCGGCACCCTGGCCCGTGAGAACGTCGAGGAGCCGCATGTCCTCGGGTTCACGGATGGGGTGCACGGTGAGCTCCGTGCCGTCCTCCGCGGCGAAGACCGCTCCGTTCGGGGTGATGTGCAACTCGTGCTTCGTGCGCCCGTAGTCGAACCGCGGGGCGATGTCCACCTGGAACGTCATGCTGCCGCGCACACAGCGCACCAGACGGACCAGCCGGTGGCGGGAGGTGACCTTCGTACCGGTCACGGGCATGAAGTCGACGACCTCGCCGGCACCCGCCTCGGTCATGAACCGGGTCACCAGGACCGCCGTGTCGGGCAGGTACAACTGCTTGGTCGCATACGTCCGGTGCGCCGGCCGGACCGTGCAGTGCCCGCCGTTGTCCTTGTCCAGCAGCGCCCCGAAGACACTCGGCGAGTCGAAGCGGGGGGAGCAGAACCAGTCGACCACGCCATCGGTGCTGACGAGCGCCGCGGTCTGCAGATCGCCGATGAGACCGTGGTTTTCGATGAGTGGGTAGCCGTTCATCGCGGCGCCCCCTTCGGTGTGAGACACCCGAACGCCCCCCTGGATCAGCCTAATCCGTAGGTTCCGCTCCCGCTCGTCGTCCGAATGCGCGCGCTGGGCGCCGGCAGCCGGCAGGTCACGCCGGGCGGTCGAGGAGCCGGCCCGCCGCACCTCTCACCTCAGAGGAGGTGATCGTCCTCGTCGGTGGTCTTGCGGTTCCGGTTGGCCATCTCTTCCCAGAAGGCATCCAACTCCCTGACGGGGATGCTCACCCAAGGCGCGGTGCGACGGCTGACGGCCGGCAGATGCCAGCGGGAGCGGCTGTGCAGAAGCGCCTGTTGCTGCCGGCAGAACAGCTCCGCCACCTCCGTCTGTGCCTTTCCGGCCCGCGGAGGATAGGGGCACAGACGGAACTCGCACGGGGACACGCACGTGGTGCGGGAGCCCTCCCTCTCGGCCCGGCCGACACTGCGTTCCGGGTGAAGCCGGCTGCGGTCGTGGGTGAGACAGAACGGGAGGTCGTTCCTGTTCGCGCGTTTCAGACGTTCCTCGATGTCGTCCGGGGTTTCGTTGCCCTCGGTGAGATTGAGCATCACCAGTACGTCGGCGAGAAGGCGCTGTGCCCGCGGGTGCAGGATCGTCCAGCCGACGGACGGGGCGATCCACAGGTTGTGCTTGCGGTAGCGCTCCGGATCAGCCGGGGTGGAACCGACGTTGTCCGTGGCCTCGTTCTCGTCGATCCAGATGAACCGCTCGGGGTGTCCCGTCTCGAGGGCCAGGGTCATCAGATCGCCGGCCTCGGCGACAAACGGGTGCAGGACCCTGTCAGCATGGCGCTCGTGCGGGGCGCCGACGGACGGTGCGGCCTCGTGCGCACTGCCCGCCATGGCGAGCCATCGGGTGACCGACCTCATGGGCTCCATGGGGCCGTCGGATGCCACGTCGCCGTCCGGCGAAAATCTGGTGGGCGGTGGTGCGGCTCGGCGGCCGTGCCTGTTCGCCGCGCCCGTTCCGCCGTTGTGTCCAAGCGTGTCGGGGAGCTCCCACAGGCACAGTGCCTGCATAAGACTCAGCTGCGCGTACCAGGAGCGACTGCGGGTGAGCATCTTCTCCGCCTGTTTCACCAGATACGCCCGGGTCTCCTGGTAGGCCCCCGGGTGCCGTCGTCTGCGGTTCGCCGCGTTCTTGAAGCCCTGGGCCAAGGCGTTTTCCAAAGAGAACGGCATAGGCGGGGTCTGCCGGCCGGCCGGGACGATCAGGTTGTCCAACCACAGGTTCAGCCGCTCCTTGGCCTCGTCACGGTACTTCTCGGAGACCGACCCGACACTCATGGGAACGAGCCAGGCCCGGAGAGCGAAATGGCGCCACCAGGTGATGCGGCTCTGCTCGTACTCCTCCACGATCCGGTCGTGCTTCCGCTGTCTCCTTTCCGCCGCCTCCAGGTCGGCAGCAGGTCTCTTGTCCACTTCTTTGAGCCAAGCAGCGTATTCGCAGTCGAGCTTCTGCTTCGCTTCGCGAATCTTGTCCAGGTACTGGGATATGGGGTCGCTTCCGAGTGTGAACTCCGTGCGTAGTGCCTGGAAGGCCGCATCGCCACCGGCGGCTATTTGGTGTGCGATGGCGATCCGGACCGGATGTGAGGGCTCATGCGTACCGATGTCGAAGAGGCGCTTGTAGGGCAGCGCATGGTTCAGCGCATGGTTCCCCTTGTCGCGGCGGTTCCGTTCACGCAGTGCGGCTCCGAAGCGCCGGACCAACCGCAGCTTCGCGTCCTCGATGGTCCGCTGATCGCCTCTGATGTCGAGCCTCGGCCATTTTTCTTCCAGGTCACGGGCCAGCTTGTCCTGTATGGGATCCGGATCGACACAGTCGATCTCCAGGGCCGCTGCGTACAGGTCGAAGTACTTCGCGTCGTGCCGGCCCTCCGCGGCGTCGCTCAGCAGCTTGGAGAGTCCCCGCGTTCCGTGGCTGTTCCAGGTGCGGGCAGCCGTGGCCGGCACGGTGGCCGACTGGGTGGCGCGGGGATCTGCCTGCTGACGTGAGAGCAGCACCAGAGCGATGAGCAGTTCCCGGGACGGCCCCGGACTGTGCAGTGCCGGTGTGACCACCGCGGTGATCTCGTCGTCCTTCATCTCCCTCAGCAGGAGATATCCCAGATATGCCTGAAGGATGCTGTGCGGGAACCGAACCTTATTCTTGCAGCCGTAGACCAGTCCGAGGAGCTGCCCATTGGCGGTATATCTCGCCAGTTCCGTACGACACTCGACGGGGTAATTCAGGGTGTCGAGCCAGGCTGCTGAACCGCCGATTTTCCGGTGCAATACGCCCCATATCGCGTCGCGTTGCTTCGGGGAAACGGTGAGGCGCACTCCGTGCTGCTGAGGATCCAGGGGCGGTTCCTCTTCCATTTCCTGATATTTCCTGCGCTCGCAAAGATCGTTCAAGTGCGCGCTGACGAATGCGTCGAACGTCACCTCGATACTGTCCTGCAACAGTCCGAGGCAGGCCAGCGCCGACACGACCCACAGCGTTTCCCGGCGCTCCCTGCGGTCCATCACCAGCCTGTCGAATATGTGTCCGTCTTCGATGGCCTGTCGGTAGGTGTTCAGAAGCCCGAGTCTGAGAGTCGAGCAGTCGTTGCTGCGCGTGTCCAGGCGACCGCCTTCCTCACGGAGGGTCAGGTGCTCCAGGAGCCCGCACTGCTGCAGCAGACGGGCGATACGCAGGTAGATCGGCGAGTCCGTGACCTGGGCGGTCTCCACCACCCAGTCCAGTCGGCGCTCGTCCGACTCACCGGGTTCGCGTATCAGGTATTCCAGGGCCGCTTCCTCGCTCAGCGGTTCAAGGTTGGCGATCGCGGCCCGGGTCCCCTCGAGCGGTGCGTGCGGGCGCGAGGCGATGACCAGGGGGAGCTTTTGCCGGTCCGCGCGCTCTATCGCCCGGCGGATGATGTTGTCGCGGTCCTCCTGGTACTTCTCGTCCAGAAGGGCCTCCTCCAGACCGTCGGCGATGACGACAGCCTTGTCGTCGAGTCTCAGCTGCCGCCACGTCTTGTCGATGTTGCTGCCGGCGAGTACTCCCTGATCCGCCTCGTCCTCGAAACGACGCCGTGCTATTTCCTCGAAGTCGAGTTCACCGTCGCCCTTCATGTCGCGCAGACTGATGGGTACGGGAACGGCGGACTGTTGTGCCAGCATCCGGGTGAGTTCGACCAGAACGGCCGTCTTGCCGACGCCCACACCACCGACGAGCAGATAAGGCTTCCGCGTTTTCCGGCTGCGGAGGGTCTGGGCCATCACCTGGGACAGTTCCCGGCGCCCGACAATCCTGTTGACGAGCGTACCGGCCGTGGGGACCAGTTCATGGGGATGCGTGCGCGCCTTGTCGATGAGCGGCTTCTTGGTCTTGTGGTACCAGTAGAGAAGGAAGAATGCCAGGAGCAGGGAGCCCGTCAGAACAGGGCCCACGATGTTCTTGACGGCGTCGAACCAGAAGGAGTCGAGGGATTTGTGCAGATCGGTATCTTTACCCTTCGGATTACTTTTGAAATCATAAAGAGCCAGTCCTACCCAAGTGAAAAGAAGAAGAGTTCCGAGGAAGGCGTATATGCGCAGCAAGGGGCCCAGGGAAAAATTCCAGGAGCGCCAATTCCGGTTAGGGACGATGCTCCTGCGTGCCTCCCTTTCAGTCCTGATCTTGCGCCATCTTCTGCCCACTGTCCGTGAGATCCGGGAGGACCACCGTCTCGGATACAACGTGTACCAGGGGGCGCTGTGGGGCCGTGCCCTGCCTTCCGGATGGCGGATGACCTTGGTGGACATGAGGTCCGTTCCCTCCGCGCGGCACATTGCTGACGGGACGTCCTGCGGACGCAGAGTGGTGGCGCGCATAGAGATCGGCGGGTCATGGTCGTGGTGCCGCGCATCACATGTGCGACCCGGCTCCACGCTGCAACTGCGTCATATCGCTGCCCCGCGTCGATGGCATCGGCCGCGCGAACACCTGCTGGCACGTATGCCTTCATTCCCATCAAAGCACGCGTAGGGTGGACCGCAACACGGCCGCCGGTCAAACGGACGTGGCCTCCTGCGCAGCCTGTGCGCGGGGCATAGCCCTTCTGCAGGCCGGTAGTTGAGCTGTGGACTTCCGGGCGCGCTGCTGATCGTCTACAGGGCCGGTCTTCGCGCTTCGGTGGGCACCGGCCTCCGGGGTGCGGTGGCCTGCCCCCGGCTCTTCGATGTCACCACACCCGCTGGGATCGCACGGTCACGTACGCACTGACCAGCCGCTCGGCAGCCGCTCACGCGCCGTCATGGGAGGGCTGCTTGAGGTACGGCCAGGCCGGCGCCGGCGTCACTCCGGCCCGCTCTGCCCGGTGCGAGCGCGCCACCGCCGGAGCCACCCCGAGGCTGGTCGCCTCTCGCAAAACCACTGCCGACGGCACCTCCTGATGCCCATTCTGGTTCAGGCGACGGCGATGGGGACGTCATGTCACAGGTCGGCCGAATCGACCTCTGGCATACGCCCGCGGCCCATCCGGCGATCTTGCGGGATCGCGCGTATCGTTGTGGATGCGGCAGTGGTCTGCGCGCCCGGCGTTCCCGGCAGCGACACCACTCGCGGCTTGACCATCGAAAGTCCCCAAGAACGATCTGCGCTCTCCTGAGCCGTCCTTCCGGCATGCTCGCGCCGGATTCCCACGTACTCGTGGCGGCAGCCGATGGACGCACTCGATTCCCGCCCTTTCCCTCCGCGTGATCAGGAAGCCGGCAGCAGGCCGGATCCGATGGATCCGCTCGAAAGGTGACGGAGTTCGGAAATGCCCGAGTCCACCATGTCCGACATGCGCGCCCGCACCAGACGGCCGTCCGGCGCTTCCCGAGCGCGGGCGAGCGGTAGTGGTTTCGATTTCAGCGATCCTCGGCCGCCGGGTGACTCCTTCTTCACCCGGTCCGGCACCGATATGTCGACGTCCCAGGCTGTGGCCGTCACCGCCCTGACGGCCACCGGTGACGCCGTGCTGAGGGCCGTCATCCACCACAGCGACCGCACGGAACCCTCCGGGCAGTTCGTCGGCACCACCGGCCACCGGCACAGCGTCCGCGACCTGACGTGGAGCCGCGCCGCCCACCTGTCCGCCATGCGAGCCAGGGCCGAGACCGTCCGACGGTGGCCGGCCGACTCGAACGCCGGCCGCCACACCCGTCCAGGCGCGCCCGGCAGAGGAGGAGTGACTGCCCCATGTACGAGAAGTTCCCCCAAGGGGCGGCGAAGCGCACCGACCCCGCTGCGGCGGCCGAGGTTGTCTACGATGCCGTGATCGTCGGCGGCGGGATCTCCGGTGCCCTCATCGCCTCGCGGCTCAGCGACGCGGGCAGGAGAGTGCTGATACTGGAGGCGGGCCCGGCCGAGGACCTGACCCTGAGGGGGTACGAGGACTACCTGAACCGGTTCTACTCGGCTACCAGCAAAGACAACCAGTCCCCCTATCCGGCCATCCCGAACGCCCCGATGCCTCGCGGCACCGACGCGCGGCGCATCTTCCCGGGCGCGCCCGATGCTTCGGCCTACCTCGTGCAGAGTGGGCCCTTGGCCACCGACACGACCTATACGCGGGTCCTCGGGGGCACCACCATGCACTGGGAGGGCAAGACGCTGCGGATGCTGCCCGAGGACTTCCGGATGCGCACGCTCTACGGCGAGGGGGCCGACTGGCCGCTCACCTACGAGGATCTCGCCCCGTACTACAACGAGGCCGAACGCGAGATCGGGGTCTCCGCCGACGTGGAGGACCAGGCCTACCTCGGGATCACCTTCGACGAGGGCTATGTGTTCCCCATGAAGGGGCTGCCCCTGTCGTACCTGGACCGGATGGTGGCCAGGGATGTCGACGGGATGCCGGTGGAACTCGACGGGGAGCGGCGGGAGTTGCGGGTGCGGCCGTTCCCGCAGGGGCGGAACGGGGTTCCGAACCCGGCTTATGACGGTGGGAAGGGCTATGTGCCGCGGGGGGCGGTGAGTACGTATCAGGTGGAGGTCGGCGGGCGGTGCCAGGGCAACAACAACTGTGTGCC
>NZ_JBSFJZ010000014.1:0-23775 GCF_053598315.1 Streptomyces sp. NPDC001153
CAGCAGCATGATCGTGCCGTGCATCGTGAACGCCTGGTTGAACTGCTCGTTCGACATGATCTGCAGGCCGGGACGGGCCAGCTCGGCGCGCATGAGCAGCGCCATCACGCCACCGATCAGGAAGAACGCGAACGACGTCGCAAGGTACATCGTCCCGATCGTCTTGTGGTCGGTGGTCGTCAGCCACTTCACCACGGCATTGCCGGGCTGCTTGCGCCTGACCGGCAGCTCGTCCGCGAACGCGCCTTCAGCTGCCGCGGCACCCTGGGGTTCGTTGAGGATGCTCACAGGTTGTTCGTCTCCCGGTTCTTCTCGTGGCTCGTCTGCGCGATGCCGGCGGGAATGTAACCGGTCTGCCCCTTCTTGGCGAGGTCCTGGAGGTGCTTCTGGTACGCCGCCGGGGATACGACCTTCACGTTGAACAGCATGCGCGAGTGGTCGACGCCGCAGAGCTCGGCGCACTTGCCGAGGAAGGTGCCCTCATGGTTCGGGGTCACCTGGAAGGCGTTGGTGTGGCCCGGGATGACGTCCTGCTTCATCAGGAACGGCACCACCCAGAAGGAGTGGATGACGTCACGCGAGGTGAGGATGAAGCGGACGGTCTCGCCCTTGGGGAGCCAGAGCGTCGGACCGGGGTTGCCGGTCTGCGGGTTCCGCGTGGCCGGCGTACCGACGTCGTAGACACCACCGGCGTTCGCCGGGAACTGGTCCTTGAACCGGTCCGGAATGGCGTTCAGGTTCGTGTCGGTCTTGGCGTTGCCGGAGACACCGGGGACGTTCTCGATGTAGTTGAAGCCCCAGCTCCACTGGAAGCCGACCACGTTGATCGTGACGTCGGGCTTCTTGTCGAGGCTGAGGAGCTTCGTCTCGTCCCGGGCCGTGAAGTAGAAGAGCACCGAGATGATGATGATCGGGACCACCGTGTACAGGGCCTCGATCGGCATGTTGTACCGGGTCTGCGGAGGTACCTCGACCTTGGTGCGGCTGCGCCGGTGGAACATGGCGCTCCACAGGATCAGGCCCCACACCAGCACGCCGACGGCGAGCGCGGCAGCCCAGGAGCCCTGCCACAGGGAGAGGATCCGCGGAGCCTCTTCCGTGGTCGGGGTGGGCATGCCAAGGCGGGGGAAGTCCTTGTATGTGCAACCGGTTGCGGTCGCCAGGACCAGGCCCGCGGTCAGTGCCTGCAGCAGCTTCCGCCGCATCGGGCGCCGCGGCGAGCGGTCGGAGCCGTTGGGACTCACGTAGCGCCTTCCCGAGAGTCTCGCCCGCGCGGTCGGCTGCGGCCTTCTTCTCGCTGGTCGGTCGCCGCCCTGCGTCGGGCAGGGGTTTGGATGTTTATGCGGACCAAACCCTAGCCGACGCCCTCCGGGGGTTCGCGGGGAGGGGTGCCTACTAACTCGGGTGGTTCGCTTGATTGGCGGCTGCGGGCCCTTCGTGGCTGGTCGCGCCCCGCGGCGGAGCCGCAATCGACACAGCCCCGCACCCCTTCGGGACGCTGCCCTGACCGGCGGTTTAGCGTTGCTGTATGGCCTACTTTGATGCTGCTTCCGCCGCTCCCCTCCATCCTGTGGCCCGTCAGGCGTTGTTGGCCTCTTTGGATGAGGGATGGGCCGATCCCGCACGGCTGTACCGGGAGGGACGCAGGGCCCGGATGCTGCTGGACGCCGCCCGGGAGGCGGCCGCCGAAGCCGTCGGCTGCCGGGCCGACGAGGTGGTGTTCACCTCGTCCGGTACGCGGGCCGTACACACGGGTGTCGCGGGGGCGTTGGCCGGAAGGCGGAGGGTCGGACGCCACCTGATCGTGTCGTCCGTCGAACACTCCTCCGTACTCCATTCGGCGGAGGTGTTCGAGGCGGACGGCGGCACGGTGACCCGGGTGCCGGTGAACCGGGCGGGTGCCGTGGAGCCGTCGGGCTACGCGGGTGCCCTGCGCCCGGACACCGCGCTGGCGTGTCTGCAGTCGGCCAACCACGAGGTGGGGACCGTGCAGCCGGTGGCCGAGGTGGCCGAGGTGTGCCGGGCCGCCGGGGTGCCGCTGCTGGTGGACGCGGCGCAGTCGCTGGGGTGGGGACCCGTCGAGGGCGACTGGTCGGTGCTGACGGCCAGCGCGCACAAATGGGGCGGGCCGTCCGGGGTCGGGCTGCTCGTCGTGCGCAAGGGGGTGCGGTTCGCCGCCCAAGGGCCCGTCGACGAGCGGGAGTCGGGGCGGGCGCCCGGTTTCGAGAACCTCCCGGCGATCGTGGCGGCCGTGGCCTCGCTGCGGGCGGTGCGGGCCGAGGCGGCCCAGGAGGCGGTACGACTGCGGGAGCTGACGGAGCGGATCCGGACGCGGGTGCCGCGGCTGGTGCCGGACGTGGAGGTCGTCGGCGCCCCCGAACGCCGGCTGCCCGGGATCGTCACCTTCTCCTGCCTCTACGTCGACGGCGAGGCGCTGTTGCACGAGCTGGACCGGGAGGGCTTCTCCGTCTCCTCCGGTTCCTCCTGCACGAGCAGCACGCTGACGCCCAGCCATGTGCTGAAGGCGATGGGCGTGCTGAGCGAGGGGAACGTACGGGTGTCGCTGCCGGCGGGGGCGGGCGAGGAGGACGTGGAGCGGTTCCTGGAGGTGCTGCCGGGGGCGGTGGCGGGGGTCCGGGAGAAACTGGGCGCACCGGCGCCCGAGACCGCCGTACGGGCCGAGGAACTGGTCGTCGACTCCCTCGGCAAGCGGTGCCCGATCCCGGTCATCGAACTGGCGAAGGTGTTCGGTGACGTGCCGGTGGGCGGGACGGTGCGGGTCCTGTCCGACGACGAGGCGGCCCGCCTGGACATCCCGGCGTGGTGCGAGATGCGGGGGCAGGAGTACGTCGGGGAGGAGCCCGCGGACCGGGGCACGGCATACGTGGTGCGCCGGGTGAGCTGAGGGGCTGCGAAGCCGCAGCGGGCCCGCTGTCGACAGCGGGCCCGCCGGGGCGGACGAGCAGTCGCGGCTCAGCTCAGGTGGGCCTGGACCTCGGCAGCGGCCTCGTCCCCGTACGCCTTGGTGAACCGCTCCATGAAGTGCCCCCGCCGCAGCCGGTACTCCTGCGTACCCACCGTCTCGATGACGAGCGTCGCCAGCATGCAGCCCACCTGAGCGGCGCGCTCGAGCGGGACGCCCCAGGCCAGCCCCGACAGGAACCCCGCGCGGAAGGCGTCGCCGACGCCCGTGGGGTCGGCCTTGCGCTCCTCCTCGGGGACGCCGACCTCGATCGGTTCCTCGCCGACGCGCTCGATGCACACGCCGCGCGAGCCGAGCGTGGTGACGCGGTGGCCCACCTTGGCGAGGATCTCGGCGTCGCTCCAGCCGGTCTTGGTCTCGATGAGGCCCTTCTCGTACTCGTTGGAGAACAGGTACGTCGCCCCGTCCAGCAGCACCCGGATCTCGTCGCCGTCCATCCGGGCGATCTGCTGGGAGAAGTCGGCGGCGAAGGGGATCGCGCGGGAGCGGCACTCCTCCGTGTGGCGGAGCATCGCCTCCGGGTCGTCGGCGCCGATGAGGACCAGGTCCAGGCCGCCCACGCGGTCGGCGACGGTCTTCAGCTCGATGAGGCGGGCCTCGCTCATCGCGCCGGTGTAGAACGAGCCGATCTGGTTGTGGTCGGCGTCGGTGGTGCACACGAAGCGGGCGGTGTGCAGGGTCTCGGAGATCCGGACCGAGTCGGTGTCCACGCCGTGCCGGTCGAGCCAGGCCCGGTACTCGTCGAAGTCGAAGCCGGCGGCGCCGACCAGGATCGGCCTGGTGCCGAGCTGGCCCATGCCGAAGGCGATGTTGGCGGCGACGCCGCCCCGGCGGACGTCCAGGTTGTCGACGAGGAAGGAGAGCGAAACCGTGTGCAGCTGGTCCGCGACGAACTGGTCGGCGAAGCGGCCGGGGAAGGTCATGAGGTGGTCGGTGGCGATGGAGCCGGTGACTGCGATGCGCACGACGGGGAATCTCCTGCGGGAGGCTGGGTTGACAGTTCACGCTACCCGCTCGGCCGCTCACGCTGTAGCTGACGAAACTACCCGATAGTACGTCTTTCTTCGCGACCCGGAGCAGGCCTACGGTGCGGTCATGACCAACCTCAAGTTCCGCCACACCGCCCCCGCCGACCTCGGGAGTGACCCGGACGGCGATCTCGCCGCACTGCGCGGCGACTGCGCCCGGATGGCTCCGCACTGGGCGGTCCCCGAGCACGCCGAGCCCCGGCCGGTGCCGCCGTCGCTGATCCACGGGGTGACCGTGCCGGTGCGGTCCGCGCGGCTGCTGGACGCGATGTCCGACTACGGCGACTGACGCGCGGGGCGCATTTGGCAGGGAACCGCACGCTCCCCTCCCGCGTCCCATCGCCGTCCCCCAGGCGGGGGATGCGGGATACGACCAGCGAGGAGCGATGCGGTGAACACCGAGCGACCCGAGAACCGCGAGCACCCCGAGGGCTCCGAGCATGCCGAGTGCGCGGAGAGCGCCGGGAGCGCCGCGAAGGGCGCGAACGGCGCGAGTCAGGAGGGTTCCGAGGACTCGGGGAAGCCTGAGCCGGCGCCCGCCGCGGCGGAGGGCGCCGACGACACGGAGGGCGGGCAGGCAAGCAGGCGGCGGTCGCGGCTCGTCGTCGTCTCCGTCGCCGCCGCCGTGCTGCTGGTCGGCGGCGGTGGCGCGTACCTCGCGGCGAGCAGCGGCACCGGCGGCCGTACGGGCGGACCGGGCGCGGCCGACTCCGGCGCCACTCCCCCGCCGCTCGCGCTGGACGGCTGGACCGGCACGGGCGGGATCGCCCCGGGCGAGCCGGACCCCTACGGCGCCACGTACGTCGCCCACGGCGAGCTGCCGGCCGGGCCCGGCTCCGCGCCGGTGTACGTGCCGAAGGGCGAGGTCGGCAAGGACGCGGTGGCCCGGCTGGCCAAGGCGCTGGGCATCGACGGCACGCCGGTGGCCGAGGGGCGGATCTGGCGGGTCGACGGCGTCGGCGGCAAGGACGGCTCCGGGCCGAGCCTGACGGTGAACCGTGACGCGCCGGGCAGCTGGACGTTCAGCCGGTATGCGCCGGGCACCGACGACTGCACGAAGGGCGTCCTGTGCGCGCACGACCCGATGGGCCCGACGGGCGCCCCGGTGAGCGTGCGGAAGGCGACCGAGGCGGCCGCGCCGGTGCTGAAGGCGGCGGGGCTGGACGACGCGAAGACCGACGCGAGCCAGGTCATGGGCAGCCAGCGGGTCGTGAACGCCGACCCGGTGGTCGGCGGGCTGCCGACCTACGGCTGGACGACCGGCCTGACCGTGGACCGGCAGGGCGAGCTGGTCGGCGGGCACGGGCTGCTCGGTGCGCCGGTGAAGGGCGACACGTATCCCGTGCTGAGCGCCGCGAAGACGCTGAAGCTGATGAACGCGGCGCCGAAGAGCGACCACCGCATGGGGATCGGCGGCTGCGTCAGTCCGGTGCCGATGAAGGACCGGCTGGAGCAGCCGTGCGGCGCGCCCACGGCCGCGTCCGCGGGCGCGTCCACGGAGGTGCCGAAGCAGGAGGGGGCGGACGCCGGAACGGACCCGGTCACCGTGGAGAAGGCGGTGTTCGGGCTGTCCGCGCACTCCGTCGCCGGGCGGCAGACGCTGGTGCCGTCCTGGCTGTTCGAGGTGCGGGAGCCGGCCGGTCAGGGCGCGTCGACGGTGTCGTACCCGGCGGTCGATCCCCGGTACCTGGCGTCGGCGGCCACGCCCTCGGCGCCCACCGCGTCCGCGGCACCCCGGAGTGTGAAGGTGACCGGCTACATGGCGGAGGGCCGGGTGCTGACCGTGAGCTTCTTCGGCGGGGTGTGCGCCGACTACACGGTGGCGGCGAAGGAGAGCGGCGAGCGGGTGACCGTGACCGTCACCGAGCACCCCTGGCCCGGCAAGGTGTGTGTGCTGATCGCCAAGGAGTACGTGAAGACCGTACGGCTGGCTGCACCGCTGGACGGGCGGGCGGTGGTCGGTGCCGACGGGGCCGGGATCCCCCGGACCAAGCCGGGCGCGCTGCGGCCGGACGCATCGGTGCAGTCTCGCTAGCCTTCCGGCGTACGACGAGGGCGGCGGCCCCCCGCTGAGGGGGCCGCCGCCCTTCCGCATCCGTCAGGCCCTCGGGCCGGATCCCTCGGCTCAGCTGAAGGAGTCGCCGCAGGCGCAGGAGCCGGTCGCGTTCGGGTTGTCGATCGTGAAGCCCTGCTTCTCGATCGTGTCCACGAAGTCGATGGTCGCGCCGCCCAGGTACGGGGCGCTCATGCGGTCCGTGACGACCTTGACCCCGCCGAAGTCCTTCTTCACGTCACCGTCGAGCGAGCGCTCGTCGAAGAAGAGCTGGTAGCGCAGGCCGGAGCAGCCGCCGGGCTGGACGGCGACGCGCAGCGCCAGGTCGTCGCGGCCTTCCTGGTCGAGCAGGGCCTTGACCTTGGCCGCGGCGGCGTCGGTCAGGATGATGCCGTCGGTGACGGTGGTGGTCTCGTCCGATACGGACATCTACATCTCTCCCGGGTTGTACGGAGACTGCTTGCCGACGAGTGCAACCGGCGCTTGCGCGGATTCATTCCGGGCCGGGCAGTCACGTTGTCGCCTTTTGCTTCCGTCTTCATGCTCGCACATGGCCGGGAAGGCCGACAGCGACCCGAGGAGGGAGCCGGGCGGGATTCACGTCACATCGACGCTATGGCCGTCGTCAAAGTGACGTGAACCGGTTATGATAGATAGCGTCAGTTAGACGAAAAGTAGAAAGGGTGCGTGTCGTGACCACCGCCCAGACCCCGGAACTCGACGTGCAGCCGACTCCGCTCGCCCTGCTGCTGCTCGGCCGTGAGGCCGACCCGAAGAGCGAGCGGGGCGTCGAGTGCCCCGGTGACCTGCCCTCGCCGTCCGACCCGGACCTGGTCGCGCGCGCCCGCGCGGCCAAGGAGAAGCTCGGCGACAAGGTCTTCGTACTCGGCCATCACTACCAGCGCGACGAGGTCATCCAGTTCGCCGACGTCACGGGCGACTCCTTCAAGCTGGCCCGGGACGCGGCCGCGCGCCCGGAGGCCGAGTACATCGTGTTCTGCGGTGTGCACTTCATGGCCGAGTCGGCGGACATCCTCACCTCCGACGACCAGAAGGTCGTCCTGCCCGACCTCGCCGCCGGCTGCTCCATGGCCGACATGGCGACGGCCGAGCAGGTCGCGGAGTGCTGGGACGTGCTGACGGAGGCGGGCGTGGCCGAGCAGGTCGTGCCGGTCTCGTACATGAACTCCTCCGCCGACATCAAGGCGTTCACCGGCAAGCACGGCGGCACGATCTGCACCTCCTCCAACGCCAAGCGGGCCCTGGAGTGGGCCTTCCAGCAGGGCGAGAAGGTGCTCTTCCTGCCCGACCAGCACCTCGGCCGCAACACCGCCGTCCGGGACATGGGCATGTCCCTGGACGACTGCGTGGTCTACAACCCGCACAAGCCGAACGGCGGCCTGACGGCGGACGAGCTCCGTGCGGCGAAGATGATCCTGTGGCGCGGCCACTGCTCGGTGCACGGCCGCTTCAACCTGGACTCGGTCAACGACGTCCGCGAGCGCATCCCGGGCGTGAACGTCCTGGTCCACCCGGAGTGCAAGCACGAGGTCGTGGCCGCCGCGGACTACGTCGGCTCGACCGAGTACATCATCAAGGCCCTGGAGGCGGCCCCGGCGGGCTCCAAGTGGGCCATCGGCACCGAGCTGAACCTGGTCCGGCGGCTGGCGAACCGTTTCGCGCCCGAGGACAAGGAGATCGTCTTCCTCGACAAGACGGTCTGCTTCTGCTCGACCATGAACCGCATCGACCTGCCCCACCTGGTCTGGGCCCTGGAGTCCTTGGCCGAGGGCAACCTGGTCAACCGGATCGAGGTCGACAAGGAGACCGAGGCCTTCGCCAAGCTGGCCCTGGAGCGGATGCTCGCGCTTCCCTAGCGCACACGAAAACGCACACGAAAGGGCCGGGCCTCGTACGAGACCCGGCCCTTTGCCATGCCGTCAGGCTCCGGCCGGTTCCAGGACCTTCTCCGCCTTCGCCTCCCGCTTGGCCGCCCGCTTCTTCGCGCGCCGCTCCTTGCGGAGCTCCAGCATCGCGTAGAGCGTCGGTACCAGCAGCAGCGTCAGCAGGGTGGACGTGATCAGGCCGCCGATGACGACCACGGCGAGGGGCTGGGCGATGAAGCCGCCCTCGCCCGTGACGCCCAGGGCCATGGGGAGCAGGGCGAAGATCGTCGCCAGCGCCGTCATCAGGATCGGGCGGAGGCGGTGGCGGCCGCCCTCGACGACGGCTTCCACCACGCCGTAGCCCTGCCTGCGGTACTGGTTGATCAGGTCGATCAGCACGATCGCGTTGGTCACCACGATGCCGATCAGCATCAGCATGCCGATCATCGCCGGGACGCCCATCGGGGTGCCGGTGGCGACCAGCAGGCCGATCGCACCCGTCGCCGCGAAGGGGATCGACACCAGCAGGATCAGCGGCTGGACCAGCGAGCGGAAGGTCGCCACCAGCAGCATGAAGACGATCGCGATCGCCGCCAGCATGGCCAGGCCCAGGTTCTTGAACGCGTCGCTCTGGTCCGAGGTCACGCCGCCGATCTCGGCCTTCGCGCCCGCCGGGAGCTTGAGCGCCTTGATCTTCGACTGGAGCTCGGTGCTGATCGCACCCGTGTTGTCACCGGTGGGCCTGGCCGTGATGGTGGCCGCGCGCTGCCCGTCGATCCGGGTCAGGGACACCGGGCCGTCCACCAGCTTCACCGTGGCGATGTCGCCGAGCTTCACCGGGCCGAGGCGCAGCGCCTTCAGCTGGGCCAGCGTGGTCGCGGGCTCGGCCGACCTCACGACGACATCGCGCTCGGTGTCGTCGAGGATCGCCTTCGCCGCCGTCGTACCGCGCACCGCCTGGGCGACCGCCGCGCCGAGCTTCTGGTCGTCGAACCCGGCCGCCGCCGCCTTCGCGCCCGCCTGCACCGAGATCCGCGGCACGCTCGTGGCGAGGTCGCTGGAGACGTCCGTGACGCCGTCCAGGCCGGCAACCGTGGAGCGGACCTGCTCCGCGGCCGTCCGCAGTGCCTGCGGGTCGGACGCCTTGACCACCACGCTCAGGTTCTGGTTGCCGAAGCCGCCACCGGCCGACACCGTGGTCGTACCGATGCCCTTGAGCTGCTTCAGGCCGTCCTCCAGGCGCTTCTGCACCTTGTCGTACGACTTCGAGTCCTTGAGCATCACCTGGTAGGACGCCTGGTTGGTGTCCGTGCCGCCGCCGAAGGCCGCCATGAAGCCGGAGGAGCCGACGGTGACCTGGTAGTCCTTCACGCCCTCGGTGGAGGCGATCAGCTTCTCGACCTTCTTCGCCTGCGCGTCGGTGGCGGCCAGGCTGGTGCCGGGCCTGAGCTCCTGCTTGACCGTGAGGACCTCCTGCTCGCCCTGGTCGAAGAAGTTCGTCTTCAGCAGGCCGCCCATGCCGAAGGTCACCACCAGGACCACGATCGCGATCAGCACGCTGGTGAGGCGGCGGCGCGTGGCGAAGCGCAGGACGGGGACGTAGGCGCGCTGGAGGCGGCTGTCCGCCTCCTTCTGCTCGGCCCGGCGGCGGGCCTCCGCCGCGTCCTCGGGGGTGCCCTTCGGGGCGCGCAGGAACCAGTACGACAGGACCGGTACGACCGTCAGCGACACCAGCAGGGAGGCCAGCAGGGCCGCCGTCACCGTGATGCTGAACGAGCCGAACAGGGCGCCCACCATGCCCCCGACCAGGCCGATCGGCAGGAACACGGCGACCGTGGTGAGGGTGGAGGAGGTGACCGCGCCGGCCACCTCGCGCACGGCGGCGAGGATGGCCTCCCTGCGCTCCTCGCCGTAGCCGAGGTGCCGCTTGATGTTCTCCAGGACCACGATCGAGTCGTCCACGACCCGGCCGATGGCGATGGTCAGCGCGCCGAGCGTGAGCATGTTCAGGGACAGGCCGCGCGTCCACAGCACGATCAGGGCCAGCACCACCGACAGCGGGATGGAGACCGCCGTCACCAGCGTCGAGCGGACCGACGCGAGGAAGACCAGGATGACCAGGACCGCGAAGAGCAGGCCGAGCGCGCCCTCGGTGGTCAGGCCCTTGATGGACTTCGACACCGCCGGTCCCTGGTCGCTGACGACCGTGAGCCTCGCGCCCGAGCCGAGCTGTTCGCGCAGGTCGGGCAGCTTGTCCTTGACCGCGTTCGAGATGGTGACCGCGCTGCCGTCGTGGTCCATGGTCACGGTGACGGCGAGGCTGGGCCTGCCGTCGGTGCGGGTGATGGAGTCCGCCGGGGCGGGCTGCTCCTTGACGGTGGCCACGTCACCGAGGCGGACGGGCTTGCCGCCGCTCCCGCCGGTGACCATCAGGTCCTGGATCTGTTCGAGCGAGGTGAAGCCACCGCCGACCTGGACGGTCCGGTTGGCGCCGTCCTCGTCGAAGGAACCGGCCGGGACGGTCGCGCCGCCCGCCTGCAGGGCCTGGCCGAGCGCGGCGGAGGTGAGGCCGGCCCGGGCGAGCCCGGCGTCGTCCGGGGTGACGGTGACCTGGAGGTCGCGGACGCCGGTGACCTGGACGCGGCCGACGCCGGAGATGTCCTTCAGCGCCGGTACGACCGTCTTGTCCAGCTGGTCCGCGAGCACCTGCTGGTCCTTGTCGGAGGTGGCGGCGAGGACAACGGTCGGCATGTCGTCGGTGGAGCCGGATACGACCTGCGGGTCGACGGCGTCCGGGAGCTGGTTGCGGGCCCGGTTCACGGCCTGCTGGACGTCGGAGACGATCCGCTTGGTGTCGTTGCCGTAGTCGAAGGACGCCATGATCACGGCGTGGCCCTCACTGGCGGTGGAGGTGACGCCGGTGACACCGTCGACGCCCTGGAGGTTGTTCTCGATCGGCTCGACGACCTGTTTCTCGACGACGTCGGGCGAGGCGCCCTGGTACGGCGCGATCACCGACACCATGGGCAGGTTGATGGTGGGCAGCAGCTGCTGCTTGATCTGGGGTATCGCGATCAGCCCGAAGACGAGCGCGACAAGCGACATCAGGCCGATCAGGGCCCGTTGCCGGAGGCTGAATCTCGACAGCCAGGACATGGATCAGGGTCTCTCAATCTGTGAGCGGCAGACCCTCTCACCCTGAGCCATCCCGGACGGCCGATCCGTAAGCCCTGGGTCCATTTCCTTATCCGGGCCCTACTCCGCCCGCAGTACGCCAGGGTGGAGACGCGCGGTACGCCAGGGTGGAGATCAGTCCGTCCTCGGACGCACCAGCCCCGACTCGTACGCGATCACCACGAGCTGCGCCCGGTCCCGCGCGCCCAGCTTGGCCATGGCCCGGTTGACGTGGGTCTTCACCGTCAGCGGGCTGACCTGGAGGCGTTCGGCGATCTCGTCGTTGGAGTGGCCGCCGGCGACCTGGACCAGCACCTCGCGCTCCCGCCCGGTGAGCGCGCCGAGCCGGTCGGAGCGGGCGGGGTCACGGCCGTCGTCGCCGTCGCCCTGGGCGAGGAAGCGGGCGATCAGCCCCTTGGTGGCGGTGGGGGACAGCAGGGCCTCGCCGCCCGCGGCGACCCGGATGGCGTTCAGCAGCTCCTCCGGCTCGCTGCCCTTGCCGAGGAAGCCGGAGGCGCCCGCCCGCAGGGCCTTGACCACGTAGTCGTCCACCTCGAAGGTGGTCAGGATGACCACGCGGACCTCGGCCAGTTCGGGATCGGCGCTGATCAGCCGGGTGGCGGCGAGCCCGTCCGTGCCGGGCATCCGGATGTCCATGAGGACGACGTCGGGGGCCTGTTCCTTCGCCAGCCGGACCGCCTCGGCCCCGTCGGAGGCCTCCCCGACCACCTCCATGTCGGGCTCGGAGTCGACCAGCACCCGGAACGCGCTGCGCAGCAGGGCCTGGTCGTCGGCGAGCAGGACACGGATCGTCATGCGGGCTCCCCCGGGGGCCGTCGTACGGGTTTCGGTACGGGTCTTCACGCGTCTCAGAGTGCGTCTGTGCGCGTCTCAGTACGCGTCTGTGCGGGTCTCAGTACGCGTCTGTGCGGGTCTCGGTCCGCGTCTTGAGGGGCAGGATCGCATGGACGCGGAAGCCGCCGCCGTAGCGGGGCCCGGTGGTGAGGGTGCCGCCGAGGGCGGTGACCCGCTCGCGCATGCCGAGCAGTCCGTGCCCGCCGCCGGCCCCGGGCACCCCGGCCGCGCCCGCGCCGTTGTCCAGCACGGTGACCTCGATGTCCGTGCCCACCCGTACGACGCTGACCTCGGCCCTGGCCTCTGGTCCGGCATGCTTCTGCACGTTGGTCAGGGCCTCCTGCACGATCCGGTAGGCGGCCAGGTCGACGGCGGCGGGCAGTTCGCTGCCCTGGTCGGCGCGGGCCACCTCCACCGGCAGGCCCGCGTTGCGGAAGGTGTCGGCCAGCTCGTCCAGGCGGCCGAGGCCGCCGGCGGGCTCGGTCGGGGCCTCGGGGTCACCGGACTGGCGGAGCAGCCCGACGGTGGCGCGCAGTTCCTCCAGCGCCGAGCGGCTGGCCTCGCGGACGTGCGCCAGGGCCTCCTTGGCCTGGTCGGGCCGCTTGTCCATGACATGGGCCGCGACCCCTGCCTGGACGTTCACGAGGGCGATGTGATGGGCGACGACGTCGTGCAGATCACGGGCGATGCGCAGCCGCTCCTCGGCGACCCGGCGGCGGGCCTCCTCCTCGCGGGTGCGTTCGGCGCGTTCGGCACGCTCCCGGATGGCCTGGACGACCGCGCGCCGGCTGCGTACGGCGTCCCCGGCGGTGGCGCCGATCCCGGTCCAGGCGAGGACGCCGAGGTTCTCCTGCGCGTACCAGGGCAGCGGGCCGCCGAGCATGGCGGCGGCCGTCAGCACGGTCATGGTGAACAGGCCGACGCGCACGGTGGTGGTGCGGTCGGTGGTCGAGGCGACGGTGTACAGGGCGACCACGGCGGACATCGCCACCGGCGCCCGGGGGTCGCCGGTGACGCACTCGATCACGGAGAGGGCGCCGGTGACGGCCAGGACCGTCCTGGGAGCGCGGCGACGGAAGACCAGCGCGGCCGCGACGAGCAGCATGAGGAACAGGCTGAGCGGGTCGGGGGTGCGGATGCCCCAGGTGACGCCGTGCGCTCCGCGGGGCACCACGAAGGATCCGGCGACCATGCACACCAGCACACCGGCGGCGATGGACGCGTCCAGCGCGAGGGGGTGGGCGCTGAGGCTGCACCGGGCGCGTTCGAGAGTGCTCACGCATGGAACAGTACGGGGGGTGTGCAAGGTGCCCTGTGCCGCGGCCGGGCCGGGCCCGGGGGGAACGACTGACCGCAGCCACGAGCGGGGCGCTAGCCCGGAATCAGCCCATCGTCGGCGAGCATCTCCCGTACCTGCTCCAGCGACGCATCCGGCGACGGCAGGATGAGCTCGGAGGGCTCCAGGGAGTCGTCGGGAAGCGGAACCCCGAGACGGCGGACGGCGTCCAGGAGCGCGGCGAGCGTGCGGTGGAAGCCCGCCTCGTCGCCGCTCTCCATCTCGGCCAGCAGCTCGTCGTCCAGCTTGTTCAGCTCGACCAAGTGGGAGTCGTCCAGCTTCACCTGGCCCTCCCCCATGATCCGTACGATCATGTCGGCCTCCTCGGCTCGGGTCCCGGCGCCGGGCTACTGCTTGTCGAAGCGCGGGGTGTCCTGCGGCTGCTGCTGGGACTGCCCCTGCCCGGTGCCGCCCTCGATGGCCTGCTGCGGGGAGCCCCCGGCCAGCTCGGCCTTCATGCGCTGCAGTTCCAGCTCTACATCCGTACCACCGGAGATCCGGTCCAGCTCGGCGGCGATGTCGTCCTTGGCCATGCCGGTCGGGTCGTCGAGGGCGCCGGAGGCGAGCAGCTCGTCGATGGCGCCGGCCCGGGCCTGCAGCTGGGCGGTCTTGTCCTCGGCGCGCTGGATGGCCAGGCCGACGTCGCCCATCTCCTCGGAGATGCCGGAGAAGGCCTCGCCGATCCGGGTCTGGGCCTGGGCGGCGGTGTAGGTGGCCTTGATGGTCTCCTTCTTCGTACGGAACGCGTCCACCTTGGCCTGCAGGCGCTGGGCCGCGAGGGTGAGCTTCTCCTCCTCGCCCTGGAGGGTGGCGTGCTGCGTCTGGAGGTCGGTGACCTGCTGCTGGAGCGCGGCGCGCCGGGACAGCGCCTCGCGGGCCAGGTCCTCGCGGCCGAGCGCGAGCGCCTTGCGGCCCTGGTCCTCCAGCTTGGTCGACTGCTGCTGCAACTGGTTGAGCTGGAGTTCCAGGCGCTTGCGGCTGGTCGCCACGTCGGCGACGCCGCGACGGACCTTCTGCAGCAGCTCCAGCTGCTTCTGGTACGAGTAATCGAGGGTCTCGCGCGGGTCCTCGGCCCGGTCAAGGGCCTTGTTCGCCTTCGCGCGGAAGATCATCCCCATACGCTTCATGACACCGCTCATGGGCTTCGCGCGCCCCCTTCTGACGGACTCCAGCTCACAGATCCTGCGACAGGACCCACAGTACGGGCCCTGACTCCATTACCGCACTGTTCGGGGACGGATGCGCTCATCCCCGAGGACGACTGCGGACGTCATCGCTCCGGCGTGAGGAGTAGGTGATCCCCCACCTGCCCCCACCGCCCCCGCCGGAACGTCCCCTCTGTCCCCCTACAGACGTCCGGTGTTGCCGGATCGTTCCCCGCCGGGCTGGGGTCCATGCCGGGGAAGCCCGTACCCTTGGGTTTTGTGTTCCGTAGCCGTGCCAAGGAAGAGAAGGCCCCGACCGCCGACAAGGCGCAGGTGAACCTCTCCAAGCAGCCCCGTGACCCGCAGGCCCCGAAGGGCAGGCCCACGCCCAAGCGCAGTGAGGCCCAGTCCCAGCGGCGCAGCGTGGCCCACACGCCCACCAACCGCAAGGAGGCCGCGAAGCGCCAGCGCGAGGAACGGCGCCAGGCCCTGGAGCGGCAGCGCCAGGCGCTGGCCACCGGTGACGAGCGCTATCTGCCGGCCACCCACAAGGGCCCGGTCCGCAAGTTCGCCCGCGACTGGGTGGACTCGCGGTTCAACGTGGCGGAGTTCTTCCTGCCGCTCGCCGTGGTGATCCTCGTGCTGAGCGTGGTGCGGGTGCCGGCGATCCAGTCGATCGCGCTGCTGCTGTGGCTCGTGGTGATCGTGCTGATCGTGGCGGACGCGGCGTTCAGCGGCTTTCGGCTGAAGAAGCAGCTCAAGGAGCGCTTCCCGGACGGGAAGACGCGAGGCGCTGTCGCCTACGCCCTGATGCGCTCCCTGCAGATGCGCCGGCTCCGGCTGCCGAAGCCGCAGGTCAAGCGCGGAGAGCGGCCCTGAGCGCAGAGGCCTTCACCGGGGGCGCGGCCGAGGCCTGGCTGAACAAGCTGGGCAGGCTGCGTGATGTCGTACGCCAGGAGCTGGTGGCCCGGCAGCTGGACGAGCAGATAGCCGGCCGGTTCCCGGTCGGGCAGCGGCTGCGGGTGCTCGACGTGGGGATGGGCCAGGGCACGCAGGCGCTGCGGCTGGCCCGGCTCGGCCATCAGGTGACCGGGGTCGAGCAGGACGCGACGATGATCGCCGCCGCGCGTGAGGCGCTGTCCGCGCAGCCGGAGGGCATCCGCGAGCGGGTCCGGCTGGTGCAGGGCGACGGGCGGGACACCGGTGTGCACTTCCTGCCGGGCAGCTTCGACGTGGTGCTGTGCCACGGCGTGCTGATGTACGTCGAGGAGCCCGACCCGCTGGTGGCGGGCCTGGCGCGGATGCTCGCCCCCGGCGGACTCCTCTCCCTGCTCGTCCGCAACGGCGACGCGCTCGCCATGCGGCCGGGCCTGTCCGGGGACTGGGCGGGCGCCCTGGCCGCCTTCGACACCACCGCCTACCACAACCGTCTCGGCCTGGACGTACGGGCCGACCGGCTGGCCACCCTGACCGCCACGCTCGCCGGGATCGCGGCCCCGCTGCACGCCTGGTACGGCGTCCGGGTGTTCACGGACACGGCGGCGGACGACGCGGAGATCCCCGGGGATCTGCAGACGCTGCTCGCCGTCGAGGAGCGGGCCGGGCGCACGGACCCCTACCGCCGGGTGGCGGCGCTGCTGCACCTGTGCGGCGTACGGGGCTGAGACCGTTCGGGTCAGCAGCGCGGGCCGGGTGAGGGCCGCGCGGTGAGACTCGGGGGTATGGACGCTTCCCCGATCCGTGCCCTGCGCAGCGCCGCCGCGGCGGCGCTGCTGTGCTGTGCGGCGGCGAGCTGTACGGCCACCGCTCCCGAGACCCGGCAGGACGCCGCGACGACCGCGCGGGCGGAGGTGCCGACGGCCGCGGGTGCTCTGCAGAGCCAGTACCAGAAGGTCATCAAGGCGGTCCTGCCGTCGGTCGTACAGATCCAGGCGAGCCAGGAGCTGGGCTCCGGGGTGGTGTACGACGGCAAGGGGCACATCGTCACCAACGCGCACGTGGTCGGGTCGGAGAGGACCTTCAAGGTGACCACGGCCAACAGCGAGGCGCCGCTCACCGCGAGCCTGGTGTCCTCCTACCCCGAGCAGGACCTGGCCGTGATCAAGCTGGACAAGGTGCCGGCCGGGCTGCGGGCGGCGGCGTTCGGCGACTCCCAGAAGGTGGAGGTCGGCCAGATCGTGCTGGCCATGGGCTCGCCGCTCGGGCTGGCGTCCAGCGTGACCCAGGGCATCGTCTCGGCGACCGGGCGGACGGTCAGCGAAGCCCCCCGAGGGGGTACGGGCGCGACCATCGCGAACATGGTGCAGACCTCGGCCGCCATCAACCCGGGCAACAGCGGCGGCGCGCTGGTCGATCTCGCCGGGCAGGTCATCGGCATCCCGACGCTCGCCGCCGCCGACCCCCAGCTCGGGGGCAGCGCGGCGCCCGGCATCGGGTTCGCCATCCCGGCGTCGATGGTGCAGACGATCGCCGGGCAGATCGTCAGGCAGGGCAGGGTCACCGACTCCGGGCGGGCCGCGCTCGGCATCACCGCACGGACCGTGGTGAACGACCGCTACCAGCCCGCCGGGGTCGCGGTGGTCAGCGTCAGGCCCGGCGGTGCGGCGGACAGGGCGGGCCTGCGCCCCGGCGACGTCATCACCAAGCTGGGTGACCGGCCGATCTCCACCATGACCTCCCTCTCGGTGGCGCTGGCGGCGGACAGGCCGGGCCGGAAGACGTCGGTGACCTACCAGCGGAGCGGCGCCACGAAGACGGTGGAGGTGACGCTGGGCGCGCAGTGACGAGGGGTACGCCCCTACGGCCGCGGGGCCGCACCCCTCCGCACCGGTCAGGCCGCGTCGGCGTGCAGGCTCATCGGCCCGTAGATCTCGGTGTTCTCCTCGAACAGCCGCACCTGGTCGGCGCCGCCCTCCAGGAGTGCCTTCCAGTGCTCGCCGATCCAGGACTCGGCATCTCCCTGCGTGGTGAACTCCTCGGGCTGCACGGCGGGCTGGACCTCCGTCCCGTCGGCCTTCTCGAACCGCCACGTCCATGCCGTCATGTGGGCCTCCTTCGATCCAACACCTGCTGGAAGACTAGCCGGAAGCGCACGATGTGATCGGACAGGCGAAAATCGATTCGTGGAAGTGACTCTGCTCGGTACCGGCGCCCCGTCCGGACTGCCCCGACCCGACTGTCCCTGTGCCTCCTGTGCGACGGCGCTCGGGCCCGACGCGCGGGCGGCCACCGCCGTGCTGGTGGACGGGACGCTGCTGCTCGACCTGACGCCGGGCGCTGCGTTCGCGGCGGCGCGGGCCGGGCATTCGCTGGGCGGGGTACGGCAGGTGCTGCTGTCGCATCCGCACGACGGTCCCGCGGTGGAGGTGCCGGCGGGGCTGCCGCAGCCCGGGCGGGTGCCGGACGGGCGGGAGTTGGCGTTGCTGACGGGGCATCGGGTGCGGGCCGTGGCGATGGACGCGGGCGGCACCGGGTACGCGGTGACCGGGCCGGAGGGGCAGCGGCTGCTGTATCTGCCGCCGGGCGGGGCGCCGGCGGGCCTGGAGGAGGCGACGGCGGAGTCGTACGACATGGTCCTCGCGGACGTCGTCGGCCGCCCGGACGCGCTGGCACGCCTGCGGGCGGTGGGCTCGGCCGGGCCGACGACGGACGTGCTCGCCGTCCATCTCGACCACGACGTGCCGCCCGGCGCGGAGTTGCGGCGCCGGCTGGCGGCGGCCGGGGCGCGAGCGGTGCCGGACGGTACGACGCTGGCGGTCGGCGCGTACGAGGACGTGCCGGACGTGCCGCGCCGGACGCTGGTGCTGGGCGGGGCACGCTCGGGCAAGTCGGTGGAGGCCGAGCGGCGGCTGGAGTCCTTCCCGGACGTGCTGTACGTGGCGACCGGCGGGACGCGGGGCGGGGACGACGAGTGGGCCGAGCGGGTGGCCGCGCACCGGGAGCGGCGGCCGGGGTCGTGGCGTACGGCGGAGACGACGGACCTGGTGCCGCTGCTGGGCGAGGACGGGCCGCCGCTGCTGATCGACTGCCTGTCGCTGTGGCTGACGGATGTCATGGACTCGGTGGGGGCGTGGGACGACGCGGAGTGGGCGGGCGGGGGTGAGAAGTCCCTGCGGGAGCGGGTGCGGGAGTTGACCGGGGCCGTGCGCCGTACCCGGCGGACGGTGGTGGCCGTGTCGAACGAGGTCGGCTCGGGGATCGTGCCCGCGACCGCCTCCGGCCGGCGGTACCGGGACGAACTCGGGCGCCTGAACGCGGCGTTCGGCGCGGAGTGCGAGCAGGTGCTGCTGGTGGTGGCGGGGCAGGCGCTGGTGCTCCGGGGCTGAGCGGGCGCCCGGTGCCGCGGCCGGCCGAGAGTGGGCCCCCCACGCGCCCGCGGTCAGCCTCGGTCCTTGCGGGCCACGAGGCGGTACGCGTTGGAGAACGGTGTGCGGCGGAGGAAGGGGGCCAGGGCGTGGTCCAGGGCCGAGGCCGCTGCCCGGGCGGGCGCGGCGGCGGGTCTCAGCAGCGGGGCCCTGGCCACCGCCAGGGCGACCGCGGCCGACAGGTCGCAGGGCACATGGGCGTTCCTGCGGTCGGTCACGAGGATCGTGCAGCCCAGGGTCTCCAGCTCGGCGCGCAGGTTGGGCAGCGGCAGCAGGTGCAGGTGGCGGGGCTGACCGTACGGGAGCCACCATCTGCCGAGCAGGGTGGCGAACGCGCAGCGCGGATCGGCGACTTCCACGACGAGGTGGCCGCCGGGCCGCAGGGCCGTCAGGGCGGCGCGGAGTTCGGCGCGCGGGTCGGGCGTGTGCTCCAGATGGCGGAACATGCTGACCACGTCGTAGCGGCCGCGCAGCCGGTCCGTCATGCCGGGTGTGGCGAGGTAGCCGCGGTGGGCCTCCTCGACCCGTTCCTCCAGCTGGGCCTGCTGCACCCGGGCCGTCGGGTCCAGGCCGTCGAAGCTCGTGTACGGGAAGAACTCCTTCGCCGCCTCGGGGAAGCCGGCGTGGCCCGTGCCCACGTCCAGCCAGCTCTCCGCCTCGGCCAGCGCCGACAGCCGCCAGGCGGTGACCCGGTGCCGCCGGCGGACCGCGCGGGCGGACCGGACGCGCGCGGTGAACTCCTCCAGCTGCCGTTCGTAGAAGTCCCGGTGGAAGAAGGTGAACCCTTCCGCCGTGAGCCGGGGGTTCTGGAAGACATGGGAGCAGTCGCGGCACTCGTCGAGGACGAACCGGCCCGGCCGGTGCCGCAGGGGGTCGCCGGCGCGCACCCTGGTGCGCAGCCGTGCGGAGCCGCACCAGGGGCAGTCCTCGCGGCGCGGTTCGAGGAACGGGTCGGAGGATCGCGGTAGGGGCGTGGGCGTGAAGGGCGAGGTCGGCATGGCGGCTCCCTGGGCGACATTCCGCAACAAACCGGACGGCAAACCGGAAGGTATGGGATCCGGATCTTGGGCGCAATGACGTCATGGGGGCGTGGTGGCCATGTGGCGCGGAAGCGTTCGTTCTCTGGCGGTACTGTTCGGCGAATGAGCAGGCTTAATCTGGACGACTTCACCGATCTGATCGAGCGCCCGGACGGGGGCGTGCGCCGTGACGCCGAGGCCCGGCGGGAGCGCCAGATCGTGCCGCCCGGGGCGCTGGGCCGCCTCGACGAGCTGGGCGAGTGGCTGGCCGCCGCGCAGAGTGCCGTACCGGTACGGACAGTTGAGCGGCCGAAGGTGATCCTCTTCGCCGGTGACCACGGCGTCGCCGAGGCCGGCGTCTCGGCTCGTTCCGCCGGCACCGCGGAGCAGTTGGTGCGGGCCGTGCTGGAGGGCGCGAGCCCGGTGTCCGTGCTCGCGCGGCGCCAGGAGGTGCCCGTCCGGGTGGTGGACATGGCTCTGGACTGCGCGCCGGACGCCTTCCCGGAGGACGTCGTACGGCACCGGGTGCGGCGCGGCAGCGGCCGTATCGACCTCGAGGACGCGCTCACCCTCGAGGAGGCCGAGGCGGCGCTGCGCGCGGGTGTCGCCGTCGCCGACGAGGAGGCCGACTCGGGTACGGACCTGGTGGTGCTCGGCGACATCAGCGTCGGCGGCACCACGGCCGCGGCGGTGCTGATCGCGGCGCTGTGCGGGACCGACGCGTCGGTGGTGACCGGGCGGGGCGGGCTGGCGATCGACGACCTGGCGTGGATGCGCAAGTGCGCGGCGATCCGGGACGCGCTCCGGCGGGCGCGGCCGGTGCTCGGCGACCAGCTGCAGCTGCTGGCGACCGTGGGCGGTGCGGACCTGGCGGCGATGACCGGGTTCCTGTTG
Organism: Streptomyces sp. NPDC001153; assembly: GCF_053598315.1. Classification (NCBI taxonomy): domain Bacteria; kingdom Bacillati; phylum Actinomycetota; class Actinomycetes; order Kitasatosporales; family Streptomycetaceae; genus Streptomyces; species Streptomyces sp. NPDC001153. The sequence goes on from NZ_JBSFJZ010000014.1 coordinate 20,738, forward strand.
CAGTGCGCGGTGCGGAAGCTGCCGGTGATCCTCGACGGGGTGGTGGCCGCCGCGTGCGCGCTGGTCGCGCAGCGGGTCGCGTTCCGGGCGCCGGACTGGTGGCTGGCCGGGCACGCCAGCGGGGAGCCGGGACAGGCGAAGGCGCTGGACCGGATGGCCCTGGAGCCGCTGCTGGAGCAGGGGGTGAAGGTCGGCGAGGGTACGGGTGCGCTGCTCGCCCTGCCGCTGGTGCGGGCCGCGGCGGCGCTGGCCGCGGAGCTTCCCGAGAAGCCCGGGGCCGAGAAGGCGCCGGAGGAGGAGAAGGACCAAGAGCGGGAGTAGTTCCGGTTCGTGCGAACTCCCGGCGGAAAAGTGAGGTTCGCCGGAGCGGCACCCATATGATCCTGCCCCATGGGAGATGCCCGAAATGCCGTTCCGCAGCAGGCCGAACCGGGGCGCCCGGGTGAGGAGGGGCGGCGGTCCACCGGGGCCTCCCGGCGGGCCGCCGCCTTCGCCGTCTGGTATCTGCGGACCGTCGCCTTCATCAACTTCCTCAGCGCGGTCTGGGTCTCGCTCGGCCAGGACGTGCGCCGGCACAACCAGGACGACTTCTTCACCCCGTACCTGCTGACGGCCGGCTTCGCCTCGGGTGTGTTCACCGCGTTCCTGGCCATCACCATGCGGCGCCGGAAGCGGGCCGCCTGGATCCTCAACATCGTGCTCAGCGGGGCCTTCCTCGCGCTGTTCGCGTTCGCCATGGCGTTCCCGGAGATCCGGCGGTACACGCAGAACTGGATCTCGCTGGCGCTCACGGCGGTGTTCGTCGGCGCGCTCCTCGTGGGCCGCCGGGAGTTCTACGCCAAGGGCGACCGGTCCAACCCCCGGCTCGCGGCGACGGTCGCCGTCGTCGGCGGACCGGCCGCGAGCCTGCTGGCCGGGCTGCTGGTGACGGTCACCAACCAGGCGCCGGACGCGGCCCGTTCGACCTTCCTGGAGCGCTGGCACTACGGCGCCCTGCGCCTGGTGTCGGTGGCCGCCGAAGAGTCCCGCTTCCCCGGGATCGACCCGCCGAACTGGGCCAACGTCGCCGTCAACGTGCTCAGCACGGCCCTCGTCCTCGCCGTGTTCTACGCCGCGTTCCGCTCCCGGCGCGCCGTCGACCCGCTCACCGAGGACGACGAGAAACAGCTGCGGGCCCTGCTGGACCGGCACGGCGAGCGGGACTCGCTCGGCTACTTCGCGCTGCGCCGGGAGAAAAGCGTGGTGTGGTCGCCCACGGGCAAGGCGGCCGTCGCCTACCGGGTGGTCGGCGGGGTGAGCCTGGCCTCCGGGGATCCGCTCGGGGATCCGGAGGCGTGGCCGGGCGCGATCGTGCCGTGGCTCGCGGAGGCGCGGGCGCACGGCTGGATCCCGGCGGTGATGGGCGCGAGCGAGGAGGCGGGGACGATCTACGCCCGGCACGGGCTCGACGCCCTCGAACTCGGCGACGAGGCGATCGTGGAGGTCGCCGAATTCACGCTGGAGGGCCGGGCGATGCGCACGGTCCGGCAGGCGTACAACCGGGTGAAGCGGGCCGGGTACGAGGTGCGGATCCGGCGGCACGCGGATATCCCGACCGCCCCGGTCGACGAGATGGCGCATCTCGTCGAGTGTGCGGACGACTGGCGGGACGGGGCGACCGAGCGCGGGTTCAGCATGGCGCTCGGCCGGCTCGGGGACCCCGAGGACGGGCAGTGCGTGATGCTGGAGTGCACGGACGCCGAGGGGAGGCTGCGCGCGCTGCTGTCCTTCGTGCCGTGGGGGCCGCACGGGCTGTCCCTGGACCTGATGCGCCGTGACCGGGACTCGGACAACGGGCTGATGGAGTTCATGGTCATCGAACTGCTGCGGCGGGCCGGAGAGATCGGGATCACGCAGGTCTCACTCAACTTCGCGATGTTCAGGTCGGTCTTCGAACGTGGCGCGCGCCTCGGTGCCGGACCGGTGCTGAGGCTGTGGCGGTCGCTGCTCAGTTTCTTCTCCCGCTGGTGGCAGATCGAGTCGCTGTACCGCGCCAACGCCAAGTACCGGCCCATCTGGGAGCCGCGGTTCCTGCTCTTCGAGAAGAGCGCGGACCTGCTGCGCATCGGCCTCGCCTCGGCCCGCGCGGAGGGCTTCCTGGAGGCGCCGGGACTGCCGAAGTGGCTGCACCGCAGGCACCTGGACACACACCGGTGAGGACCGTCCGATGAGAGCGCTCGTCCGCTGGGCCCGTGAGGAGTGGGGGCCGCTGTACGTCACCGTACGCGCGGCCCCGCTGGAGCGGCGCCTGCGGGCGGCGCCGATGACGCTCGGCGCGGTCTGTCTGACGGCCCTGCTGCAGTACGTGCAGAACCAGCCGTGGGGCTATCAGTTCGTGCAGAACGTGGGCGCCGTACGGGCCGAGGACCCCCTGTGGCTGGCGCTGCTCCGCACGCCCTTCTCCCTCTTCGTGCCGGCGCTGGACCTGCCGGTGTGGGGGGCGCTGGCGCAGATCCTGCTGGTGTTCGGGATCGCCGAGATCTGTATCGGCTGGTGGCGGACCCTGGTGATCGCTTACGCCGCCACCGTCGCCGGGACCCTGTACGCGCGCGTCGGCATCTCGCAGGGCGCGCACGCCCCGTTCGGGCTGCCGTGGACGGACGCGCAGGTGGTGGACACCGGTCCGTCGGCGGCGGTGGTGGGCCTCGCCGTGTTCGTGAGCTGGCGCTACGGCGCGTACGTCACCTCGGGCGCGGTGACCCTGGCGATGGTCGCCGAGGTGCTGGTCAAGCAGAACCTGGCGGGCAAGGAGCATCTGGCCGCGCTGATGGCCGTGGGGCTGATCTGCCTCGCGGTGGCGGTACGGCACCGCTACGGGCTGCGACTGCGGCCGCGGCACACGTACGGCCGTCTGGTACGGCGCGTCCAGCGACGCTCGGGCAGCCGGGCCGGACGCGGGCCGGGCTTACCGCCGATCCAGTCCTGAACGGCGCGGCTCCGCCGGACCCGGCGCCGGTCGTGGCGGTAGGCACGCGAAACGGCGGCCGGGGAAAGCCGCG
>NZ_JBSFJZ010000014.1:23873-133156 GCF_053598315.1 Streptomyces sp. NPDC001153
CCTGAACGGCGCGGCTCCGCCGGACCCGGCGCCGGTCGTGGCGGTAGGCACGCGAAACGGCGGCCGGGGAAAGCCGCGGCCCCACGGACAACCCGACCCCGGCTCCCGCCCACACCCCGCTCAGCGACGCTCGGGCAACCGGACCGGGCGCGGGTCCGGCTTACCGCCGATCCAGTCCTGGACGGCGCGGCTCCGCCGGGCCCAGCGGCGGTCGTGGCGGTAGGCGCGCAGGGCGGCCTTGGCGCGGGCGCGGGGGCGGCGGCCGTAGAAGCGGCGGGCCCACGGGGAGCCGGGGCGGGCCAGCCGGATCGCGCCGACCAGCGCGACCAGCGGCACGATCACCCCGAAGACCGCGACGCGCGCCTTGCCCTTGCTCAGGGCGATGAGCGCGAAGAGGAAGTTGACGCCGATGGTGCTGAGGGCACCGCCGCGGTCCTGCAGCTCCTGCGCGGACAGGTCGTTGACGCCGAACGGGGCGAACCCGGCGAGCAGCAAGCCGACGAGCGCGGCGGTGAGCACGACGATCTCGACGCTCTTGCGGCCCTCCTCGGTCCAGTAGACGTCGTCCAGGTGGAGGATCAGCGCGAACTCGTCCAGGACCAGGCCGACGCCCATCCCGAACAGCACGGCGGCGACGGCACCGCCCGCGCCGTGCCGGTCGCTGGCGACCGCGCCGAACCCGCCGACGATGGTGAGGACGACCCCGGGGACGGCATGGTGGATGTGCAGCCCGCCCGCCCTGACGTTCTTGAACGGGCCCTTGCCGGCCCGGATCAGCCGGGTGATCACCCGGGTGACCGCGAACGTGAACAGGAACGCGGCGAGGGCGAGCAGCATCGGGAGCTTGCCCGGTTCGACGATGTTCCGTACCCACCAGTGCCCCATATGCGCACCTTATCCTCGGGTGCGGAGAGCGGCTCCGCGACCGCCGGGTAACCTTCGCCGGTGCCCAAGTCCTCACCGCTCGACGGCCTCCGCTTCGCCTTCGGCACCCTCACCGTGCTGCCCGTCCGGGTGCACCGCTGGGACCGCGAGGCCGCACGCGGCGGGATGCTGAACGCCCCGGTCGCCGGTCTGGTCGTGGGCGGCTGCGCGGCCGGAGCCGGACTGCTGCTGCTTCTCCTCGGCGCCGGCCCGCTGCTCGCCGCCACCGCCTCCGTCGCCGTACCGGCCGCGCTCACCCGAGGGCTGCACCTCGACGGCCTCGCCGACACCGCCGACGGCCTGGGCAGCGGCAAGCCCGCCGAGGACGCGCTCCGCATCATGAAGCAGTCGGACATCGGGCCGTTCGGGGTCATCACCCTGGTCCTGGTGGTGCTGGCCCAGGTCGCGGTGCTGGCACAGCTGTACGGCGACTCCTGGGCACGGGGCGCCCTGGCGGCCGTCGTCTCGGCGATCACGGCCCGGCTCGCGCTCACCCTGGCCGCCCGCACCGGGGTGCCGGCCGCCCGCCCGGAGGGGCTGGGGGCGGCGGTCGCCGGCGTCGTGCCGGTACCGGGCGCGCTGGCCGTCACCGCGGCCTTCACGATCGGTTCGGCGGCCTGGCAGTCGGCCCTCGGCCCGTACGACGCCGTGCGCGCGGCGGCAGCGGTCCTGATGTCCCTGGCCACGGCCGAACTCCTGCTGCGCCGCTGCACGAACCGCTTCGGCGGGGTGACGGGTGACGTCTTCGGCGCCCTGGCGGAGACGGCGGCGACCACCGCTCTCGTGGTGCTTTCCCTGGGCCGGTGAGCTTCTCCGCCGTCAGCCCCTCACAGGGCCCGAACTCCTCGATGCCGGAGCTCACTCGTCCCCGTGCGGTGTGAACGAGGCCCGTTCCCAGGGCCGTGCAGACGCGTCGCACGCTGCCCGGGAGGCGGAAGTGACCACGACGCCACGCACAGGTGAACGCCCGTAGGAATGAGCGAACGGGCGCACGCGCGTAGTCTCGTCCCGGGTGTTCGCCGACAGGGTGAAGGCCCCGGTTGCCCTCCGTGCCCTGGTCTGGGCCTAAGGTCGGCTCTCGGGCCCACCCACCCCTGCACTGGCGATTGCCCTACAGGGCGATCGAGGATCGCAATACATCGGAAGCGAGAATTCACCACCGTGACTGCTCTGACTCTCAGCACCTCTGCGGCGCCCGGCCTGCGGGCCGACGCGATCGTGATCGGTGTCGCCAAGGGCACCAAGGGCCCCGTCGTGGCGCCGGGCGCCGAGGCCGTGGACAAGGCGTACGACGGCAAGCTGGCCGGCGTCCTGGAGACCCTCGGCGCCGCGGGTGCCGAGGGCGAGCTGACGAAGCTGCCCGCTCCTGCCGGCTTCAAGGCGCCGATCGTCGTGGCGGTCGGCCTGGGCACGGAGCCGGACGCCAAGAGCGAGGACGCGAGCTACGACGCCGAGGCGCTGCGCAAGGCCGCCGGCGTGGCCGCCCGCGCGCTCGCCGGCTCCAGGAAGGCCGCGTTCGCGCTGCCCGTCGACGGCCCGGGCGCCGTCGGCGCGATCAGCGAGGGCATCCTGCTCGGTGCGTACTCCTTCGACGTCTACAAGGGGAACGGGAACGGGGGGAAGGCCAAGAACGGCAAGGCGCCGCTGGCCGAGGCCGCGCTGCTCGGCGGCAAGCCGCGCGACGCCGCCCACAAGGGGGCCGTCGCCCGTGCCGTCGCCGTCGCCGAGGAGCTGAACCGCGCCCGCGACCTGATCAACATGCCGCCGAACGACCTCAACCCGGCGGCGTTCGCCGCCGAAGCGCAGGCCGCGGCCAAGGAGCACGGCCTCAAGGTGCAGGTGCTCGACGACAAGGCCCTGGCCAAGGGCGGCTACGGCGGCATCCTCGGCGTCGGCGGCGGCTCCTCGGCCGCCCCGCGCCTGGTGAAGCTGTCGTACACCCACCCGAAGGCGGAGAAGCACCTGGCCTTCGTCGGCAAGGGCATCACCTACGACTCGGGCGGCATCTCGCTGAAGCCGGCCGGGCACAACGAGACGATGAAGTGCGACATGAGCGGTGCCGCCGCCGTGTTCGCCGCCGTCGTCGCCGCCGCGCGCCTCGGCCTGGAGGTCAACGTCACCGGCTGGCTGGCGCTGGCCGAGAACATGCCGTCCGGCTCCGCCGTGCGCCCGGGTGACGTGCTCCGCATGTACAGCGGCAAGACCGTGGAGGTCCTCAACACCGACGCCGAGGGCCGGCTGGTGCTCGCCGACGCGCTGTGGGCGGCCTCGCAGGAGAACCCGGACGCGATCGTGGACGTCGCGACCCTCACCGGCGCGATGATGCTGGCGCTCGGCAGCCGGACGTTCGGTGTCATGGCGAACGACGACGCGTTCCGCTCCGCGGTGCACGAGGCGGCGGAGGAGGTCGGCGAGCCGGCCTGGCCGATGCCGCTGCCGGAGCACCTGCGCAAGGGCATGGAGTCCCAGGTCGCCGACCTCGCGAACATGGGCGAGCGGATGGGCGGCGGGCTGGTCGCCGGTCTGTTCCTGCGCGAGTTCGTGGGCGAGGGGATCACCTGGGCGCACCTCGACATCGCCGGCCCGGCGTTCAACGAGGGCGGTCCGTTCGGTTACACGCCGAAGGGTGGTACCGGTTCCGCTGTCCGGACGCTGGTGCGCCTCGCCGAGCTGACGGCCGCGGGTGACCTGGGCTGATGCTCGCCTGAGCGCTCGGTTCCGCCCGGTCGCACGGCGGCTTGAGGGGGCACGGGGTTGTTCACACGGTTCCCCGCGCCCCTTCGGGACGCTTCAGTGGGGTGTCTCACACTCAGGCCCGGCGTCTCGTCCGCCTCGAACAAGTGCAAAGATGGAGCCCGGCAGGACAGGGCCCCCACCGAAGGGCCGAAGCATCAAGCGGCCGGACACCAGCCGCCCGCCGGTCACAGGAGATCGGCGCAAGGCGCACATGCATGGAGGACGTGACGTGGCGAACGACGCCAGCACCGTTTTCGACCTAGTGATCCTCGGCGGTGGTAGCGGTGGTTACGCCGCGGCCCTGCGCGGGGCGCAGCTGGGCCTGGACGTCGCCCTGATCGAGAAGGACAAGGTCGGCGGCACCTGCCTGCACCGGGGTTGCATCCCCACCAAAGCCCTGCTGCACGCGGGCGAGATCGCCGACCAGGCCCGCGAGAGCGAGCAGTTCGGCGTCAGGGCCACCTTCGAGGGCATCGACGTCGCGGCCGTCCACAAGTACAAGGACGGCGTCATCGCCGGCCTGTACAAGGGCCTGCAGGGTCTGATCGCGTCCCGCAAGGTGACCTACATCGAGGGTGAGGGCCGGCTGTCCTCCCCCACCTCCGTCGACGTGAACGGCCGGCGCATCCAGGGCCGCCACGTCCTGCTGGCGACCGGCTCCGTGCCGAAGTCGCTGCCGGGCCTGGAGATCGACGGCAACCGGATCATCTCCTCCGACCACGCCCTCGTCCTGGACCGCGTGCCGCAGTCCGCGATCATCCTGGGCGGCGGTGTCATCGGCGTCGAGTTCGCCTCGGCGTGGAAGTCCTTCGGTGCCGACGTCACGGTCATCGAGGGCCTGAAGCACCTCGTCCCGGTCGAGGACGAGAACTCCTCGAAGCTTCTCGAGCGCGCGTTCCGCAAGCGCGGCATCAAGTTCAACCTCGGCACCTTCTTCCAGAAGGCCGAGTACACCCAGGACGGCGTGAAGGTCACCCTGGCGGACGGCAAGGAGTTCGAGGCCGAGGTCCTCCTCGTCGCCGTCGGCCGCGGCCCGGTCTCGCAGGGCCTGGGCTACGAGGAGGCCGGGGTCGCCATGGACCGCGGTTACGTCCTCGTCGACGAGTACATGCGGACCAACGTCCCGACCATCTCCGCCGTCGGTGACCTCGTCCCGACGCTCCAGCTCGCGCACGTCGGCTTCGCCGAGGGCATCCTGGTGGCGGAGCGTCTGGCCGGTCTGAAGGTCGTTCCGATCGACTACGACGGTGTCCCGCGGGTGACGTACTGCCACCCGGAGGTCGCCTCCGTCGGCATCACCGAGGCCAAGGCCAAGGAGATCTACGGCGCGGACAAGGTCGTCGCCCTGAAGTACAACCTGGCGGGCAACGGAAAGAGCAAGATCCTCAACACCGCGGGCGAGATCAAGCTCGTCCAGGTGAAGGACGGTGCCGTGGTCGGCGTCCACATGGTCGGTGACCGCATGGGTGAGCAGGTCGGCGAGGCCCAGCTGATCTACAACTGGGAGGCGCTGCCGGCCGAGGTCGCCCAGCTCATCCACGCCCACCCGACGCAGAACGAGGCGATGGGCGAAGCGCACCTGGCGCTCGCCGGCAAGCCGCTGCACTCCCACGACTGAGCCTTCGGTCAACGGGCGCGACGACACAGACTTCCGCAATTCGTTAGGAGCAACCGAAACCATGGCGGTTTCCGTAACCCTTCCGGCGCTCGGTGAGAGCGTCACCGAGGGCACTGTCACCCGCTGGCTGAAGGCCGAGGGAGAACGCGTCGAGGCCGACGAGCCGCTGCTCGAGGTCTCGACCGACAAGGTCGACACCGAGATCCCCTCGCCGGCCGCCGGCGTGCTGGCCTCCATCAAGGTCGCCGAGGACGAGACGGTCGAGGTCGGCGCCGAGCTGGCCGTCATCGACGACGGCACCGGCGCCCCCGCGGCCGCCCCGGCCCCCGCCGCTGCCGAGGCTCCGGCCCCGGCCGCCGCCCCCGCCGCTCCGGCCCCGGCCGCCGAGGCCCCCGCGGCTCCGGCCGCCCCGGCCCCCGCCGCCGCCCCGGCCGCCCCGGCCGGTGGCGCCCAGGGCACGGACGTGGTCCTGCCCGCGCTCGGTGAGTCGGTCACCGAGGGCACCGTCACCCGCTGGCTGAAGTCGGTCGGTGACACCGTCGAGGCCGACGAGCCGCTGCTCGAGGTCTCCACGGACAAGGTCGACACCGAGATCCCGGCGCCCGCCTCGGGCGTGCTGCTGGAGATCGTGGTGAACGAGGACGAGACCGCCGAGGTCGGCGCCAAGCTCGCCGTCATCGGCGCCCCGGGTGCCGCCCCGGCCGCCGCTCCGGCCCCTGCCGCCCCGGCGCCCGCCGCCGCTGCCCCGGCTCCGGCTCCGGCCGCCCCCGCGGCTCCGGCTGCCCCGGCCGCGCCCGCCCCGGCCCCCGCCGCCCCGGCTCCGGCGCCCGCCGCCGCTGCCCCGGCCGCACCGGCGCCCGCCCCGTCTCCGCTGACCCCGGCCACCGCGCCGACCTCCCCGACCGCCACCCAGGCGACGGACGAGGGCGCGTACGTGACCCCGCTGGTGCGCAAGCTCGCCGCCGAGAACGGCGTCGACCTGGCCACCGTCAAGGGCACCGGCGTCGGTGGCCGCATCCGCAAGCAGGACGTCATCGCCGCCGCCGAGGCCGCGAAGGCCGCCGCGGCCGCTCCGGCTCCGGCCGCCGCCGCTCCGGCCGCCGCCGCCGCGAAGAAGGCCCCGGCGCTGGAGGTCTCCCCGCTGCGCGGCCAGACCGTCAAGATGCCGCGCATCCGCAAGGTCATCGGCGACAACATGGTCAAGGCGCTGCACGAGCAGGCCCAGCTGTCGTCGGTCGTCGAGGTCGACGTCACCCGCCTGATGCGGCTGCGCGCCCAGGCCAAGGACTCCTTCGCCGCGCGCGAGGGCGTCAAGCTCTCCCCGATGCCGTTCTTCGTGAAGGCGGCGGCCCAGGCGCTGAAGGCCCACCCGGTCATCAACGCCAGGATCAACGAGTCCGAGGGCACGATCACCTACTTCGACTCCGAGAGCATCGGTATCGCGGTGGACTCCGAGAAGGGCCTGATGACCCCGGTCATCAAGCACGCCGGCGACCTCAACATCGCGGGCATCGCCAAGGCCACGGCGGAGCTGGCCGGCAAGGTCCGCGCCAACAAGATCACCCCGGACGAGCTGTCCGGCGCGACCTTCACCATCTCCAACACCGGTTCGCGCGGAGCGCTGTTCGACACGATCATCGTGCCGCCGGGCCAGGTCGCGATCCTCGGCATCGGTGCCACGGTCAAGCGTCCGGCCGTCATCGAGACCGAGGAGGGCACGGTCATCGGCGTCCGCGACATGACCTACCTGACGCTCTCCTACGACCACCGCCTGGTCGACGGCGCCGACGCGGCCCGTTACCTGACGGCGGTCAAGGCGATCCTCGAGGCGGGCGAGTTCGAGGTCGAGCTCGGCCTGTAAGGCTCGGGAGCCCCACGGCGGTTCGGCAGCGCCCCCGCCCGGAGTCCTTCTCCGGGCGGGGGCGCTGCTCGTTACGAGCGGGGCCACGCGGGGAGAGGTGCGGCCGCCACCAGCGCGAGCCGGCCGCTCACGGCGAGCCGGTCCGGGGCCCCGGCCTCCATGCCCAGCCCGGCGACGCCGACGGCGTACTGGCTGCCGTCGGCCCGACGGACACAACCCACAAGTACGCCGAGGCCGACTGGCGGGCCGCGCACGTTGCAAGGGCCCCTGACGTCCCCGAAGGCGCCCCCGGTCGTCGTGGACAAGGCGCCCGCGTACGGCCCGGTCGACGACATCAAGTGGCCCGGCACCGGCTGGGACGCGGACTCCTCGGAGATCGCCGGCCGCAGCGTCGAGGAGGGGCGGGTCCCGGCGACAGGTGCGGGATCGGCGGACGGCGCGCCGTCTCCTGGGCGCCACCGGACCACCCGCACCAGCCCGACGGCACGGCGCACCGAGCCCTCATGCACCCCGCTCACCGTGTGCGCCTCGTCTCACCTGCACCAAAGCACGCCCACGTGCCCTACCCACGGAGCGAACCCACCGTATTGTCTAAACGTCAGCCCTCCCGAAGGAGCCCTCAATGACCGCGCCCGTCGTCCACTCGCTGCGCGAACAGATCCGCGAGCACATCGTGGAGGGGATCGTCAGCGGGCGCTGGCAGCCGGGTGAGCGGATCGTGGAGCGGCGGATCGCCACCGAGCTGGAGGTCAGCCAGACACCGGTGCGTGAGGCACTGCGCGAGCTGGAGACCCTCCGTCTGATCGAGTCCGCGCCGAACAAGGGCGTCCGCGTGCGGAACCTGTCCGCGGCCGACCTGGAGGAGAGCTACCCCGTCCGGGCCGGCCTGGAGGCCATCGCGGCGGAGCTGGCGGCCGACCGCCTCGCCGAGGACTGCTCGGCCCTGGAGCCGCATGTCCTGGCCCTGTACGAGGCCGACCGCGACGCCGACGGCACCGCCCAGGTCCGCCACACGGTCGGCTTCCACCGCGAGCTGGTGCGCGCCGCGCACAACTCGGTTCTGCTGCACACCTGGGAGGGCCTGGGCATCGAGGTCTTCACGGCGCTGTCCATCCGCTGGCTGGGCACGGTCCAGCAGTCGTACGCGGAGGAGCACGAGGAACTGGTGGCCGCCTTCAAGCGCCGGGATCCGCGCATCGCGGAGATCGTGAAGGCGCACGTGCTGGGCTGCGCGCCCCGCGCTTGATTCAGTCGAGCGGGCCCCCGCTCAGACGCCGCCCCACCTGCGAAAACAAGGCGATTCAGCGTCACCGGGTGCCATAGGCGAAGGCACCGCGTGCCGACTTTCTCCAAATCAAGAGGTTTTCGACCTCAACCCTTTGATCGATCATCGATCAGCGAGTTACAGTCGCCGACGGACTTCCACCGAAGTCCTAGCCCTGTCCTGCCAAAGACCTAGGGCACCCCCGAACCCTTACCGATGAGGGAACCCCCTTCGACTGAGGAAGGCGGCGACATGACCGACCCCAACGCCATCCAGCCGAGCGCGCTCGACCAGCTCCCCGACCGCGACCCGGAGGAGACCGCCGAATGGCAGGCCTCCCTCGACGCCGTCGCCAGGGAGGCCGGGCCGCACCGCGCCGCGTACCTGATGCGGCGCACGCTGGAGCGCGCCGAGGCGGGCGGCATCGCGCTGCCGAAGCTCCTCGAGACGGACTACGTCAACACCATCCCCACCTCCGCCGAGCCGGGCCTGCCCGGCGACCCGGAGATGGAGGCCCGGATCACCGCGTGGAACCGCTGGAACGCGGCCGCGATGGTGACCCGCGGCAGCAAGTACGGCGTCGGCGGGCACATCGCCACCTTCGCCTCCGCCGCCTGGCTGTACGAGACCGGCTTCAACCACTTCTTCAAGGGCAAGGAGGGCGACGGCTCCGGCGACCAGCTGTACATCCAGGGCCACGCCTCCCCCGGCATCTACGCCCGCGCCTTCCTCGACGGCCGCCTGAACGAGGCGCACCTGGACAACTTCCGCCAGGAGGCCGGCGGCAACGGCCTGCCGTCGTACCCGCACCCGCGCCGCCTGCCCTGGCTGTGGGAGTTCCCGACGGTGTCGATGGGCCTCGGCCCGCTCTCCGCGATCTATCAGGCGCGCTTCAACCGCTACCTCACCAACCGCGGCATCAAGGACGTCTCCGCCTCCCACGTCTGGGCCTTCCTGGGCGACGGTGAGATGGACGAGCCCGAGTCGACCGCGGCTCTCGCGCTCGCCGCCCGTGAGGAGCTGGACAACCTCACCTTCGTCATCAACTGCAACCTGCAGCGCCTCGACGGCCCGGTCCGCGCCAACTTCAAGATCGTGCAGGAGCTGGAGGCCCAGTTCCGCGGCGCCGGCTGGAACGTCGTCAAGACCCTGTGGGGCACCGCCTGGGACGAGCTGTTCGCCCTCGACACCACCGGCGCGCTGGTACGCCGCCTGCGCGAGGTACCGGACGCGCAGATCCAGACGTACCAGACCCGCGACGCCGCCTACATCCGCGCCGACTTCTTCGGCAAGGACCCGGCGCTGGCGGAGATGGCGAAGCTGCTGAGCGACGACAAGATCCTCGAGTGCTTCCACCTCTCGCGCGGCGGTCACGAGGCCCGCAAGGTCTACGCCGCGTACAGGGCCGCCGTCGAGCACAAGGGCGCGCCGACCGTGATCCTGGCCCAGACGGTCAAGGGCCACACCCTGGGCGAGGGCTTCGCGTCGAAGAACGCCAACCACCAGATGAAGAAGCTGACGGTGGACGAGTTCAAGACCATGCGCGACCTGCTCGGCCTGCCGATCAAGGACAGCGACTTCACCGACGGCCAGGTGCCCTACGGCCACCCGGGCGCCGACTCCCCCGAGGTCCGCTACCTCCAGGAGCGCCGCGCGGCCCTCGGCGGCCCGGCCCCGGCCCGCCGCACGCACGCGCTGGCCCCGCTGCCCGCCCCGGCCGAGAAGGCCTTCGCCTCCTTCGACAAGGGCTCCGGCTCGCAGAACGTGGCCACCACCATGGCCTTCGTCCGCCTGGTCAAGGACCTGGTCCGCGACAAGGAGACGGGCAGGCGCTGGGTGCCGATCGTCCCCGACGAGGCGCGCACCTTCGGCATGGAGAGCCTGTTCCCGTCCCTGGGCATCTACTCCCCCAAGGGCCAGACGTACGAGCCGGTCGACCGCGACCAGCTGATGTACTACAAGGAGGCCAAGAACGGCCAGATCCTCAACGAGGGGATCACCGAGGCCGGTTCGATGGCCGACTTCATCGCCGCGTCCACCGCGTACGCGACGCACGGCGAGGCGATGATCCCCTTCTACATCTTCTACTCGATGTTCGGCTGGCAGCGCACCGCCGACCAGATGTGGCAGCTCGGCGACCAGCTCGGCCGCGGCTTCCTCGTCGGCGCGACCGCCGGCCGTACGACCCTGACGGGCGAGGGCCTGCAGCACGCCGACGGCCACTCCCCGGTCATCGCCGCGACCAACCCGGCCGCGCTGACGTACGACCCCGCGTTCGCCTACGAGATCGCGGTGATCGTCCGTGAGGGTCTGCGCCGGATGTACGGCGAGGCCAAGCCGGGCGAGGACCAGAACGTCTTCTACTACCTGACGGTCTACAACGAGCCGCTGCCGCAGCCCGCCAAGCCGGCCGGCCTCGGCATCGACGAGGGCATCGTCAAGGGCCTGTACCGCTTCAACACGGCGGAGTCGGCGGGCCTGTCCCCGGCCGCCAACGCCCCGCGCATCCAGCTGCTGGGCTCCGGTACGGCGATCCACTGGACCCTTCAGGCCCAGAAGCTGCTCGCCGAGGAGTGGGGTGTCGCGGCCGACGTCTGGTCGGCGACCTCCTGGTCCGAGCTGCGCCGCGACGCGATGGAGGCGGACGCCGCCCTCCTGCGCGGCGAGGAGCGGATGCCGTACGTCCGCCAGGCGCTGCAGGGCGCCGAGGGCCCGGTGCTGGCCGTCTCCGACTACATGCGCCAGGTCCCGGACCAGATCGCGCAGTGGGTCGAGCAGGACTGGTCCTCGCTGGGCGCCGACGGCTTCGGTCTGTCGGACACCCGTGAGGCCGCCCGCCGCCACTTCGGCGTCGACGCCGAGTCGATCGTCGTCGCGGCCCTGGCCCAGCTCGCCAGGCGCGGCGAGGTGAAGGCCACGGCGGTCAAGGAGGCCCGGGAGAAGTACGGGCTGTAAGTCGGCCGGTGTGCGCCGTCGCGGCGGGCGGAGGAGGGTGACCTTCCCGGCCCGCCGCGGCGGCCTGCCTCCAGCGTAGGAGTCCACCGCCGGGCCGGCGGGCTTCGTGGCAGGCTGGCGCCATGCGTGCGGCCCGGCTCATCAAGATGGTGCTCCTGCTGCAGTCCCGGCCGTCCATGACCGCCGCCGAACTCGCCCGGGAGCTGGAGGTGTCGGAGCGGACGGTCACCCGGGACGCGCAGGCGCTGTCGGAGGCGGGCGTGCCGGTGTACGCGGACCGGGGCCGGGCCGGCGGCTACCGGCTGGTCGGCGGATACCGGACGCGGCTGACGGGGCTGGCCAGGAGCGAGGCGGAGGCGCTGTTCCTGAGCGGGGTGCCGGGGGCGCTGCGGGAGATGGGGCTGGAGGACGCCGCTTCCGCGGCCCGGCTGAAGGTGTCCGCGGCGCTGCTGCCCTCACTGCGGGACGCCCCGGACAGCGCCGCCCAGCGGTTCCATCTGGACGCGCCGGCCTGGTTCCGGGAGCCGGAGACGCCCGCGCTGCTGCCGGCGGTCGCGCAGGCGGTGTGGGACGACCGCCGCGTCATCGCCCGCTACCGGCGCGGGGAGAGCGAGGTGGAGCGGGTGCTGGAGCCGTACGGGCTCGTGCTCAAGGCGGGCGTCTGGTACCTGTGCGCGCGGGTCGCCGACGCCGGCTCCTTCCGGACCTACCGGATCGACCGGTTCGGCGCCGTGAAACCCCTGCAGGAACGCTTCTCCCGTGATCCGGACTTCGATCTGCCCGGCCACTGGGCCGAGCAGGCCGAGCGGTTCGCGCGCTCGATCCTGCGCGCCGAGGTCGTCGTACGGCTGTCCCCGGAGGGGGTGCGGATGCTGCGGTACGCCGTCGATCCGCCGGCGGCGCGCGAGGCGATGAGCGGGCCGCCCGAGCCGGACGGGGCCGGCTGGGTCACGGTGACGCTGCCGGTGGAGTCCGAGGAGGTGGCGCACACACAGCTGACGGCGCTCGGTGCGGAGGCGGAGGTGCTGGCCCCGGAGGGCCTGCGGGAGCGGTTCGCCCGGGACGCGGCACGACTGGCCGCGCTGTACGGCGGTCCGCGCCCCCGGGGCCGTACGAACGCCGGATCGGACGCCGGATAACGATCCGCCGCACTCCGGCGTACTCCGCGTGCGCCCCACCGGTGGAGGCCCGATGCTGGTGGCGTGATGGACGAGACGGAGTTCTGGGAGCTGATCGACGCCGCCCGCGAGGCCGCGGAGGGTGACCCCGAGGAACAGGCCGACGTGCTCGTGGACCGGCTGCTCCAGCTGGATCCCGAGCTGATTCTGGACTTCGCCCGTCACTTCGAGGCGCGTTACAACCGCTCCTATCGCTGGGACCTGTGGGGCGCGGCCTGGGTGCTGCTGGACGGGGCCAGCGACGACGCGTTCGACTTCTTCCGCTGCTGGCTGATCGGCCAGGGCCGGGAGGTCTACGAGGGCGCCCTGCACGATCCCGACTCGCTGGCGGAGCTGCTGGAGGAGTTCGACGAGGAGATCGACGGCGACGGCGAGGAACTGGGCTACGCGGCGGACGAGGCCTATGAGCAGCTGACCGGCACCGTCGCGCCCGACCTGGGCATCGCCCCGGCGCCCGCCGAACCGGAGGGCTCGCCGGTGGACTTCGAGAACGAGCGGGCGCTCGCCGCCCGCTTCCCCCGGCTGTGGGACCGCTTCCGGCAGTAGCCCGCCCCGGCTCAGCCGGCCGTGCGCCTGCGGGTGCTGTCGGCTTGCAGGTGGGCCTGGGCCTGGTCGGCCCGCACCGCGTGGTGCAGCGGCGCGGCGTTGGCCTGGTCGAGGGCGGACGCGGTGGCCGCGGCCGGGCCGAGGACGACGGTCGCGACCGCGCAGAGCACCGCCCAGGGGCCGCGCGCGGTCCAGGTCCCCCTCGCCCGCTCCGTGGTCCCGGCCGTGCTCCCGGCGGTGCTCTCGGCCGTGGACTTCGCATGGACACGACTGCTGTTCATGATGCCCACCTCCAGTCGGCTGGTGATGGGCACGACCGTAGGGCGCGGGGCTCGGAGCGGGCTGCGTGGTGCCTAAGGGATGGCTGTGAGCCGCGCCGTGGCGGTCCGGCCCTGCAGGCGCGCGGCCTTCTCCCTGATCGCGGGAAGGCGGGCGCTGAGGGCGGCGCCGGGGCAGCTGGTCATGAATCCGGCCTCGTGTCCGGCCAGGGCGGGCAGGGTGGCGGTGGTGCCGGCCTTGTAGCGGCTGAGGCTGTTGCTGGAGACCAGGCGGACGCTCGCGCGCGGGTCGATGCCGGCGAGGCCGAGTTTCCAGGCGGCCAGGGCGGCGATCGCGTCGGTCATGGCCCGGGGCACGGGGACGCCGGCGGTGAAGGTGCCGAGGGCGGCGATGCCGGCGGTGCGGTGGTTGAAGCCCTGGGTGTGGGCGCCGGTGACGGCCCGGTCGGTGCCTCCGGCGCGGCCTTCGTAGATGGTGCCGCAGCGGTCGACGATGAAGTTGTAGCCGATGTCGTCCCAGTTCCGGACGCCGGTCTGGCCGGCGTAGAGGCGGCGGATGATCTCCGGCGCGTCGGCGCAGTTGTAGTCGCCCGGCGAGTCGGTGTGGTGCAGGAAGACGGCGACCACCTTGTCGTCGTAGCGCGGCGGCGGCTGGACGCGCCCGGCGGCGCCCAGCCAGACGGAGCGGGGCACGATGCGCGGCCGGGGGGCGCGGTGGGTGACCGGGGCGCGGGCCGGGCCGGGCCGGTCGAGGCGGTCGAGGTCCGCCGCGGCGGGGCGCTCGACACCACCGCCGCCCAGGGCGAGCACGAGGACGGCCACCAGCCCGGGCAGACAGCCGAGCAGCATCAGCAGGGCGCCGGGTATCCGCCGGGCTCCCCGGCGCCCCGGCTCCGGCGTGTCGGCCGGCTCCGGTGTCTCCAGCGGGCCGGGCGTGTCCGGCGGCTTCGGCATTCCCGCCATCGCGGGTGTCGCCGGCCCTTCGGATGCCTCGGGTGTCCTTCCCGCCTCCCGCGTCCGCGAGGTCCCGGGCGTCTGTCCCGGGTCCGGCGTCCGCGTGCTCGGCGTCGGCGGGAACCCGGGTCCCCGGCGTCTCAGGCGTCTCGTCTGTCTCATGGATCTCAGGCGTCTCATGGATATCAGGAGCCTCAGCTGTTGTCTCAGGAGTTCCAGCAGTCCCGTGCGCCCCGGGGTCGCGGACGTCTGCCGCGCCCCGGAGGACTCCGGCGTCCCGGCTCCCCCCGGCGCCCCGGCCAACTCCGGCATACCCTGCATAACGGGTGTATCCCCCGGCTGCGGAGTCACCGGCAGCTTCGGCCCCGGTGTCCCCGGCCTGCCCAGCGGCTTGCGCCTGCCGAGCGTCTCCAGTCTTTTTCGGACGGCGTGCATGAGCCCACTCTCGGGCGGCCGGGCCGTGCCCGCGATGTGCACTCTGCCACCTGGCGGAACCATCATCCCGGTCCGGGACGTTTCCGGGGGTACACACATACGAGGCCGGTTCGCCGCCCGGTGGCCGTGCCCGTGAGTGGGTGACTGATCACCGGACCCGTCCCGTCCGTACTGAGGGGTCCGAGAGAAAGGCGGCTCCGTGGACCTGCTCGACCTGGTGCTCGTGCTGGTGATCCTCGTCTACGCGGCGTCCGGTTACCGGCGCGGGCTGGTGGCCGGCTGCGTCTCGCTGGCCGGGTTCGTCGGCGGTGCCGTCGTCGGCGTGTGGGTGCTGCCCTGGGTGACCGGCCTGGTGGAGCGCGGTACGGCGCAGGCGACGACCCTCGCGGTGGTGACCGTGCTGGTGCCCGCGGTGGTGGGGCACGAGCTCGCCGGCCGGCTGGCGCTGCGGCTGCGCGGGGAGCTGGACCGGGGCCCGCTGCGGGTGCTGGACGGGCTGGGGGGCGCGGCGGCGAACTCGGTGGCGGTGCTGATCGTGGCCTGGGTGGCGGCGAGCGTGCTGGGCGCGGCCCCGTCCCAGACGCTGAACGCGGCGATACGGAACTCGACGCTGCTGGGCGCGGTGCAGGACGCGATGCCGGACACCACGCCCGCGTGGTTCTCGCGGGCCACGTCGGCGCTGACCGAGGCGGGCTTCCCGCAGGTCTTCAACCCGTTCGAGAACGAGTCGACGGCAAGGGTGGCCCGGCCCTCCGGGGACAGCGTCACCCCGGCCGCGACGAGCGCCGCCAAGCTGAGCACGGTGAAGATCGAGGGCGCCTCGGGCAACGAGGGGCGCGAGGGCAGCGGTTTCGTCTACGCCGCGGGGCATGTGATGACCAACGCGCACGTGGTGGCGGGCATCGACCACCCGAGCGTGCGGGTCGGCGGCGTGGGGCGGTCGTACCTGGCCCGGGTGGTGCTCTTCGACCCCGACCGGGACGTGGCGGTGCTGTATGTGCCCGGGCTGCACGCCCCGGTGCTGCGGTTCGACACCAGCGCGACGCGCGGTGACTCGGCGGTGGTCGCGGGCTATCCGCAGGACGGCGGGCTGGACCTGCAGGCGGCGACGGTGGCGAGCCGGGTGCGGGCGACCGGGCAGAACATCTACAACGACGCCGCGGTCACCCGGGACATCTACTCGATCCGCTCCACGGTCCGGCCGGGCAACTCCGGCGGCCCGCTGCTGACCACGACGGGCAAGGTGTTCGGGGTGGTCTTCGCGCGCTCCACCTCGGACGCCGAGACGGGGTACGCGCTGACGGCGGCCGAGGTGACGGGCGACGCCCAGCGCGCCGCGACGACGACGGCGCCGGTGGACACCGGCCAGCTGGTCAGCTCCTAGGCCGGCTCCCGGGCTCCGGCCGGCCGGCTCCCGGCGGTCAGACGCGCCGGCCCATGAGTACGTCGTCGACGTAGGCGCCGTCGAGGAGGAACTCCTCCGGCTGCACTCCCTCGACGGCGAACCCCTCGGACTCGTACAGCGCGCGGGCCGGGGCGTTGTGCCCGAGCACGCGCAGGCTCAGCCGTCGCGCCCCGCGCCCGCGCGCCTCCTCGACGGCGCCCCGGATGAGCGCGCGCCCGAGGCCCCGCCCGCGCGCCTCCTCGGCGACGGCGAGGCCCTGGATCTGCAGGACGTGCGCGTTGGAGGCCAGCGGGGTGGGGCGGGCGATGCGGACATAGCCGGCGACCCGCCCGTCGGCCACGGCGACCAGGTGGTCCTCCGGAAGGTGGCGCTCGTCGAAGAACGGGCCCTCCGGCGGGGGCGAGACGGCGTGCAGGGTGGACCAGGTGGCCCGGTCGAGGGCGGCCAGTCGTTCTTCGTCGGCGGGCACGGCGATGCGTATGTACGGCTCCGGCATGACGATCACGGTACGGCGGGCCGCCGGAGCACCTCACGGGGTTTTCGCGCGGGCATGCTGGGGCCATGGAACGTATGCGCATCGCGGTGGCCGGCGCGTCCGGGCTCATCGGCAGCGCCCTGGTGCGGTCCCTGACCGCGGACGGGCACGAGGTGGTACGACTGGTACGCCGGGCGGCAGCGGGCCCGTACGAGGTCTGCTGGGACCCCGAGGGGCAGTACGTGGACGCGGCCGGGCTGACCGGCTGTGCCGCGGTGGTCAATCTGGCCGGGGCGGGCATCGGCGACCGGCGCTGGACGCCGTCGTACAAGCGGCTGCTGCGGGACAGCCGGGTGCTGGGCACGGCCGCGCTGGCGGAGGCGGTGGCCGCGCTGCCCGAGCCGCCGCGGGTCTTCGTCAGCGGCAGCGCGATCGGCTTCTACGGCGACACCGGCGACCGGGCGGTGGACGAGGACGCCCCGCCGGGCGACGGTTTCCTGCCCTCGCTGTGCGTGGAGTGGGAGGAGGCGGCGGCGCCCGCGCAGGAGGCGGGCGTGCGGACGGTGTTCGCGCGCACGGGCCTGGTGGTGGCACGCGGCGGCGGGGCCTGGGGGCGGCTGTTCCCGCTGTTCCGGGCGGGGCTCGGGGGGAGGCTGGGCGACGGTCGGCAGTACTGGTCGTACATCGCGCTGCACGACGAGGTCGCCGCGATCCGGCATCTCATCGACGACGACACGCTCTCCGGGCCGTTCAACCTGACGGCCCCGCGGCCGCTGACGAACCGTGAGATCACGGCGGCGATGGCCCGCGTGCTGCACCGCCCCGCCCCCTTCGCGGTCCCGGCGCCGGTGCTGCGGGCGGTGCTGGGCGACATGGCGGGGGACGTGCTGGGCAGCCAACGGGTGCTGCCGAGGCGGCTGTTGGAGTCGGGGTTCCGGTTCGCGTTCCCGGGGATCGAGGAGGCGATCCGCTCCGCGGGGTGAACCGGCGTCTGCAACACCGGCGAACGGATGTGACCGCATGCGACCTCTATGCGACCGTGCCCTGTTGATGCGCGACTGTTCGTGACCGATCACGGACCTAACCTCGAGGCGAACTCGGGTATTCCCGGAGCCAGTTGGGGGCATGACGTCTCCACCGGCCGCGCAACCACAGGAGGGGCCTCGTGCTTGAGCCCGCGTACCAGGTGGACGTCGTCATCGTGGGAGCCGGAATCGCCGGACTCTCGGCGGCTCATCGGCTGACCAGCGCAGGAATCTCGACCGCAGTCCTCGAGGCCGCCCCTTACGTCGGCGGCCGCATGTCGACGGAGAAGGTCGACGGCTTCCGGCTCGACCGCATCGGACAGCTGATGTCCACGTCCTACCCCGAACTCCGCACGACCCCGGGCCTGGACTCCCTGGTCCTGCGCACCTTCGCGCCGGGCGTCCTGCTGCACCGCGACGGACGCACCCAGCGCGCGGGCGCACCGGCGGCCGTGGGGAGCACACGGGGCGCAAGGGGCGCACTCCATGTGGTGCGCGCTCTCGCCAGCGCCCCCAGGGGACCGGCGACCGGCCCCGGCCGGGCCGGCGCACCGGTGGGCGGCGCGGTCGACCAGGCCCGGCTCGGCGCCGCGCTGGGGCGGATCGCCGCCACCCCGGTCGAGCGCATCCTGGCCCGCCCGGAGATGCCCGCCCGCCAGGCCCTCGCCCAGCGCGGGTTGCCGCCGCGCACGATCGACAGCTTTCTGCGCCCGCTGCTCGCCACCCTGCTGTGCGACCCGGAGCTGACCACCTCGAGCCGGTGCGCCGACCTCGCGCTGCGCGCCTTCGCGAGCGGCCGGCTGTGTGTGCCGGAGGGCGGCGCGGAGATGCTGCCGGAGCTGCTGGCGCGGGCGCTGCCGCCGGGCATCGTGCACACCGGGGTGCGGGTCACCTCGGTGTCCACGACCTCGGTGGCCACCGCCGAGCACGGCGAGATCCGCTGCCGGGCGGTGCTGCTGGCGACCGACGCGCGGGCGGCGGCGGAGCTGCTGCCGGGCCTGAGGGTGCCGGACTTCCACCCGGTGACCGTGGTCCACCACACCACCGACGACCCGGCGGCGGTCCTCGCCACCGGCACCTCGCTGCTGCTGGACGCCGACCGCGGCGGGCCGGTGGCGCACACGGCGGTGCTCAGCGCCGTGGACCCGAGCCGGGCGCCGGCCGGCCGGGTGCTGATCTCCTCGACCGTGCTCGGCACACCGCCGGAAGGGGTCGACACCGCCGTCCGCATCCACCTCTCCCGTCTCCACGGCACCTCGACGCGCCGCTGGGAGACGCTGGCGGTGCACCACACCCCGGAGGCGGTCCCGGCGATGCGCCCACCCCACGACCTGCGCCGCCCGGTACGGCTGCTCGCCGGCCTGTACGTCTGCGGCGACCACCGCGACACCAGCACGCTCCAGGGCGCCCTGCACTCGGCCCACCGCGCGTCGGCGGCGATCCTGGCCGACCTGGGCGCGGCGGGTTCGCTGAACCGCGCGGATCCGGCGCCTACTCTGCCCAGGGCGGCGTAGGCGGACGGACAACCGCAAGCCCCGACGGCGACCGGCAACCGGCTACCCCAACGCCGCCACCTTCTCCCGGTACCCCCGCACCGGTGCCGCGTCCCGATAAGGCTCGAGCCGGCGCTCGAAGTCCCGCACGTACTCCACAGCGCGAACGCTCCGCATCTCCGCGGCCTGGCCGGCGGCCTCCGCGGCCAGGGCGCACGCCTGGTCGAGTTCGCCGAGGCCGAGGCGGGCCGTGGCGAGGACCACGCGGCAGAAGAGCCGGCTGCGGGCGTGGGAGGTCGCGCGGAGCTGGAGTGAGCGTTCGGCGTGCTGGGCGGAGGCCCGGAACTGCTGCAGATCCCGGTGGCAGTGCCCGAACTCGTCGGCGAGCTGAGCCTCGTCGAAGAACTTCGCCCAGTACGGCACCTCGTCCCCGGGCCGGGCCGCCTCCAGGGCGCGCTCGGCCCGCACGAGCGCCGCCGTGCACGCCCGCACCTCGCCGAGCACGCCGTGCGCCCTCGCCTCGGAGGCGTGCAGCAGCGCCTGCACGACCGGCGGGCCGCCGGTCCCCATGCCCTGCTGGGCGACACGGACGAGCTGTACGGCCTCCCTGCCGTGGCCGAGATAGACGGCCTGCCGGCTCATGGTGACCAGGACGTAGGAGCCGTACGCCCGGTCGCCGGCCGCCTGGGCGAGCCGCAGGGCCTGCACGAAGTAGCGCTGGGCGAGTCCGTGAGCGGCGATGTCGTACGAGGTCCAGCCCGCGAGCCGGGTCAGGTCGGCGGCGGCACCGAACAGCTTGCGGCCGGTCTGCTCGTCGTAGCTGCCGCGGAGCATCGGCTCGCACTCGTGCTCCAGGTAGCGCACCAGGGCCTGCCGGGCGTGGCCGCCGCCGTAGCGGTCGTCGAGGGTGCGGAACAGTTCGCCGACCGAGCGCAGCGCGTTGATGTCGCCGCCCGTGACCTTGTGGCCGGGGGCGCGCTCGGCGTGCCCGCGCGCCCGGGGCGGCACCGGCAGCGGCTGCCGCCCCTGGGGCTTGACCGGGGCGGGGCGGCCCTGCGCGGGCACCCGGGGTGCCGGTTCGCGGGCCACCTTGTCGTCGGGCTTGCCGATCAGCCAGTCCCGGCTGGGCACCACGAGCCCCGCCGGGGTGAACGCGATCTTGCGCAGTTCGGCGTGGCTGCCGGAGTCCTTGCGCCACAGCCCGCTGACGATGTCGACGGCCTCCTCCGGGGTGGCCGCGAACTCCAGCCCGGCGTACACCGGCGCACAGGCGTCCAGGCCGAGATCCTGGGCCGTGAGCCGGCGACCCAGCCGGCGCGTGAAGACCTCGGCGATCAGGGCGGGGGTCGTGCCCCGGGGCTGCTGTCCGCGCAGCCAGCGGGTGACCGAGGTCTTGTCATATCTGAGGTCGAGCCCGTGCTCGAGCCCGAGCTGGTCGACGCGACGGGCCAGACCCGCGTTGGAGAACCCCGCTTCTGCGATGAGCGCGGCGAGTTGGCGGTTGGGGGTGCGCTGCGCGGGTCGGTCCGTCATCTGCGGTGCGGTCTCCTGCCTTCCGAGCCTGTCGAAGTGCCCGGTTTGCCTTTGAGCAGCCCTTATGGCCTCACGAACGGCGCGAATGTAGCGGAGGGTGAGCAGGCGATCGCACATTCCGCAGGGCATTCATCCGATCGTGTGAGGAACGCCCGCAGGGCTGACGTACGCCGGTCGGACGTACAGTGGCGTGGGCGCGTTTCGTGCCTGACACACCGGTTCGCTGAGGGAGGCCCTTGCCGTGAGTGAGTTGCGGTTCGTTCGCATGGGGTTCGGTGCGGATGCCGTCGATTACCAGGAGGCCTGGGACGAGCAGCGCCGGGTGCACGCGGCCCGCTTCGCCGACGAGGTCCCGGACACCGTGATCCTGCTGGAGCATCCCCCGGTGTACACGGCCGGCCGCCGCACCGAGGACAGCGAGCGTCCGCTGGACGGCACCCCGGTCATCGACGTGGACCGCGGCGGCAAGATCACCTGGCACGGCCCCGGCCAGCTGGTGGGCTACCCGATCCAGAAGCTCCCGCGCCCGGTGGACGTGGTCGCGCACGTACGGCGCCTGGAGGAGGCGCTGATCCGCACCTGCGCCGAGTTCGGCCTGGAGACCACCCGGGTCGAGGGCCGCAGCGGCGTGTGGGTGCTCGGCGACCCGGTCGAGCAGCGGCCCTCGCTCGGCGGGCTCTCCCTGGACTTCGACCCGCGGCTGCAGGACGAGGAGTTCGACCCCCGCCTCAACGGCCCGGAGTACGCCCCCTCCAACGCCGGCCAGCGGCGCGAGGACCGCAAGATCGCCGCGATCGGCATCCGGGTCGCCAAGGGCGTCACGATGCATGGCTTCGCCCTCAACGTGAACCCCGACAACAAGTGGTTCGACCGGATCATCCCGTGCGGGATCCGGGACGCGGGGGTCGCCTCCCTCGCGGCCGAGCTGGGCCGGGACATCACCATCGAGGAGGTCCTGCCGGTGGCGGAGAGGCACCTGCGGGACATCCTGGAGAACGCGGACCTGAAGCCGCGGGTGATCGAGAAGGCGAGCGCCTGACCCGCCCGGCCGTGGTGGGAATGCGCCCTGCGACCGCCAGGTTGATCTCCCCGGCAGGGCGCAATGAGCACGGGCGTACCCTGGTGTACGCCGAAGAATCGAAGTCACAGGGAGCCGACGTGTCCGCAGTCTCACCGGACGGACGCAAGATGCTGCGCCTGGAGGTCCGCAACAGCCAGACCCCCATCGAGCGCAAGCCCGAGTGGATCAAGACCCGGGCGAAAATGGGTCCCGAGTACACGAAGATGCAGAACCTCGTGAAGAGCGAGGGCCTGCACACGGTCTGCCAGGAAGCCGGCTGCCCGAACATCTACGAGTGCTGGGAGGACCGCGAGGCGACCTTCCTCATCGGCGGCGACCAGTGCACCCGGCGCTGTGACTTCTGCCAGATCGACACCGGCAAGCCCGAGGCCCTGGACCGCGACGAGCCGCGGCGCGTCGGCGAGTCCGTGGTCACGATGGACCTGAACTACGCCACCATCACCGGCGTCGCCCGCGACGACCTGGAGGACGGCGGCGCCTGGCTGTACGCCGAGACCGTGCGCCAGATCCACCGGCAGACCGCCGAGCGGGAGGGCGGCCGTACGAAGGTCGAACTCCTCGCCCCCGACTTCAACGCGGTCCCCGAGCAGCTGGCCGAGGTCTTCTCCTCGCGCCCCGAGGTCTTCGCGCACAACGTCGAGACGGTCCCGCGGATCTTCAAGCGGATCCGCCCCGGCTTCCGCTACGAGCGCTCCCTGAAGGTCATCACCGAGGCCCGCGACTACGGCCTGGTGACCAAGTCCAACCTGATCCTCGGCATGGGCGAGACCCGCGAGGAGGTCAGCGAGGCGCTGAGGCAGCTGCACGACGCGGGCTGCGAGCTGGTCACCATCACCCAGTACCTGCGCCCCTCCGTCCGGCACCACCCCGTCGAGCGCTGGGTGAAGCCGCAGGAGTTCGTGGAGCTGAAGGAGGAGGCCGAGCAGATCGGCTTCTCCGGTGTGATGTCGGGTCCGCTGGTGCGGTCCTCGTACCGGGCCGGGCGCCTGTACCGGATGGCCATCGAACAGCGTCACTCGGCTGCTCCGCAGCGGGGCGGTTCGTTCGTCGCCACCCAGGCGGTGTGAGCCCGCGCGTGTGAATTCACGCACAAGTAGCTACCGGCCAGTAATGGCCGAGTCGACGCGGTCCTGACCGTCCTCGCTGATGAGGGCGGGCATCAGGGCCGCGTCAGCGTTTCAGCGCTCTGTATCAAGGCTTCATTGGCGTTTGACCGGTCGGACACGCCCTGGTAACACCAATCAGTGACTCTGGTATCACGCCTCGTACACCGTCCGCTCCGAGGGGGGACCTCGATCATGCAGGCCGCGCCCGTACGCGCCACCGCCATCCCGTCCTTCACCGACGCTCTCCGCGCCGTCGAGTCGCTGCTCATGAGCGGTGGTCAGCGCACCGCCCGGCGCAACGCGTGGACCTCCGTGCTGGAGGACCGCCGGCGTGCCAAGGACCGGGTGGAGGCGCAGCGTGTCCTGGAGCAGGCCGCCGGCCGCTCCTGAGTCCACCGGCCGTGCACCGGGCACTGCCGTCGTCCGCACTCCCGGGGCCACGTAGACTTCGTGACATGGCGAGGAAGGAACCCGCGGCGGACGCCGCGAACGCAGGGCGACTGAAGCAGATCGCCCTCACCTACAAGATGACCCGCAAGGTCGACACAAAGATCGGTCTTGTACTCGGGGCCGTCGGCATCGGCACCCTCGCTGTCTTCCTTGTGATCGGCTTCTTGCTCGGCCACCCGGTCTACCTGGGCATCTTCGGCCTGCTGATCGCACTGCTGGCGACGGCGATCGTGTTCGGCCGCCGTGCCGAGCGCGCCGCCTTCGGCCAGATGGAGGGCCAGCCGGGCGCCGCGGCCGCCGTACTGGACAACATCGGCCGGGGCTGGACGACGACTCCGGCGGTGGCGATGAACCGCAGCCAGGACGTGGTGCACCGGGCGGTCGGCAAGGCCGGCATCGTGCTGGTCGCCGAGGGCAACCCGAACCGGGTGAAGAGCCTGCTGGCCGCCGAGAAGAAGAAGATGAACCGGATCGTCGCGGACGTACCGGTGCACGATGTGATCGTCGGCACCGGCGAGGGCCAGGTCGAGCTGAAGAAGCTGCGCACGACCCTGCTGAAGTTCCCGCGCGTGCTCACCGGCCCCCAGGTCACGGCCACCAACGACCGGCTGCGGGCCCTGGGCGACCTGATGAGCAACATGCCGCTGCCGAAGGGGCCCATGCCCAAGGGCATGCGGATGCCGAAGGGCCGCTGAGCCCCGCGGCGCCGGCCCGTCAGCGCAGGCGCCGGAACTCCCGCTCGCAGTAGACCATCGGCGAACCCTCGCCCAGCCGTACTCCCGTTACCCGGCCGATCAGGATCGTGTGATCCCCGGCCGGGTAACGCGCGTATGCGGCACAGTCCAGTTGTACGGGCGCCTGCCGCACCGCCGGCAGCCCGGAGGGGTTCGGCTGCAGCAAGGTGTCGGAGAACTTGTCGGCGCCCTTGGTGGCGAACAGCAGGGCCAGCGGCTGGTGCTCCGGGGCGAGCACGCTCACCGCGAAGTGGTCGCACCGCGCGAAGACCGCCGCGGAGTCGGCCGCGTCCGCGAGACACACCAGGACCAGCGGTGGCTCCAGGGAGACGGAACAGAAGGAGCTCGCCGTGAAGCCGCGCGGGGTGCCGTCCTCGCAGCGGGCGGTCACCACCACCACGCCCGACGGAAAGCGCGCCATGGCGTCCCGGAACTCCTCCGGCGTCACCTCGGCCGCCATCACATCCTGAGCATCGGTCATACCGCGACGATGCCGTCGGCGGTGTGACCGGGCAACCGGGTGGTGGCATCTGGACGACTGCCGGGTGCGGGCGCGGACCCGCAGCCGGGAACGGTCAGACCCGGACCTCCACGGTCTTCGCCAGCCTGTCGTGCAGCCCGCGGCCGTCCCGGTCCCAGATCAGCGCCGGAATCGCGAGGCACAACAGGACCGTGCGGAGCAGGGACCGCAGCGGGCTGACCGTGCCGGTCTCCAGGGCCACCACCCGGATGCCGAAGAGCCGCTTGCCCGGGGTGAAGCCGATCGTGCCCACGGTCAGCACGCTCATGACGAAGAAGACGCCGAGCGCCCAGTTGCTCGTCGCAGGCACCCGGTAGCCGTTCGTGATCAGGCCGTATGCGATCAGAACGCTCAGTCCCCAGTCCACGGCGAGCGCGCCGAGCCGGCGTCCCGGGCGGGCGATCGAGTTCGGCCCCTCCTCGGGGAGGCCGAGCTGCTCGCCCCGGTAGCCGAAGTCCGCGCCGGCCTCTTCCATGGCCGCGCGAGGCCCGGAGAGCCACGACCCGAGTGCTTGCCTGTTGTCCACCCGTCCACGGTACTGGGCCCGAAATGACCGGGGTACGCCGGGGTGTCCCGGAGCTAGGGTGGACGCGTGGCCGGTTAACTTCTGCGAAACAAACGGGTCACGCCCGAGAAATCACCCGTCCCTAGGGTCGAGACCAGCGTGTGCCACCGCACTGGCCGCACGAACGATCTACCACCCCGGCGAGGACGGTCGGGAGTAGGAGGAGCTGGATGTTCCAGAACGCCGACGAGGCCAAGAAGTTCATCGCGGACGAGGACGTCAAGTTCGTCGACGTCCGCTTCTGCGACCTGCCGGGCGTCATGCAGCACTTCACGGTGCCCGTTGAGGCGTTCGACCCGGACGAGGAGCTGGCCTTCGACGGATCGTCGATCCGCGGCTTCCAGGCCATCCACGAGTCCGACATGGCGCTGCGTGCCGACCTGTCCACCGCCCGTGTGGACCCCTTCCGCCGGGACAAGACGCTCAACATCAACTTCTTCATCCACGACCCGATCACGGGCGAGCAGTACTCCCGTGACCCGCGCAACGTGGCGAAGAAGGCCGAGGCCTACCTCGCGTCGACCGGTATCGCGGACACCGCGTACTTCGGTCCCGAGGCCGAGTTCTACGTCTTCGACAGCGTCCGTTTCGCCACCTCGGCGAACGAGTCCTTCTACCACATCGACTCCGAGGCGGGCGCCTGGAACACCGGTGCCCTCGAGGACAACCGCGGTTACAAGGTCCGCTACAAGGGCGGCTACTTCCCGGTCCCGCCGGTCGACCACTTCGCCGACCTGCGCGCCGAGATCTCCCTGGAGCTGGAGGCGGCCGGCCTGAAGGTCGAGCGCCAGCACCACGAGGTGGGCACCGCCGGCCAGGCGGAGATCAACTACAAGTTCAACACCCTGCTGGCCGCCGCCGACGACCTGCAGCTGTTCAAGTACATCGTGAAGAACGTGGCCTGGCGCAACGGCAAGACCGCGACCTTCATGCCGAAGCCGATCTTCGGTGACAACGGCTCGGGCATGCACGTGCACCAGTCGCTGTGGAGCAACGGCGACCCGCTGTTCTACGACGAGGCCGGTTACGCGGGCCTGTCGGACACCGCCCGCTACTACATCGGCGGCATCCTCAAGCACGCCCCGTCGCTGCTGGCCTTCACCAACCCGACGGTGAACTCGTATCACCGTCTGGTGCCGGGCTTCGAGGCGCCGATCAACCTGGTGTACTCGCAGCGCAACCGCTCCGCGGCCATGCGTATCCCGATCACCGGCTCCAACCCGAAGGCCAAGCGCGTCGAGTTCCGCGCCCCGGACTCCTCCGGCAACCCGTACCTGGCCTTCTCCGCCCTGCTCCTCGCGGGTCTGGACGGCATCAAGAACAAGATCGAGCCGGCCGAGCCGATCGACAAGGACCTGTACGAGCTGGCTCCCGAGGAGCACGCGAACGTCGCCCAGGTCCCGACCTCGCTGCCGGCCGTCCTCGACTCGCTCGAGGCCGACCACGAGTTCCTCCTCCAGGGCGACGTCTTCACGCCGGACCTGATCGAGACGTGGATCGACTTCAAGCGCACCAACGAGATCGCGCCGCTGCAGCTGCGTCCGCACCCGCACGAGTTCGAGCTGTACTTCGACGTGTGATATCGCCCCAGGTCGGAGCGGGTAACCGCGCCCCTGGGCCGTCCGTGGGCCGTCGGCCGGCTCTCCTTCTTCGGGAGAGCCGGCCGACGGCTTTTTCTCGGACTCCACGCATCACCGAGAAGTTTCACCAACTGAAGAGGTTGCCGACGGCCTCGGCATCTCCCGCGAGCTGGCGGCGTTCCACCTGGACAAGCCGGTGGCGGCCGGCCTGCTCCAGGCGCGCCATCGATCGCCCGCGGGTATCCGAAGGGTTGGCCGTAGCCCAAGGTGTACGCGCCGGTGGACGAGGCCGTCACGCTGACCATCCCCGAGCGTCGCTACGGCATGCCGGCCGACCTTCTCACCGAGGCCGTGCTCACCGAGACGGACGAGGAATCGGCCAGGGACGCCGCGCTCCGTGCGGCATACCGGCGAGGGGAGACCCTGGGCACCGCCGAACGCGAGCGAGTGCGTCCGGGGCGCCTCGGCGCCGAGCGCGGACTGAGCGTCGCGGCCGGCACACTCGAGAAGTTCGGCTACGAGCCGGAGCGCACCGCCCCCACCCTGATGCGCCTGCGCAACTGCCCCTTCCACCCCATGGCAGCCAAGGCCCCCGAACCGATCTGCGCCGTCAACCGGGCTTTTCTGGCCGGCTACCTGCACGGCCTGGGAAGCGACAGGACCACTGCAGTCCTCGCCCCGCGGCCCGGCTCATGCTGTGTCGAACTGCGCGGCGACGGCACGACGGGCGACGGGCCGGAGAGGGGTGGCGCCTGCGAGCGCTGACCAGGTCGGCGCCGGGTCCTGCTTTGACCGCGCGGCAAGCTCGTTGTACGTTAAATAAAACCATTATGTCCGTTTTCATACCGGAGGTGATGGTCCGCCGCCTCAAAATGCTCAGCGGGCGGCGGGCGGCGCACAGGGCTACGCGCAGGCTCTGAAGCGCAAGGGACGGCACGTCGTGGCCGCCGGAAAACCAAGCACACCCTCCGAGAGGGGCTCACCATGCGCGTGCACACCCGTATCAAGAGAGTGGCTGTCGCGGTCGCGGCGGCACCGGTCCTCGCCCTCGCCGCCGGAGCCGGAGCCGCCACCGCAGCCGCCAGCGCCGCGCCCGAACACGTCGTCTCGTTCCAGCACGACAACGGCTGGGGCTGGGGCTGGGGTGGAGAACACCACGGCTGGGGTTGGGGTTGGGGCTGGGGCTGGGGCTGGGGCTGGGGTGGAGAACACCGCGGCCACGGCTGGGGTTGGGGCTGGGGTGGAGAACACCACGGCCACGGCCGGGGCGGTTGGGGCTGGGGCGGCTGAGGGCCGGCCGGACTGATCGCACCCCCTGACGACGAAGGGTGGATCCGGGTGCTCGATCCCATCAGGCACCCGGATCCCCATGACACGTCATCGGGCGAGGGACGTGAACGCACCTATGAGGGCGCCGTAGTCCGCAGCGGCGCACTCCCCGTCGGTGCCGCAGCACCGCGCCCACGGCCGGCCGTGAAAAGCCGGAAGAGCCGGACTCCATACCGACCGTTCCCCCCACCCGATCGTCCCCTGCTCCCTCGCCGGCCATGGCAGACGCCAGGCGGCTGGACCGGCTTCCGTGCGGGACGAGTACCCAGCGTGGGCCCCCGTCGCCGTGGGGTTCGGGCGGGCCAGACGGCATGACGCGGGCGTGCTGGACCACGAGCCTGCCGCGGGGGCCTTCGACGTGTTCCGGACCGTGGGACACCGGGGAGGGAACTTTTTCCCGCTTCCCGGACTTCCTACTTCCGGGGGATCATCCCTCCTGACCCTGCCGGACGAGAGAGGTTGAACGGGGATGACGGAACAGGACGACTGGGAGCGGGAGTTCGATCACCGCTGGGCGAATTCCGCCGAGCACAAGGAGCCCTCGGCCCGGGCCCGGATGCTCGCCGCGCGCTGGAAGGAGACCCCGCCGGATCCGGCGCCCTTCCGCGCCGATCCCGATCCGGTGCCGCGCCGGACGTCGTGGGCGTCGACGGCCGTGGTCTTCGGCTGTGTGATCGGGGTCATGGTGCTGATCGGGCTGCTGCAGTTCGGCTCCTCGCGCTAGCGGGCGGGGACCGACGGCGGCAGCCGGCCGGCTCACAGGTGCGTTTTGCCGCTCCTGGGGACGTTCGGGACCTGTTCATGGGGGTGGGCTGGTGCACACTGGACAGCGGGACGAGTGCCTGACTGCGGGGTGATGCAAGATGCAGAGCCGCTTCCGGAGCGACCGACGGCTGACCGTGCGCATGGGTCTGACGATGTTCCTGCTCGGTCTGCTGTACGTGGGCTTCGTCGCCGCGCTGATCGCGCTGCTGAGGTCCTGGGTGCTGGTCGTCGTGCTGGTCGGAGCGATGTTCGTGGCACAGTTCTGGTTCTCCGACCGGATCGCCATGTTCGCGATGCACGGCCGGGTCGTGGAGCGGGAGGAGTATCCCGAGCTGCACGCGGTGGTGGACCGGCTGTGCGCGATCGCCGACATGCCCAAGCCGGTGGTCGCGGTGTCCGACATGGACATGCCGAACGCGTTCGCGACCGGCCGTAATCCCGACCACGCCGTGGTCTGCGTGACCACGGGGCTGCTACGGCGGCTGGAGCCGGCCGAGCTGGAGGGCGTGCTGGCGCACGAGCTGTCGCACGTGGCGCACAAGGACGTCGCCGTGATCACGGTCGCGTCCTTCCTCGGCGTGCTGGCGGGCCTGATCGTGCGGTTCGCCTTCTACTCGCAGGTCTTCGGCGGCGGCCGCAGGGACCAGAACACCGCCGCCGTCTTCGCCGCGATCATGGGCGTCTCCGCGGCGGTGTACGCGATCAGCTTCCTGCTGATCCGGGCGCTGTCCCGGTACCGGGAGCTGGCGGCCGACCGCGCGGCCGCGCATCTCACCGGCCGCCCGTCGGCCCTGGCCTCGGCGCTCACCAAGGTCACCGGGGACATCGCCCGGATCCCGAGCAAGGACCTGCGCACCGCCCAGGCGTTCAACGCCTTCTACTTCAGCCCGGCGACCGGGAAGGAGCCGGGCATCGAGCGGATCTTCTCCACGCACCCGACCCTGGAGCAGCGGCTGGAACAGCTGGGCCGGATCTCGGCGGAGCTGGGCGAGGCCGCCACTCCCGGGAAGGCGGGCTGAGCGTTGGGGCTGCTGGACATCCTGCTGGGCCGTACGAAACCGGTCGCGCCCGATCTCGACCAGCTCTTCGCGCTGCCCTCGGCGGCCGTGACCCTTCAGGCCGCGGCCGGTTTCACGCCGACCGGGACCGGAGCGGTGTGCTTCGCCACGGTCGAGGGCGCGGCCTTCGAGCAGACCCACCGGGAGGTGCAGGCGCTGCTGGACGCGGACAGCGACCGCGGCGGACTGCCGGTGGAGCTGCGCCGGGACGACTACGGCTACTCCTGGCTGGTGTCCGCGCGCAGCCCCGAGCAGCTGCCGGAGCTGGTCAACGACCTGCACGCGGTGAACAGCGCGATGGAGGTCAACGGCTTCGGCCCGCAGCTGCTGTGCTCGCTGGCCGCCTTCACCGACGAGGGCGGCCACAAGCTGGCGCTGGTCTACCTCTACAAGCGGGGCACCTTCTACCCCTTCGCTCCCCTGCCCGGCCCGGCCGAGCGTCGGGACAACGCGCTGGAGCTCCAGGTGAAGGCGGCGCTCGCGAACGATCTGCGGATCGAGCAGGACCTCGGCCGCTGGTTCCCGGTGTGGGGCGCCCCCGGCCTGTGACCGGGGCCGCCCCACCGCACTACGTCCTTCACCCGCTCTTCTCGCGCTGCTGCCGGCGGGTCTCGAAGGGCCGTTCCCGGCGGTAGCGGCGCTCCCACTTCGCCAGCCGGTCCCGGCGCTCGCGGTAGGCGCGGTAGCTCTCCGGCGGGGGCGGGGTGCCCGCGCCGGCGGGTGGTGGTGTGCCGGGGGAACCGCGTCCGTGCGTCGCGTACAGGTACAGCAGCGCGACGGCGGCGAGCCACCACAGATGGTTTCCGATTCCGAGGATCACCAGGACGACGGTCGCGGATGCGACGATGCCACGCATGACGGACCTCCGTGGGGTGAGTGTGACGGGGGTGGAGTGTGTCGGCTTCGTGCCGTTTGTTCAGCGTAGGGAGGCGGTGACGGGGACCGCATCCCGTTTTCCGCCCGGCGGGGGCCCGCCGTGAGTGAATGACCTCATGAGCGAACTCTCCGTATTCACCCACGACTTCGACGGCGAACGGCTCAGTGGCGTGGCCGCGGGCCCACCGGGCCGGGCCACGGCGGTGCTGCTGCACGGCGCGGGCAACGGCAGCAAGCAGCGTCTCCTGCCGTTGCTCACGGAGTTCGCCGGGCACGGCTGCCACGCCCTGGCGTTCGACTTCTCGGGCCATGGCGAGAGCACGGGTTCCCTCGCCGAGCTGAGCCTGCGCCGACGGTTCGAGCAGGCGGTGGCGGTGCTCGACGCACACGCACCGGCGGACGATCCGCTGGTCCTGGTCGGCTTCAGCATGAGCGGACAGACGGTCGCCGATCTCGTACGGCACTACGGCCCGCGAGTGGCGGCCGTCGGGCTGTGCTCGCCCGCCGTCTACGCCCCCGAGGCCTGGGAGGTGCCGTTCGGGAACGGCCGGGGCTGCTTCAGCGAGATCATCCGCACACCGGACGGCTGGCGGAGCTCGCCCGCCCTGGAGGCGTTCCGGGCCTACGCGGGCCGTGCGGTGCTGGCGGTCCCGGGCACCGACGCGGTCATCCCGCCGGCCGTGACCGAGGCGGTGCAGGACGCTCTGACCGCACGGGCCCGGTACACCCGGTTCGAACTCCCCGAGGCGGAGCACCGGTTGGGGCTGTGGTTCCACGACCATGCCGAGGACCGGCGCGGGTTGGTGGCGGCGCTGGTCAGCGGGCTCGACGGAGAGCAGGGCTGGGCGGCGACCCGGGCCTGGGTGGCCAAGCAGCTGCCCGTCGGCCGTACCGTCACGGACACCCGGATGCTCCAGGGCGGCTGGTCCTCGCAGATGCGCGCGCTCACCCTCGACAACGGGGAGGAGCTGGTGCTGCGCACCTTCGTGAAGCCCTTCTTCCGGCGGCACGCGCCCGGGCTGCTGTCCCGGGAAGCCGCGGTCCTCGGGCTGCTCGCCGCCGAGGAGGCCGTGCCCGCCCCGGCCCTGGTCGCCGTGGACGCCACGGCCGAGCACTGCGACCACCCGTCCCTGCTGATGACCGGGCTGCCCGGCCAGATCCTGGTGGACGGAGAGGACGGGCACGGCGGCGCGGCGCTGGACCGGCGGCTCGATCTGCTGGCGGCCCAACTGGTCGGGATCCACGCGGTGGTGCCGCCGGAGCAGCCCCGCACCTACCAGGCGTGGACCTCACCCGAGAGCGTGCGCACTCCGGCGGGGGCGCTGTGGGAGCGCGCCGTGGACGTGATCCGCCGGGACCCGCCGCCGTACCGGGGGTGCTTCCTGCACCGGGACTACCACCCGGGGAACGTGCTCTTCACGGGCACGGGCGAGGACGTGCGGATCAGCGGGGTCGTGGACTGGGTGGAGACCTCCTGGGGTCCGGCCGACCTGGACGTGGCGCACTGCTCCACCGCGCTGGCCCTGCTGCACGGCCCGGAGCACGGGCTGGCCTTCCGGGACCGGTACGAGCGGCGGGGCGGCCACGGCCTCGCCGACGGCCGGGACCATCTGTACTGGCGGCTGCTGGACGCCCTCCACTACGCGTCCGGCGCGGAGAAGCTGGCCGGACCGTGGCGCGGTCTCGGCCGTACGGACCTGACGTCCGAGGTGCTGGGCGCGCGTATGGAGGCGTATGTGCGCGGACTGCTGGAGCGCTACGGCTGAGCGATCCGGCAGGCCCCGCGGCGCCGGGCGCCCCCCTTGCAGGGCGGGGCACCCGGCGCCGGTCCGGGGGGTCAGCGGCTGTAGCGCATGAACGCCCGGACCATGTGGCAGGTGGTGTCGGACGGCGGGCGCATGCCGATCTCCGCGGCCGTGCTGCGGATCTTGTCGTCGCGGGCCTGGGCCGGGAGGTAGATGCCCGAGTCGAGCAGGGCTATGGCGAGGCGCATGGCCTTCAGGCGGCGGTTGTGGGTGACGTACCACTCGCGCGGGCGTCCGGCCGGCAGGGGCCGCTTCGCCACCGGCTCGTAGGGGGAGTCGAACAGCACGGGGTGCTGGGCGGTGGACTGGGTGGGCAACGGCTTCGGCTTCAGGGCGGCAGCGGGCACGGGCATCCTCCTGTCGCGGTCAGGGCACCGGCCGGACAGCCCGGCGATGCCCTCGAACACTGCTTCCAGTCTACTGCCCGGCACTGACAACGACAGGGCCGCGAGGACTGACAAATCCCCAGCTCAGCACGGAAACTGTCGTCGTGTCACGCCAGTTTCCGAAGGGGTGGATGAGCCGGCGTCGATTCGAACACACCGCAGCGCGGCGGGCGATGCTACTGTTTCGGAAACAGAAGCATCGGACAGATTGCGCGGACGGCATGACGACACCCAGGCCCGGCCGGCCGGTCCGGGGCTCGGCCACGGGCCGCCCCCTGATGGCGGCACTCGACCTGTTCGGGCGGCGCTGGACCCTGCGCATCCTCTGGGAACTCCACGAGGGACCCACCGGCTTCCGCGCACTGCAGCAGCGCTGCGACGGCATGTCCTCCAGCGTGCTGCGCGGGCGGCTCCGCGAACTGACCGAGGCGGGCCTCGTGACCCAGCAGGACGGCACGGAGTACACCCTCACACCGCTCGGCCGGGAGGCGTACACCGCCCTGCGGCCGCTGGTCCGCTGGTCGGGCCGGTGGGCGGAGGCCCTCGCCGAGGGCGCGCAGGAGCGTCCGGGCACCGGCGACTGACCCCGCCCGTCCACGCCCACCTCCCCGGAACGCCCCGTTCACCTTCCCGGACCCTCTTGCGCTTCTGAAATCGAAGCACCAGGATGATTCGGAAATCGAAGCAGGAGGTGTTGTCGCATGCCGCGCATCGAACCGCTCTCCCCGCCCTGTCCCGCCCCGATCGACCGGGCGCTGCGCCGCTGGATGCCGCCGGGCGTCGGGCACGAACCGATCACCCTGTTCCGGGTGCTGCACCGCAACCCCGAGCTCGCCTCGCGGATGTTCGCCCTGGGCGCCGGACTGCTGGGACACGGGCTGCTGCCCGCCCTGGACCGTGAGGTCGTCATCGCCCGGGTCACCGCGCGCGCCGGATGCGCCTACGAGTGGGGCGTGCACGCCGCCGCCTTCGCCGGACAGGTCGGCCTCGGTCCGGAGCAGCTCCGGGCGACGACCGAGCCGGACCCCACCGCCGGCGCCACCTGGGCGCCGCGCCACCGGGCCCTGCTCGACGCGGTCGACGAACTGCACGACACGGCCCGCCTCTCGCACGCCGCCTGGGACGGCCTGCGCGCCCACTACGACGACGCCCGACTGCTGGAGTTCCTGGTCCTGGCAGGCTGGTACCGGACCATCAGCCAGCCGGCCAACGGTCTGCTCCTGGACGCCGAGCCCTGGGCCACCGCATACCCGGCCGAAGGACCCCCGCATGCCTGACAACGCCGCACCACACCCGACCATCGTGCACGCCTGCACACGCCACGGCACGGGCGGCAGCCCCACCGCAGTCCTCCCGGACACCGACCTGGACGACGTGACCCGGCGAGCGGTTCCGGTCCCCGCGAACCGGTACCGGACCATCAGCCAGCCGGCCAACGGTCTGCTCCTGGACGCCGAGCCCTGGGCCACCGCATACCCGGCCCAAGGACACCCGCATGCCTGACAACGCCGCACCACACCCGACCATCGTGCACGCCTGCACACGCCACGGCACGGGCGGCAGCCCCACCGCAGTCCTCCCGGACACCGACCCGGACGACGTGACCCGGCGAGCGGTTCCGGTCCCCGCGAACCGGTACCGGACCATCAGCCAGCCGGCCAACGGTCTGCTCCTGGACGCCGAGCCCTGGGCCACCACATTCCCGGCCCAAGGACACCCGCATGCCTGACAACGCCGCACCACACCCGACCATCGTGCACGCCTGCACACGCCACGGCACGGGCGGCAGCCCCACCGCGGTCCTCCCGGACACCGACCTGGACGACGTGACCCGGCGAGCGGTTCCGGTGCTGGCGGGCACCTCCCATGCGGTCTTCGTCGGCACGCGCGACGCCGGCGCCGAGGGTCCCGAGGTGACCCTGCGCTTCTTCACCGCCACCGGGGAGCTGCCGGCCTGCGGCCACGGCACGGTCGCCGCGCTGGCGTGTCTGGCCGAGCGTGCCGGAGGCCGGGAGTACCGGGCCACCCTCCGCACCCGGGAACGCGTCTTCACCGGCCGGGCCGTCCGCGACGACGGCAGGCTCACCGCGGAGTTCACCCTGGGCCCCGTCGGCCTGCGCGCGCCCGGGCCCGGCGAACCGGAGCCCGTCCTCGACGCCCTGGGCCTGACTGCGCGGGCCCTGTCCGGCCCCCTCCGCGTGGCCTCGGTGGGACGGCCGCGGCTGCTCGTCCCGGTGGCCGCGCGGTCCGTTCTCGACTCGCTGGCACCGGACTTCGACCGGCTGCGCGCGGCCTGCGACCGGGGCGGGCTCCTCGGCTGCTACGTGTACACGGAGCCGACGGACGAGGGGCGTCTCGCGGCCCGGATGTTCGCGCCGTCGATCGGTGTGCCCGAGGACATCGCGAACGCCAACAGCACCGGCTGCCTCGCCGCCCATCTCGCCGCCAGGAGCCCGACCGGCATCACCGCCGACCTGGGGGACGCCCTCGGCTCCCCGTCCACCATCACCGCCACGGCGGAGCCGCCGTCCCCGGGCGCGCCCGCACGGCTCGTGCGCGTGGGCGGCGCCGCGATCGTGGCGGGCACGGTCCGGCTCCCGGCAGGGACCGGCGTCACCGGGCGCTAGCGGGCCTTGGCGTACCGTGTGCCGCATGGAAATCTGGATCAATCCGGCCTGCTCCAAGTGCCGCAGTGCCATCAGCCTGCTCGACGCCGAGGGAGCCGAGTACACCGTCCGCCGCTATCTGGAGGACGTGCCGAGCGAGGACGAGATCAGGGCCGTACTGGAGCGGCTGAACCTCGAGCCGTGGGACATCACCCGCACGGCGGAGGCCGAGGCCAAGGAGCTGGGGCTCAAGGAGTGGGCGCGGGACGCCAGTTCGCGGGACCGGTGGATCACCGCGCTCGCCGAGCACCCCAGGCTCATCCAGCGGCCGATCATCACCGCCGACGACGGAACGGCCCTGGTGGCCCGCTCCGAGGACGCGGTACGCGAGGCCCTGGCGCACAACAAGAGCTGAGCCGACGCTCAACTGCCCTGTGACACAGCCCACTTCACTTACTCCTGCAACCACTGAGTAACCTCGTTCGGTATCTCGTACATAGCGGCGTACGCTCCCCTACCTCTTCAGGAGGCGCGCATGTCGCGCAGGAGAACTCTCGGCACGAAGAAGAAGATCGCGCTGCTCGTCAGCGCCGCGGCGGTCGCGGGCGGCGGAGCCTTCGCACTCGCGACCACGTCCAACGCCGCCCAGCCCGCGCACAACGCGAAGACGCTGTCGGCGGCGGACTCGACGGTGTGCCAGGGACTGGCCACGGCCCACGGCAACAACGACCGGTTCATCGCGGACCAGAAGGCCCATCCGGACGCGCAGTCGGCAGCCCGGATCGCCAACCGTGAGGCGGTCATCAAGCAGATCGAGGTCCAGCAGAAGGCGGCCGGTTGCACGGTTGGGGAGTCGGCTCAGGGCTCCCAGACGGGGCAGCAGGCGCAGGCCGGCCAGCAGGGCGCCGGGCAGCAGGCCGGCCAGCAGGGTGCCGGGCAGCAGAGCGCGCAGCCCTCGCAGTCCGCCGCCGCGGGAAACAACGGAGGTGGCGCCGCCGCGGCCTCCGGCCAGCAGGTCTGCAACGGCTCCACGGTCACGCTCTCCGGTGAGGCCGGCGCCCCGGCCGCGTCCAGCAACCAGTTCCCGGCGGGCACGACCCTGAAGGTGACCAACCTGGACAACAACAAGTCCACGACGGTGAAGGTCACCTCCGTCTCGGGAAGCTGCGTGCTGCTCAACAACGCGGCCTTCGAACAGGTCCGGGAGCCCGGCAAGTTCCTCATCCGGCACGCCCGCATCGAGAAGGTGGGGTGAGGTTCAGGGACCGGACAGGAAGGCGGTGAGGCGGCCGGCCAGGGCAGCGGGAGCCGCCTGCGGCAGCGCGTGGTGCGAGACGCCCGGCAGGACGTCCGTCTCCACGTGCGGCAGCAGCGCGGCCGCCCTGGCAGCCACCTCGCGAGGGTCATGGGTTCTGCTGTTCGCGGCCACGAGCAGCAGGACCCGCGCCTCCAGCGCCCGCAGCGCGTCCGGTGCCGGGCGCGGGCCGGTCACCGGCTTCGCGGCCGGGAAGCCGGCGGCCGCCTCCTGGAGGGCGAGCCAGTCCGGGTCCTGGGGTGCTCCCCCGGTCTCCCACTCCAGGAAGGCCCGGACCCGGCGGGGTGTGGGACGCAGCAGCATCGGCAGCGCGTGCAGCAGATACGCCGCCTTGAACCCGGCGAAGCACTGGGTCGGGTCCAGGAGGAACAGGCGGCGTGTCCGGGCCGGGGCGTGCAGGGCGTAGTGGAGGGCGATCCAGCCGCCGTACGAGTGCCCGCCCAGGTCCGCCGAGGCGGCGCCCAGGCCGTCCAGGACCGCGTCCAGCCAGAGCGTCAGGCCGGCGACCGCGCGGGGGTGGCGGTCGCCGGCCGGGACGCTCAGGCCCGGGGCGCCGAGCACGTCGACCGCGTGGACCCGGCGGATCCGGGCCAGTTCGGCGACCTGGGCGTACCAGGAGACGGAGGTGGCCCCGCCACCGCCCGGGAGCAGGAGCAGCGGGGGCGCGTCGCGGGGGCCGCAGGAGGTGACACGGGTGTCACCGAGGGGCGTGGCGAGCGTCAGCGCTTCCCGCTCGGCGGGCCATTTCGCCAGGACCGTGTCGTACGCAACCCGAAAGGCCTCGCTGTCGAATCCGGTGCCTCCGGCCACGGAACCGCCCCCTGTCGTCTCGTTCGGCAAGATACTCGCCGAGCGAGACGACAGTCGGGAGATCCCGCATGCCGTCCGATCTGGAGACCGTCTGCCCGCCGCGTGCCGTCGCCGTCGAACTCGGCCCGCACAGCAGCCGGTTCGACCCAGCAGAACGGCTGCGCTCGGGCTTGACCCGGCGGGCACGACGGCGCTGCTGGACCGGCCTGGAGCGGGCGGGTCAGGTACGGCGGGCGCGCGGACGGCACGACCGGCGGAAGGTCGTCGTGGAGGTGACGGACCGTGCCGTGGAACCCGCCCGGACGTTCTCCCGGCCTCTGATCGAGCGCTCGCTGGAACTGCTGCGCGGTTACGACGACCACCGGCGGACCGCGATCCGGGACGTCCTCGACGGGGTGCGGCAGGCCGCGGCGGAGGGTGCCCATACCCCGCCCGCGGGCGCCTCACAACGTGAGCCGGGACACAGAACGACCAGGTAACACGGGGTTCACACAAGGGCAATGGACGGGAAACCGCCTGTTGACAGGCTGCGCGGCAGTTCGAGCGGCGCCCCAGTGCCGCAGCGCCGCCGCACCCGCGCCGACGAGTGCGCCCGACCCACCGCTTAAGGATGTGGCCCCGTGACCTTCAAGGCTGAGTACATCTGGATCGACGGCACCGCGCCGACGGCCAAGCTCCGTTCCAAGACGAAGATCATCACGGGTACCCCGGCCGGTCTCGACGCGCTGCCGATCTGGGGCTTCGACGGCTCCTCCACCAACCAGGCCGAGGGCCACTCCTCGGACTGTGTGCTCAAGCCGGTCTTCACCTGCCCGGACCCGATCCGCGGCGGCGACGACATCCTGGTGCTGTGCGAGGTCCTCGACACGGACATGGCGCCGCACCCGTCCAACACCCGCGCCGCGCTGGCCGAGGTCGCCGGGAAGTTCGCCGCGCAGGAGCCGGTCTTCGGCATCGAGCAGGAGTACACCTTCTTCGACGGCGCGCGCCCGCTGGGCTTCCCCGAGGGCGGTTTCCCGGCCCCGCAGGGCGGCTACTACTGCGGTGTCGGCGCCGATGAGATCTTCGGCCGCGAGATCGTCGAGGCCCACCTGGAGAACTGCCTGAAGGCCGGTCTCGGCATCTCCGGCATCAACGCCGAGGTCATGCCGGGCCAGTGGGAGTTCCAGGTCGGCCCGCTCGCCCCGCTGGAGGTCTCCGACCAGCTCTGGGTGGCGCGCTGGCTGCTGTACCGCACCGCCGAGGACTTCGGCGTCTCCGCGACCCTGGACCCGAAGCCGGTCAAGGGCGACTGGAACGGCGCGGGCGCGCACACCAACTTCTCCACCAAGGCCATGCGCGAGGGCTACGACGCGATCATCACCGCGTGCGAGTCCCTCGGTGAGGGCTCCAAGCCGCTGGACCACGTCAAGAACTACGGCGCCGGCATCGACGACCGTCTGACGGGTCTGCACGAGACCGCCCCGTGGAACGAGTACTCCTACGGCGTCTCCAACCGCGGTGCCTCGGTCCGCATCCCGTGGCAGGTCAAGAAGGACGGCAAGGGCTACATCGAGGACCGCCGTCCGAACGCCAACGTCGACCCCTACGTGGTGACGCGCCTGCTGGTGGACACCTGCTGCGCCGCGCTGGAGAAGGTCGGCCAGGTCTGATCCGTCCCGCTTCCGACAGGGGCGCCCGCCGTCGTGGTGGGCGCTCCTGCTGCGTATCGGCGGACCCGGACGTACGCGAGGAGGCCATGGACGGCCTGGTCCCGGTGCCGTGCCACCAGGGCGGCAGCTACGACTCCTCCGCCCGGGCCGTCCCGCCGCCGAACGCGCGGCCGGACGGCCCTTGTCCGGATACCGAGACGACATTTCACGCAGGGCTCCTGTCCGGCGCCCGCGTCTGCTTCAATGGGCCCATGGCCAGCTTCCAGAAGTACACCGCGACGGGTCGCCATGACCTCGAGCCCTTCTGGCCTTCCCGTCAGCACCACGACTTCGACCGGGTGTGTTGCCGCGCGATGCACGCGCGGGCCCTTTGAAGCCGTAATCCCCGGCCTTCGGCCAGCGCGAAACGACGTACGTCCCCCGGCGCGCCCGACCACACATCGCGGCCGTCGCTCCCACCGACGAACCTCTCGCGCGAAAGAGCTGACCTCTCATGGCGACCACTCGTTCCCTCTCCCCCGCCTCCACCCTCACCGCCCCCGCCCGGCACCGGCTGCGCGCCGTCGACCGGGACGAGGTGGTCGACGTCGCGGACTTCCTGCCGCCGGGCGCCACCTGGCTGCCCGCGCCGCAGCACGCCCTGCCGGCCCTGCCCGGACAGCCGCCGATGGTCGGCTACCTGGTGCTGGTCCCGGCCGACCAGCACCCGCCGTTCCTGCCGGTCGCGGTGCCGGACCAGCTGGAGACCACGGCCGAGCCGTCCGGCGATGCCCTCGTCCGCATTGACGCGGTGCAGCGCACCGCAAGCGTCGACGGACGTGAACTCGACCTGACCTACCTCGAGTTCGAGTTGCTCGCCCACCTCGTGGCGCACCCGAACCGGGTCCACACCCGCGACCAGCTGGTCACCACGGTGTGGGGCTACGGCCACGTCGGGGACGGCCGCACCGTCGACGTGCACATCGCCCGGCTGCGCCGCAAACTGGGTGCCGAGCACCGCCAGTCGATCCAGACGGTGCGCCGGGTCGGCTACAAGTACATCCCGCCGACCGGCCGCTGACCGGCAGCCGGAAGACCGGCTCTGCCCTCGGCAGAGCCCCGTACCGCCCGGCGCCCGGAGCGGGCACGATCACCGGTATGAGACTTCTGGTGCTGGGCGGTACGGAGTTCGTGGGGCGGGCGGTCGCCCAGGCGGCGCTGGGGCGCGGCTGGGAGGTCACCGTCTTCCACCGGGGGCGGCACCAACCACCGCCCGGGGTACGGTCGTTGCACGGCGACCGCACCGCCCCGGACGGCCTGGCCGCCCTCGCCGCCGACGCCGGCTCCTGGGACGCCGTGATCGACACCTGGTCGGCCGAGCCGCGTGCCGTGCTCGCGGCGGCACGGCTGCTGCGGGGCCGTGCCGAGCGGTACGTGTACGTCTCCAGCCGGTCCGTGTACGCCTGGCCCTGGCCCAGCCTGGGCGGGACCGCCGGGTCCGGGGCGCCGGTCGAGGGCGCCGCAGCCGACGCGGGGCCGACCGACTACGCGCGCGACAAGCGGGGCGGTGAACTGGCCGCCGTCGAGGCCTTCGGCGAGCGGGACTCGCTGCTGGTGCGGGCGGGGCTGATCCTCGGGCCGTACGAGAACGTGGGCCGGCTGCCCTGGTGGCTGACCCGGATCGCCCGCGGCGGCCCGGTGCTGGCCCCCGGGCCGCGCGAGCTGCCGGTGCAGTTCATCGACGCCCGCGATCTGGCCGAATGGCTCCTCGGGGCGGTGGAACAGTCGCTGAGCGGGCCGTACGACCTGATCGGCCCGCCGGGGCACAGCACCATGGGCGAGCTGCTCGACCTCTGTGTCCGGGTCACCGGCGCGGACGCCGAGCTGCGCTGGACCGA
Source organism: Streptomyces sp. NPDC001153 (assembly GCF_053598315.1). Lineage (NCBI taxonomy): Bacteria > Bacillati > Actinomycetota > Actinomycetes > Kitasatosporales > Streptomycetaceae > Streptomyces > Streptomyces sp. NPDC001153. The sequence continues at coordinate 65,069 of NZ_JBSFJZ010000014.1, forward strand.
CCCGGAGGCGATCCTGGCCGCCGGGATCGAACCGTGGACCGACCTGCCGGTGTGGGTGCCGCCGGGCACCGAGCTGTACGACTGCGTCCACCGCACGGACGTGTCACGGGCGTTGGCGACCGGCCTGGTGTGCCGGCCGGCCGCGGAGACCGTGGCGGACACCTGGCGCTGGCTGACGGAGCTCGGCGGGGTGGCGCCGACGCGGCCGGACCGGACGGCCCCGGGCGTCGATCCGGAGGTGGAGGCGAAGGTGCTGGCCGGCGGCGGGGGTGTACCTGACACCACCCCCGAAGAGGCGACTTCGGACGACTGACGCGCACACGGCCGTCGGCAAGACTGACGGCATGATGACCGACACCAGCAGTGACGACTTCCGCACCCGGGCCCGGAGCACGGTGCTGGCCGCCGTACGGGGGCTGACGCTGGCCGTGGCCGTGCTGCCCTGCGGGGTGGCGTTCCTCGTCCTGACCCTCGTCTCCGTCGCGCTCGTCCCCGTCGGTGTCGGGCTCGTGACGACCCCGGCCGTCCTGACCGGCGTACAGGCCCTCGCGGACGCCCGCAGGAAGCTCGCGGCGGAGTGGTGCGGGGTGCGGATCCCGGTGGTGTACCGGCCGCTGCCCAGCAGCGCCAACCCCTGGACGCGCACCTTCGCCCTGCTCCGGGACCCCCAGGTCCGCCGGGACGTGCTGTGGCTGCCGGTGGACATGACCGCGGGCTTCGTCACCGCGCTGCTCCCGGCCCTGCTGCTGTTCTACCCGTTCGAGGGCTTCGCGGTGGCGGGCGGGCTGTGGCGCGTGACGGGCGGCCCGTACTGGTACCTCTTCGTGCCGGTCGACGGCCCGCTGACCGCGCTGGCCGCCGCCGTCCTGGCGGCCCTGCTCCTGGTGCTCGCGTTCCGCTACACCCCTCGTCTCATGCGCCTTCATTTTCGCCTCACCCGGGCCGTCCTCAGCCCGGGCGACAGCGAACTCGCCGAACGTGTCCGGGTGCTGACCGAGACCCGGCGGGAGGCCGTGGACACCTCAGCCGCCGAACTGCGGCGCATCGAGCGCGACCTCCACGACGGCGCGCAGGCCCGGCTGGTCGCCATGGGCATGGACCTCGGCACCATCGAGATGCTGGTGGAACGGGACCCCGCCCAGGCGAAGCGGCTGCTGGCCCAGGCCCGCCGGAACTCCGCCGAGGCCCTGGAGGAGCTGCGTGACCTGGTGCGCGGCATCCACCCGCCGGTCCTCGCCGAGCGCGGACTCGGCGACGCCGTAAGGGCGCTGGCGCTGCGGCTGCCGCTGCCCACCGAGGTGACCGTGGAACTGCCCGGCCGGGCGGACGCACCGGTGGAGTCGGCGGCCTACTTCGCGGTCAGCGAGGTGCTCACCAACGCCGCCAAGCACTCCGGCGCCGACCGGGTCTGGGTCGACGTGCACCATGCCGACGGGCTCCTGCGGATCACGGTCACCGACAACGGCAAGGGCGGCGCGGCGGTCGGCGCCGGATCGGGTCTGGCCGGGGTCGAGCGCCGGCTCGGTACATTCGACGGCGTCCTGGCCGTCAGCAGCCCCGCCGGCGGCCCCACCCTGGTGACCATGGAGATCCCGTGCGCGTTGTCCTAGCCGAAGACCTCTTCCTGCTGCGCGACGGGCTGGTGCGGATGCTGGAGGCCTTCGGCTTCGAGATCGCGGCCGCCGTCGAGTCCGGCCCCGAACTCTCCCGCGCCCTGGCCGAGTTGGAGCCGGACGTGGCCGTGGTCGACGTACGGCTGCCGCCCACGCACACCGACGAGGGCCTGCAGTGCGCGCTCGCGGCCCGGGGAGCCCGGCCCGGGCTGCCGGTGCTGGTCCTCTCCCAGCACGTGGAGCAGCTGTACGCGCGCGAGCTGCTCGCCGACGGCAACGGCGGGATCGGCTATCTGCTGAAGGACCGGGTGTTCGACGCCGAGCAGTTCGTCGACGCCGTACGACGCGTCGCGGCGGGCGGTACGGCGATGGACCCGCAGGTGATCCAGCAGCTGCTGTCCCGCCAGGCCGGCGACGACCGGCCGCTCGCGGGCCTGACCCCGCGCGAGCTGGAGGTGCTGGAGCTCATGGCGCAGGGCCGGTCGAACGCGGCCATCGCGGCCCAGCTGGTGGTGACCGAACGGGCCGTCGCCAAGCACACCTCCAACATCTTCGCCAAGCTGGGCCTGGAGGTGTCGGACGACGACAACCGGCGCGTGCTGGCGGTCCTGGCCTATCTGGACCGGGACCGCTGACCAGCCAACTCACCTGTTTCTGCGAGGAATTTGTGAGACCGGTGAACACCTCTGGGGCGGCGTGCGTATGGAAGGGCGCCGCTTCACTCCTGTCGGGCGCCTCGATGCTGCCCCGCAAGGAAGTCAGAGGAGTTCCATGGGACGCAACACACGAAAACGCCGTACGCCGCTGGCCGCCAAGGCCATAGCCGCATCGGCGGCCCTAGCGCTCGGTGGGGGCGGGCTGATCTGGGCGAACTTCTACGCCTCTGCCCACGAGTCGAACAACCAGACGTGGGGAGGCAACCAGACGAAGGCCGCCACGGCGCAGGTCGCGACGATCTCCTGTCCGGACGTCCAGCAGAAGCTGACCAACGTGCCCTGGCGGGCCCGCCAGGGCGTGGCGACGGAGCTGGCCAACCTCGACAAGCAGATCACCGAGGCCTACACCCGGCTCGCCTCCACGCGCGACGCGCAGGCCAAGGATCCGAGCTTCGTGCAGAACGCGATCGTCGGTCCGCTCAAGGACAAGCGGGCGGCGACGATCAACCGGATCCGGATCGACATCCAGCGCGTCGGCGGCAGCTTCGACAACGCCCTGTCGCAGCTCGCCGCCTGTACGACGCAGAACGCCAACCAGACCACCGCCGGGGGGAACAGCGGTGGCCAGCAGCAGAACAACGGCGGCCAGCAGCAAGGCGGTCAGCAGCAGGGCGGCCAGCAGCAGGGCGGCCAGCAGAAGAACAACGGCGGCCAGGGCGGTGACGGACCCTCCGCGGCGGACTTCGTGGACATCACCAAGGTCGCACCGAACGTCCAGAGCAAGCCGAACCAGACCCCCAACGCCTCGACGGGCACGTTCATCACCCGCTGCGGTGTGAACGCGAACCAGAACCACAACAGCGACAACGTGATCGTCGCGCCCGGCGTGACCAACGGCGCCCACCACGTGCACGACTACGTGGGCAACCAGAAGGTCAACGCCTTCTCCAGCAACCAGACGTTCCTGCAGGGCGGCACCAGCTGCCAGAACCGCAACGACCTGTCGGCGTACTACTGGCCGGTCATCCGCGAGCAGGACGGCACCCAGGAGAAGGACGCGAACGCGGACGGCGGTGGCAAGGACCTCAACGTCGGCAAGATCCTGGTCGCCCAGCAGGCCCAGATCAAGTACGTGGGCAGCCCGGCGAGCAAGGTCGTCGCGATGCCGCAGTTCCTGCGGATCATCACCGGTGACGCCAAGGCGTTCGTCAACGGACCGGCCAACGCCAACGCCCACTGGAGCTGCACCGGCTTCGAGAACAAGGTGCAGCTGACCACGCAGTACCCGATCTGCCCGCAGGGCAGCAACGTGGTGCGCTCGTTCGCCTTCCAGAGCTGCTGGGACGGCCAGAACATCGACAGCGCCAACCACCGCACGCACGTGGCCTTCGCCGATCCCGCGAGCGGGGTCTGCCCGAACGGCTTCAAGGCGATCCCGCAGCTGACGATGCGCCTGGTCTACAACGTGCCGCAGCCCGTCATCCAGGCGGACGGCACGGTGAAGAACGCCTACGCGGTCGACGGCTTCCCGGAGGAGCTGCACAAGCCGATCACCGATCACGACGACTTCATCAGCGTCACGACCGGTGGCCTGGCGAACCGGATCGCCAACTGCATCAACAGCGGCCGGAAATGCGCATGACCGCCTGACACGGGCCACACAGCGAGGCCGGTGACGGACCCCCCTCCCGTCACCGGCCTTTCCCGTGTCCGCGCCCGCTTCGCTACGGCGATACGGCGATACGGCCTTCGATACGGCGACAGGGCCGTCTCAGCCGCCGTGCCCGGAGTGGCCGGAATGGCCGGCATGGTTCGTGCCCATCTCCACGTCCCCGCCGAGGGTGCCGCGCAGCGCCTTGACGACCCCGTCGTCGCCGACGGCGACCCACTTGCGGCCGACGAGGAAGTAGCCGCCGTAGTCCTTCGCGTCGTTGATCCACTCGCGCTGGCCGCGGTCGGTGGCGAACGTGGCGAAGACGAACCTGCCGTCGGGGTTCCTGCAGATGGCCTGACGGACCTCGTCGGAGTCGATCTGCATGTTCGGTGTGCACTTCACCTGGGCGGCCAGGCTCTCCAGGCTGCCGGTCGCGGTGGGCGGGACCGCCTTGGTGTCCCCGCCCGTGCCGCAGCCCGCCAGCGCCAGTACGGCCGCGGCGGCCGGCAGCAGTCGTGTCACCCTCATCTGTTCCTCCGGTCCTGTGGGCCGAGCGTGCCTCAGCTCCTTCGGATACGGCTCCGGGCCGCCGTGCGCTCAAATCCCGGAATCACCCATCCGGTGGTGACCAACCCACGGCTCGCTCGTTCTCCATGACGTGCAGTCACAGGATGTAGCCCAGCGTCACGCGCCCGCCTCCGAGAACAACGGTCCGGTCGATGTCGAGCAGGCCGAGGCCGCGCTCGTCGAGCACTATCCACGGCTGGTCCGCATCGCCTACCTGGTGCTGCCGCCGGATCTCGGCCGCAGCCGCCGGGTGCTGACCGCACACGCGCTCGTCCAGCGCGCCCTGCCCAGAGGCCGGGAGCAGCGGTCCGTGATCCCGGCCCCGGCCTCCGGGCGCGAGGGCGACCCCGGGTACGCCTTCCTGCGCGAGCGTGTCCTGGCCGCGGCGCTGGAGGCGGCCCGGCCCCGCAAGGGCCTGCCCCGGCTCGCCCAGCTGCCGCCGCTGCTGCCCCAGGTGTGGGGCCTGAGGCTGTTCCCGCGCTCGGGCGGCGCCGACGAACTCGCCCTGGACCAGCGCCTGTCCACGCTGTCCGGCCCGGCCCGCGCCGCGTACGTGCTGCGCGGCCTGGAGAAGCTGCCCGACGCCGAGATCCGGGAGCTGCTCACCGCCGCCGGGGTGGACGACGCGGGCGGGGCGCTGGCCTCGGCGAACGGCGTGCCCACCCAGCCCGCGCTGCTCTCCTCCCCCGAGTTCGACCCCTGTCTGCTGCAGGCCCGGCCCACCGATCTGATGCGCCGCCGCCAGCACACCAAGGCCGCCCTCGCCGCCGCCGCGGCGCTCACGGTGTGCGGGGCGCTGATCGGCCTGCCCTCGGGCGGCTGGGGCCCGGACGGCGCCGCCGCGCCCGTCTACGCCCAGAACCCGGCCGCCGAGGCCGCCCTCGACCCCGCCCGGCTGATCCAGGTCTCCCCCGTCGACTGGAAGACCGCCGCCCGCTCCGACTTCTCGGTGTGGCCCGCGCGCGGCCCGCTCACCGGCGACACGGCCCTGCTGCACCGCGCCCTCGCGGTGTGGGCCCGCCCCGGCGCGACGGTCCGGGTCTCGGCAACCCCCGGCACCCAGACCGGCGGCCCGGCCGGCCCGCCCCAGCTGCTGTACGCGGGCCGGGTCGCGAACGCCCACGTGGTGATCTTCTACGACGGTCTGCGCATCGCCCGCTACGCCGAGCCGGCCGACGGCACCCAGGGCGCGGCCCTCGACCTCGCCCGGGTCGACGGAGCGACCGGCGCCGAGGCGAGCGCGCTGCTGCTGGGCCGCTCCGACGGCAACGCCCAGTACCTGATCGCGCCCTGGGTGAAGAAGGTGGCCTCCCGGGACCTGATGAAGCCGGACGCGGACGCGACCCCGCTGACCGTCACTCATGGCGTCACCGCGCCGCTGGCCAGCCCCGCGCTGCAGCCCGGCAAGTGCGCCTCCTGGACCGTGCTCCAGCTGACCTCCGCCTCCGGCACCGCGCTCGCCACCGACCTGGGCGAGCTGGTACCGGCCCACCTGACCGCGGGCGGGCCCGGCTCGGCCGGCGAGGCGTCCGGGGCGGCCGGGCTGCGGGCCTGGGCGCCGTTCGCCTGCGCGCTGGACGCGGAGCGCTCCGGCGGGGTGCGCAGTGTCAACGCCTGGTCGTTCGCCGACCAGCCGCTGCCCGACGGCAGTGGGGCGGCCTCATGGGTGTGCACCAGGGCCGAGACCTGGCGCGGCGACGGTACGGGCTCGCTGGCCCTGTTCGGTCTGCCGGGCCATCCGGTCGGCGCGGTGGTCGCCAGGGGCACGGACGCGCGGTCCTGCGGTCCACGCGATCCCCATGTGCTCGCCGGGGTGCTGTGGAAGTCCGCGGCCGGCCACTGGTATCTGCTGGCGGCGGGTGACAAGGACACGGCGTCGATCCGGGCGGGCGGCGCGGTCACCGTGGCCGGGCAGGGGCAGTTCCTGGTGGCCCGGGCCAAGAAGGGCGCCCAGGCCTCGCTGAAGGGCACGCTGACGGACGGCACCGAGGTGAGCGGGTTGCGGTAGGGCGGTTGCGGCGGCTCCTCATCGAACATCGGCGGCCTTTATTGACACCGGCGTAAACAAGCACTGCCCGAGGGGTTCTCAGCGAGCCTACCGATCAGTACATTGACGCCATGTCTAACACGCAGGCCCGGGTGCCGCTCAAGGCACGCAAGGTGTCCTTCTCCTGGGACGGCACACCGCTGCACTGGGTGCCGGAGGATCCGTTCACCACGCACACCATCAACGTGCTGCACCTGCTGCTGCCCGCCGGTGAGCGGTGGTTCGTGCACGTGTACAAGCAGGTGCTGCCGTACATCCGCGACGAGCGGCTCCGTGAGGACGTCATCGGGTTCATCGGGCAGGAGGCCATGCACTCCCAGGCCCACGACGAGGTGCTGCCGCACCTGCGCGAGCAGGGCCTCGACCCGACGCCGTACACCGCACAGGTCGACTGGTTCTTCGAGAAGCTGCTCGGCGACCGCACGCTGCCGCCGGGCCGGGCGCGCCGGTGGTGGCTGATGGAGCGGGTCGCGCTCATCGCGGCCATCGAGCACTACACCGCGTTCCTCGGCAACTGGGTGCTCAACGCGGAGGAACTGGACCGGCGCGGCGCCGACCCGACCATGCTGGACCTGCTGCGCTGGCACGGCGCCGAGGAGGTCGAGCACCGCTCCGTCGCCTTCGAGCTGTTCCTGCACGTCGACGGCAGTTACCGGCGGCGCGTCCGCACCTGGGCCACGGCCTTCTCGGCGCTGGTGTTCCTGTGGCAGCGCGGGACGCGGTTCTTCATGGAGAACGACCCGACCCTCATCGACGGCAAGGCCTCCTTCAAGGACTTCCACGTCCGCGGCAGGCAGGGCCTGCTGCCGGGGACCGGGGACATGCTCAGGTCCATCCTCCGCTACCTGAGCCGCGGCTACCACCCCTCGCAGGAGGGCGACACCGAGCAGGCCGTCGCCTATCTGGCCGCCTCCCCGGCGGCCACGGCGGCGGAGAAGAGGGCCGCCTGATGCCGAAGCCACGTACCGTCGTGCTCGTCGCGGGCGCCGCCCTGCTGGCCCGGGGAGCCCTGCGCCGCCGGATCCGGGTCTCGCCGCTGTGGCCGATGCCCGCGCTGGAGAAGCCCACCTCGGGCCGGCCGCGCTCACGGGCGCTGCGGCTGCTGGTGACCTCTCGCGAGACGGTGGCCGAAGGGGTCGTGCAACTCCGCCTCGAGGGGCCGGACTTGCCGCGCTGGGAGCCCGGAGCCCATCTCGACCTCGTCCTGCCGTCGGGGCTGGTCCGGCAGTACTCGTTGTGCGGGGACCCCGAGGACACCTCCTCGTACACGGTCGCGACCCGGCTGGTCGAGGACGGGCGGGGCGGCTCGCGCGAGGTGCACGAGCAGGTGACGGAGGGCATGGAACTTCAGGTGCGCGGGCCGCGGAACCGTTTTCCGCTGGTCGAGGCGGAGTCGTACGTCTTCGTCGCCGGCGGGATCGGGATCACCCCGTTGCTGCCGATGCTGCGGGCACTGCCGGAGCACGCCGACTGGCGGCTGCTGTACGCGGGGCGCGACCGGGCCTCGATGCCGTTCCTGGAGGAGGTCGGGAAGCTGGGCCGAGACCGGGTGACGGTCGTGGAGGGACGGCCGGACCTCGACGCGCTGGAGGTGGGCGAGGGGGCCGCCGTCTACTGCTGCGGTCCCGAGGGACTCATGGCGGCCGTCGCGGCACGCTTCCCGGACGTCCGTCTCGAACGGTTCGCGCCTCTGGCGTCGTCCGACGGCAACACCGGCTTCCAGGTCGAACTGCGCCGCAGCGGGCGGACGTTGACCGTTCCCGCCGACTCCACCGTTCTGGCCGCCGTACGCCGGGAACTGCCGGACACCGCCTACTCCTGCGAGCAGGGCTTCTGCGGGACCTGCCAACAGCGGGTGCTGGAAGGGGAGATCGACCACCGGGACGAGCTGCTGACGGACGAGGAACGCGCCGACTCGATGCTGATCTGCGTCTCGCGCGCCCGAAGTGATCGTTTGGTGCTCGACATGTGATCACCTGCGGTCGAACCCGATCGGTAAGGTGTTCGCATGAGTACCGGGGTTCGCCGCAGGATGGGCGTCGAGGAGCGGCGGCAGCAGCTGATCGGCGTCGCCCTCGACCTGTTCAGCCGCCGCTCGCCCGACGAGGTCTCCATCGACGAGATAGCGTCGGCCGCGGGCATCTCACGCCCGCTGGTGTATCACTACTTCCCCGGCAAACTCAGCCTGTACGAGGCCGCGTTGAAGCGCGCCGCGGAGGACCTCGCCGGCCGCTTCGCCGAGCCGCACGAGGGCCCGCTCGGCGCCCGGCTGCTGCGGGTGATGGGCCGCTTCTTCGACTTCGTGGACGAGCACGGACCCGGTTTCTCCGCGCTGATGCGCGGCGGCCCGGCCGTCTCCGCGGACGGAGTCAGCTCAAAGGACCACGTCTCGGCCACCAACGCGCTCATCGACTCGGTACGCCAGGCCGCCTACGAGCACATGCTCGCGCACCTCGGCGTCACCGAGGCACCCGCGCGCCTCGAACTGGTCGTCCGCTCCTGGATCTCCCTCGCCGAGTCCACGGCCCTGCTCTGGCTGGACGGCCGGCGCATCCCGCGAGCCGAGCTGGAGCTGCAGCTGGTGCACGACTTCGCCGCGCTGGCGGCGGTGAGTGCGGCTTACGACGAGGACATGACGACCCTGCTGAAGAAGATGGTCAAGGACGAGCCGGCCGACGGGCCCTTCGCGGAGCTCGTCGGCCGGCTGATCTCCCTGGCTCCCTAGCGGTCGAACTTCCGGTACGACGGGTCGAGGTCGAGGACCTCTGCGGAGGCGTGCAGGGCGATGCCTGTGTCCGCCAGGTGCTTCCGGAGCAGCTCCAGGGCCGTCTCCGTCAGCCTCGCCTTCGTCTCGTCGCTGCGGCCGGCGAGGAGCCCGATCGTCACGTGCACGATGGCGTGCCCGCGCGCCCCGGGGTCCTCGTAGCCGTACACCGTGTACGCGCTCGGCCGGAACTGCGTCTTGCAGGCCTCCGGCTTCGCCGCCGCGATCTCCACGGTCGCCTCGTGCAGCGCCCGGGCGAAGCCCTCGCGGTCGAAGGCGTTCTCCACGATGTCCGAGTAGTCGATGGTGATCTGCGGCATGCGCACTCCTGTTCTACGGCGTCGGTCCGACCCTACTTCCCCGCCCGCGTGAACACCGCCACCGTCCGCGCCGGGACGGTGAACGTGCCCGAGCCGGCCGCGTACGCGGAGGTCTTCACCACCGGGTCGGCGCCGGAGGCCTGCACCGGGTGCAGCCGGTACGGCGTGCCGGCGAGGGCGTCGATCCTCTGCTCCTGCCGCTGCGGTGTGGCGTTGAAGACGACGACCAGGTCACCGAGCTTCATCGTGATCACACCCGGCGTCTCGTCCTTGCCGGACAGCGGGAAGGACAGCTCGTCCTGCACCTGCGCGGCCGTACCGAGCGAGAACGCCTTCTCGGACGTCCGGATCCTCAGCAGCTCCTGGTAGGCCGCGGAGGCGCCGGTGATCTGCGGGCAGCCGACCCGCACGCCGGTCAGCAGCGGCCTGGCGTAGTCCCACTTGGACTGGTTGTCGGCCGCCATGGGCAGCCCGCGCCCGAAGCCGTTGCCGTCGGCGCAGTTCCAGTGGATGGCGTTGAACCAGTCCCCGCTGTCGAAGGAGTTGCGGTCCAGGGACTTGGAGCGCAGCAGGTCGGTGCCCGCCTGGGACAGGGACGGCCCCTGCGAGAGGGCGGCCGTGGCCATGGCCAGGACCTGCATCCGGGCCCGGTCGGCCGCGGAGGTGTCCTTCGGGAGCTTGTAGGTCAGGGCGTCGAACAACGACTCGTTGTCGTGCGCGTCCACATAGGCGAGGGCGTCGCCGGGTGCGTCCGCGTAGCCGGCGGGCGAGCCGTTGTAGTCGACCTCCGCTCCGGTGACCTCCTTGCCGTTCGTGTCCGTGAAGTGGTACTTCGCCAGGTTTCCGGACAGGCCGACCTTGATCAGATCCTGGTAGTGCAGGAGGCGCGCCTTCTGCTCCGCCGTCGAACCGTTGGCGGTGGAGGAGTTGGGGTCGGTGTACAGCCCGGAGGCGAAGCCCTGGATGCCGGGGTCGGAGTCGAAGGGGCTGCCGCCGCGTACGGCGTCACGGGCGCGGTCGGAGAAGGTGGCGATGCCGGTGCCGGCCATGTTCGCCTGGGTGGCCTGCACGAACCGGGCGTCGTTCGCGACCTCGCCGAAGTTCCAGCCCTCGCCGTACAGGATGATCTTCTTGCCGTCGACGCCGTCCTTCTGCGGGGTCAGCGCGTCCAGGGCCTTCCTGACCGCGAGGATGTTGGCCTTCGGGTGGTGGCCCATGAGGTCGAAGCGGAACCCGTCGACCTTGTACTCCCTGGCCCAGGTGACGATCGAGTCCACGACCAGCTTGCCCATCATCGCGTTCTCGGGCGCGGTGTTGGCGCAGCAGGTGCTGTTGGCCACCGAGCCGTCGGCGAGCAGCCGCTGGTAGTAGCCGGGCACGATCTTGTCCAGCACGCTGGTGTCCGCCTGGCCGGCGGCCGCCGTGTGGTTGTAGACGACGTCCATGACGACCCCGAGGCCGTCCCCGTTCAGCGCCTGCACCATCCTGCGGAACTGGACCGTACGGGCACTGCCGTCCGGGTCGGTGGCGTACGAGCCCTCGGGGACCGTGTAGTGGTACGGGTCGTAGCCCCAGTTGTAGGCGTCCTTCGCGGCGGTCTTCGCCACGCACGCCTGCTGCTGGTCGGAGTCGGCCGCGTAGGAGGCCAGGTCGCAGCCGGGACTCGCCTGGTCGGCCTTCTTCTCCGGGACGGTGGCGAAGTCGAAGGCGGGCAGCAGGTGGACGTAGGAGGTCCCGGACTTCGCCAGCTGCTTCAGGTGCCTGGAGCCGTCGCTGTTCTTGTCGGTGAAGGCCAGGTAGGTGCCCTGGTCCTTCGCCGGGACGGTCTTGTCGGCGATCGAGAAGTCCCGGATGTGGAGCTCCTGGATCTGCGCGTCCTTCAGCGGTACGGCCTTGGGCTTGCGCAGGGCCGACCAGCCGCTCGGGGCGAGGGCCTTGTCGTTCAGGTCGACGACGAGGCTGCGCTCGGAGTTCGCGGTCAGGGCGACCGAGTAGGGGTCGGTGACCTGGTTGGTGACCATCTTGCGGACGCTGGGCGCCCAGACCCTGACGACGTACCGGTAGGACCTGCCCTTCCAGGACGCCGGGCCGGTGAGGGACCAGACGCCGGTGGTGTCGTCGCGGTGCATGGCCTTGACCGAGCCGTCCAGCTCCAGCGAGACGTCCTGCGCGGTCGGCGCCCAGACGGAGAGTGTGGGCTTGCCGTCGTGGAAGACCGGCCCGAGCTGCGCCTTGGTCGCGGCCGGGTACAGGTCGTCCAGCACGCCCGCGATCTGCACCCCGGTCGCGGCGAGGACGGCACCGTTGGCGGCGCGCTGCGAGGCGACGAGCTGGCCCTTGAGGGCTTCGCGGACCCGGTCCCGGTCGCGCGGGTCGACGGACCAGGCGGTGTAGTCCTTCAGGTGCGGGAACCTCGCCTTCTGGGCGTCGGTCAGCGTGGTCTTCTCCAGCCGGATCCAGCGCTCGTCGTCGCTGGTCAGCGCCCCGTCCTTGACGGCGATCGAGCCGTCCAGGGAGTACAGCAGCTGGGTGGAGGCCGCGCCGTCCGCGCCGTTCCAGGCGACGGTGTCCCGGTCGATCCAGATCGCCTTGGAGGTGCTCAGGTCGAGGGCGGCCGCGCTGCCCGCCGGCTGCGGCAGCAGGTACTTCTCCTGGCCGTTCAACAGCCACACCTCGTAGCCGTCGGCCTTGAGATCGAGGGACTGGTCGGCGGGCAGGTCCTTCTCGTCGCCCTTGTGGATGATGTAGCTGAGGCTGGTGGCACCCGCGGTGAGCGGCACCTCGAAGACCGCGCCATAGGCATCAGTCTTCACCGGCTTCAGCGGGTTCGACCAGTCGGTGGGGTTCGCGGCACCCGTCCAGACGTGCAGGCCCCAGCCGTCGTAGTTCCCGTCGGCACGGTGGTAGTGGATGACCGCCTTGGTCTTGTCCTGGGCCGGGTAGTCGGGCTTCTGCGTCAGTACGTCCGGCTTCCCCTGCTCGACCCAGACCTCACCCGTCCTGGTGACGTCGATGCTCCGGTCGGCGGAGACGTCCTTGTCGCCGTTCTTGTCGATGACCAGGAAGCCGACGTTGGAGGCGCCGGGCTTGAGCTTGACCCAGGCGAAGGCGCCGTAGGCGTCCCGGCCGGTGAACGGGTGGCTGGCCGGCCAGGTCGTGGCCTCGCCGTCGGCGATGTCGCCCCAGGCGTACAGGCCCCAGTTGCCGTAGTCGCCGTCGGTGCGCCTGTAGTGGACGATCACGTAGTCGCGGGAGGAGGCCGTGGGGACCTCGGGCGCGGGCGGGGTGCCGGAGGTGCTGCTCGCCGTGGCGCTCGCGGTGTGCCCGGCGGAGTCGATCACGACGGCCTTGTAGCGCAGCGCGGTCCCGGCGGGGACGTCCTTGCCGAGGGTCTGGGTGACCTTGTACGGGGCGTGGTCGGCGGAGCCGAGCACCTGCCACCGGCCGTTTCCGACCTGGGCGGCGAAGACGACCCGGTCGAGCTGACCGCCGTCGACGCCGGCGGTGACGTCCACGGTGCCGGTGGCTCCGGTGGCCGGGGCCGTCAGGGTGACGGTCGGCCGGGCGGCGGGCCGGTCGAGGGTGCCGGCGGCCTTGTAGACGACGGCGGACTCGGCCGGGACGGTGACGGTGACCTTGCGGTCGCCGTCGGACGTCACGGAGCCGGTGGCGCCGTAGATGCCCTGGTACGACATTCCCGCCGAGCCGGTCGCGAAGGTCGCCGTCTGCGCCGAGCCGGCGTTGTTGAGGGCGACGACGTACTCCTGGCCGGTCTTCGCGTCCGTACGGGTGAAGGCGTAGACGCCCGCGCCGTCGGCCGCGTAGCGCTGGGTCTGGACTCCGTCGGTCAGGGCCGGGTTGGCCCTGCGGAGCCCGGACAGCGCGGCGATCTGCCGGTACAGCGGTGCGCTCGGGTCGTAGGAGTCGCTGGCGTGGGTGCGGTCGGTGCCGATCTCGTCGTCGTCCAGGTAGTCGGCGACCTTGGAGGCGAACATGGTCTGGCGGGCGTCCTTGTCACCGCCGGAGCCGGTGAAGCCCTGCTCGTCGCCGTAGTAGACGACCGGGTTGCCGCGGCTGAGGAACATCAGCTCGTTGGCGAGCTCGTCCTTCTTCAGGATCTCGGCGTCGGTGGCCTTCGGGTTGTCCTGCTTCAGGAAGTACCCGATGCGGCCCATGTCGTGGTTGCCGAGGAAGGTGACCTGTTCGTAGGCGTTGGCCTTGTCGGTCGTGTACTTGTAGTCGTCGCCGAAGACGCCCGCCAGCTTCTGCGCACTCGCGCCCTGGGAGGCGTAGGAGCGGGCCGCGTCCTGGAACGGGAAGTCGAGGGTGGCGTCGAGGCGGCCCTGGGTGACGTACGGGGACGTGATGTTCGTGTCGGCGGAGTAGACCTCGCCGAACATGAAGAAGTTCTTCCGCCCGTGCGCCGCCGCGTACGTGTCGAGCGCGGTCGCCCACTGGGTCCAGAACGGCATGTCGACGTGCTTGACGGTGTCGATCCGGAAGCCGTCGACGGCGAAGTCCTTCACCCACCGCTCGTAGATCTTCTCCATGCCGTGGACGACCTCGGGACGCTCGGTCCACAGGTCGTCCAGCCCGGAGAAGTCGCCGTAGGTGGTGGACTCGCCGGCGTACGTCGAGTCGCCCCGGTTGTGGTACATCGTCGGGTCGTTGAGCCAGGCCGGGACCTTGGACCGGCTGGTGACCTTCGGGGTGTACGGGAAGGAGCCGCTGGAGACGGCCGGGAACTTCCTGGTGCCACCCGCGTAGTCGGCGTCGTCGAAGGGCCTGCCGTCCCTGGTCAGGTAGGGGAAGGCGCCCTTGGAGAGGTAGTCGTAGGACTTCTCCTGGTAGTCCACGACGTCGGCGGTGTGGTTGGTGATGACGTCGAAGAAGACCTTCATGCCCTTGGCGTGCGCCTTGGAGATGAGGGTCCTGAGGTCGTTGTTGGTGCCGAAGTGCGGGTCGACCTGGGTGAAGTCGGTGATCCAGTAGCCGTGGTAGCCGGCGGAGGCGTTGCTGCCCGTGCCCTGCACGGGACGGTTCTTGAAGATGGGGGCCATCCAGATGGCGGTGGTGCCGAGCCCCTTGATGTAGTCCAGCTTCCGGGTCAGGCCCTTGAGGTCGCCGCCCTGGTAGAAGCCCTTGTCGGTGGGGTCGTAGCCGGTGCTGAGCCGGGAGCCGGTCAGTCCGCCCCTGTCGTTGGACGTGTCCCCGTTGGCGAAACGGTCCGGCATGACGAAGTAGAACTGCTCGCGGGTGTCGTCGTGCCGGGCGGGTACGGCGGCGAGCTTCGCGTCCGAGGGAGGCACGGGCGGGGTGGCCGCCCGCGCGGCCAGTGGCTGGATCAGGGCGGCGGCGAGGGCCACGGCGGTGACGGCCGCGGCCCGTTTCGCTCTCGGTATCACAGGCGGTAACTCCTAGCGGATGCGGCTCTTTTGGATCCCTTGGGTCCGACCCCGCGCGACCGTATCGCCGCCGAAAGGTTTACAGCAAGAGTCTTGAAACTCATAGCAAGAAGTTTCAGCGTCAACCTTGACGTGCCCTTCTCAACTCCCTCACGCTCACGGGTTGTTGAACGCTGTCCCTTCTTTCGGAGCCGCACATGAACAGACACCGACCCCCGGGTGTCCTCCGCCGGACCGCGACCGCCGCGGCCGCGGGCGCCCTCGCACTGGCCGGAGTCATCGCCCTTCCCGCGACGTCCGCACAGGCGGACACCACCGCCAAGGGCGATGTCATCGCCAACCTGTGGGAGTGGAACTGGGACTCCATCGCCTCCGAGTGCACGAACGTGCTGGGCCCGGCCGGCTACGGCGCGGTCCAGGTGGCACCGCCGGAGGAGTCCCTCAAGCAGTCGTCGTACTACTGGTGGGACGCCTACCAGCCGTACTCGTACAGCCTGAACAGCCGCTTCGGCAGCCAGGCGAAGTTCAGCACCATGATCACCGCGTGCCACAAGGCGGGCGTGAAGGTCTACACCGACGCGGTCATCAACCACACCGCCGCGCAGACCGGCATCGGCTACGACGGCACGACGATCACCGACAAGTACTCCACCCCCGACTGGAGCCGGACCGACTACCACGACTCCAGCGAGTGCCCGACCCCGGACCTGACCATCCAGGACTACTCGAACCTGACCCAGGTCCAGAACTGCGAACTGCTCGGCCTGCCCGACCTGAAGACCGGCTCGGACACCGTCCGCGCGGGCATCGCGAACTACCTCAACTCCCAGCTGGCGCTCGGGGTGGACGGCTTCCGCGTGGACTCCGCCAAGCACATTCCCGAGACCGACATCGCGGCGATCGAGTCCAAGCTGACGAACACCACGTCGGGCTCGGCCCCGTACGTCTTCCAGGAGGTCTACCCGGGTACGACCCCGCAGCCCGCCGACTACTACGCCTCCGGTGACGTCCTGGACTTCACCTACGCGAGCAGGCTGAAGTCGGCCTTCCAGGGCAACGTCAGCGACCTGTCCTCGATCGAGTCCAGCGGCATCCTGCCGGCCGCGAACTCGGTGTCCTTCGTGACGAACCACGACACCGAGCGCAACGGCCTCCACCTGTCCTACAAGGACGGCGACACCTACAAGCTCGCCAACCTCTTCCAGCTCGCCTACAAGTGGTCCACGCCCACGGTGTACGCCAGCTGGGAGTGGACCCAGAGCGACCAGGCCCCGCCGAACTCCTCGGGCTTCGTCACGGACACGGACTGCGCCGGCGGCGCCTGGTACTGCCTGGACCGCGACACCGCGGTGGTCGGCATGGTGGCCTGGCACAACGCGACCGCCACGGCGGCGGTCTCCGACTGGCAGACGATGTCGTCCGACGTGATCGGCTTCGGCCGCAGCGGCAAGGGCTTCTTCGCCCTGAACAACGGGACGTCCGCGGCGACGTACACCTTCGCCACGGGCATGGCCGACGGCACGTACAAGAACGTGATCGACGGCGGCGCGTCGACGGTGACCGTGTCGGGCGGCAGCGCGTCGCTCACCATCCCGGCGAAGGGCGCGGTCGCCTTCTACAACTCCTCCTACACCTGCACGGTGGGCTGCGGCGACGCGGGCGGCGGCTCCGGCGACACGGTCAGCGCGACCTTCGACGAGTACGCGTCCACGACGTCCGGCACCAACGTGTACGTCGTCGGATCCATCGCGGCGCTGGGCGGCTGGGACACCTCGAAGGCGATCCGGCTGTCCTCCTCCGGCTACCCGGTGTGGTCGGGCGAGGTGAGCGTGCCGGTCAACACGTCCTTCACCTACAAGTACGTGAAGAAGGACTCTTCGGGCAATGTGACGTGGGAGTCGAACGCCAACAGGCCGGCGTCCACGACCACGTCGGCCCTGTCCCTCGACAACTCCTGGAACGTGGCGGACGCCGACGCCACCGACGTCACCTTCAACGAGCACGCGACGACCGACTGGGGCACCAACGTCTACGTCGTGGGCTCGATCCCGTCCCTCGGCTCCTGGAACACGAGCGACGCCATCCCCCTGTCCTCCGCCTCCTACCCGAACTGGAGCAGGCTGGTCATCGTCCCCAAGAGCACGACCTTCGCGTACAAATTCCTGAAGAAGGACAGCTCTGGAAACGTGACATGGGAGTCGGGGAGCAACCGCTCGTACACGACGGGCAGCTCGTCAGGCTACACGACCAGTGACACCTGGAAGTAGCCGTAACAGCCCACGACGAACGGGCTGTCACCGAGTCGTCCTTGGCGACAGCCCGTTCTCTTTTCCGAGACCCGAAACCGTGACCGATCGCCATGAGCGTCGTTGATCCGGTCGTATGAAAGCCGACACGGGACGCAAGTACCGCCTGTACCCCACCCCTGGGCAGGAGGAGGTCCTGACCAAGTGGGGTCACACGGCACGAGCCTTGTGGAACTTGGCGTTGGAGCAACGCCAGCACGTCTACAAGCAGCGAGGCGTGACACTGCGTGCCGTGGAGCAATGCCTGCATCTCACGGCAGCGAGAGCCGAAATCGACTGGCTCGCGGAGCTTCCCGCAGCCGCTGGTCAGCAGGTGCTACATCACCTGGACAGGGCGTACGACAACTTCTTCAACCCCTCTCATCCGGCCAGCTATCCCCAGTTCAAGAAGCGTGGCCATCGACTGAAGGTGTCCCTCCCGGGACAAAACCTCAAAGTGCGCAAACTCAGCCGCCACTGGGCGGAGGTACGACTACCCAAGATCGGCTGGGTACGATTCCGTCTCTCCCGAGCGCTGGGTGGGACTCTTCGCAACGCGACGATCAGCAAGGACGGCACTGGCTGGCACATCTCTTTCGGCGTGGCGACGGGGATCAAGCCGATGCCTCGGCTCGACAAGCCGGGGTGTGGCGTGGACTTCGGCGTTGCAGCCTCTGCCTTTGTGTCCACGGAAGACCGGCCCAGGCGAATGCCGCAGACACTCACCAAAGCGGAGAAGACCCGGCTCAAGCATCTGGAACAGAAGAAAGCCCGGCAGCTCACCTACGCGAAGAAGCACCAAGGAGGCCGGTACAGCAAGCGACTGCGCCGGACCATCGAGCAAATCGCCAAGGTCAAGTCCCGCCAAGCCAGCCGAAGAAGAGACTTCACGCACAAGCTCACGACCGATCTCGCCAAGAACCACGGCTACGTCGGCGTCGAAGACTTGCGCGTGAAGAACATGACCAAGAGCGCCAAAGGAAACGCTGAGCGTCCCGGCGTGAGCGTCAAGGCCAAGGCGGCACTGAATCGATCGATCCTGGACAACTGTCCGGGAGAGCGGCGTCGACAGCTTGAGTACAAGTGTAAGCTATCCGGCTCGGAACTTCGAGTGGTTCCTGCCTTTAACAGCTCCAACACCTGCGGGAATCCCGACTGCGGAAAGGTCGATCCGGAGTCACGGCCGGGATGTGGCCGGCTGTTCGTCTGCGTGCACTGTGGGCACGAGGACGACGCCGACCACAACGCCGCCGTCGAGATTCACGCCCGAGCCCGCCGGACGGGTGGCTCGGTTATCAACAGCACGCGCAGGCGCCCATCGGTGCCGAGTCCCGGGCAGTCCTGGAGGCGGCACCGGGAATCGCGGCCAGTGAACGGCAGCGAGAATCGTCAATGCAACGTCCAGAACAACCCAACCCAGCCTAACTAACAGCTCGACTTTCCTGAGTAGATTGCCAGCGCAGTATTGGCACCCAGGGTGGCGGTGAACTGGCCACTGGAGTTCACCGCCACCTGCGTACTGCTCTGGACATCGCAGTAAGTGCCGGCCGCAAGCGAGGTCTGGTACGTACGAGTCAGGGCGGACGACTCGTGGTTGATCGCCACATAGCCCTTGCTTCCCCGGCCGAACGCGATCGCGTTGTTGCCGTCGTCCCACCAGTCGGAGACGGCCTGACCGCGGGTCGCGTTGCGGAAGGCGACCATGCGGATGATCTCCGGCCAGGCGTGCTGGCACTTCCAGCCGTCCTGCCAGCAGGCGTTCACCTGGCCACCGTTGGGCGGTCCCGCGTCCACGTCGGACCACTCGTAGCCGGAGTTGATGTCGGGGGCGCCGTACGGCCAGGCGAGCATGAAGACGTTCGCCAGGGTGTAGTCGGCGCCGTCCTTGTAGTTCAGCGTCGAGCCGTTGCGCTCGGTGTCGTGGTTGTCGACGAAGACGCCGGCCACCGAGCTGCCGAGGTAGCCCCAGCCCTCGCCGAAGTTGGTGAGGTAGGCCAGTTTCTCGTTCTTGAAGACGCGCTTGAGGTCGTAGGCGTAGCGGAACTCCTGGACGTCTCCGTTGCCGGTGTACTCGGAGGGCTGGACGGCCTCGTTCGCGCCGTAGATGACCTCCTGCTTCCAGTACACGGACGGGTTGGTCAGGCGGCTCTTGATGTTCGCCAGGTCCTCCGCCGGGATGTGCTTGGCCGCGTCGATGCGGAAGCCGTCGGCGCCCAGGGAGAGCAGGTCGTTCATGTAGCCGGCGATGGTCCTGCGGACGTACTCCTCGCCGGTGTCGAGGTCGGCCAGGCCGACGAGTTCGCAGTGCTGGACGTTCCAGCGGTCCTGGTAGTTGGTGACCTGGGCGGTGCAGTCGTCGAAGTCGGGGTACGAGTACAGGCCGGGGTAGTCGTACTTGCTGTACGTCGAGCCGCCGGTGCCGGTGCCGCTGCCCGCCGACATGTGGTTGACGACGGTGTCGACGACGACCTTCAGGCCGGCCGCGTGACAGGTGTCGATCATGCTCTTGAAGGCGGTCCGGTCACCGAGCCGGCCCGCGATCCTGTACGACACCGGCTGGTACGAGGTCCACCACTGCGGGCCCTGTATGTGCTCGGCGGGCGGGGAGACCTGGACATAGCCGTAGCCGGCGGGGCCGAGGGTGGTGGTGCACTCGCGGGCCACCGAGGCGTAGTTCCACTCGAAGAGGACGGCGGTGACGTCCTTGGTGCCGGGCGGGGAGGCGTCGGCGGTGGTCGGGTTCATGCCAACCAGAGCGGCGGCCGTGAGGGCGGCCACCGTGGGGAGGGTTCTGCGTGCCATGTGGGGGTCCTTCGTCCTTGAAGGCTGGGGAAAGACCGCTGAAGGTGCTTGCTGCAATGTTTCAGCAAACTTGCGGTGACGCAGATGTTAAAGGCCCGCTGCCTGAAAGGCAGCGGGCCGTTGTGAAGTTGATGCAAGAACTTGTCGACGGACCGCCGGACGGCCTGTCAGGCGGCGTGTCAGGAGGTCGTGAACCACACCGTCGTGTCGGCCGGCACCTTGGTCTCGTCGTCGGCCTCGGTCACCTCACCGCTGGCGAGCAGCACACGGCCGTACGCCGGGGTCGCCACCGACTCCCCCGTGGTGTTCGCGACGCAGACGAACTCCCCGCGCCGGAAGGCCAGAACGCCCTCGGGCGCCCGCAGCCACTCCACCGCCTCGCCCGCGCCGAGGTCCGGCTGCGAACGGCGCAGGCTCAGTGCGGCGCGGTACAGCTCCAGCGTCGAGCCGGGGACACCCGTCTGGGCCTCCACGCTCAGCTCGCCCCAGCTCGCCGGCTGCGGGAGCCAGCTGCCGCCGCTGCCGAAGCCGTACGAGGAGCCCTCGCGGGTCCACGGGATCGGGACGCGGCAACCGTCGCGGAAGCCGTCCTGGCCGGCGCCACGGAAGTACGCCGGGTCCTGGCGCACCTCGTCGGGCAGGTCGACGACGTCCGGGAGGCCCAGTTCCTCGCCCTGGTAGATGTACGCCGAGCCGGGCAGCGCCAGCATGAGGAGGGTCGCGGCGCGGGCGCGGCGCAGGCCCAGTTCGCGGTCGCCCGCCGTGCGGATCTGGGTGCCGAGGCCGGGCGGGTTGGCGAAGCGGGTGGCGTGCCGGGTGACGTCGTGGTTGGACAGCACCCAGGTGGCGGGGGCGCCGACCGGGCGCATGGCCTCCAGGGTGCGGTCGATGACGGTGCGGAGTTCCTTCGCGTCCCACTCGGTGCTCAGGTACTGGAAGTTGAAGGCCTGGTGCAGCTCGTCCGGGCGGACGTAGTGCGCGGTGCGCTCGACGGTCGGGGTCCATGCCTCGGCGACGAAGATGCGCTCGCCCGCGTACTCGTCGAGGATCGTGCGCCACTGGCGGTAGATCGCGTGGACGCCGTCCTGGTCGAAGAACGGCATGACATCGTTGCCCAGCAGCTTGAGCTGGTCGTGGGAGCCGAGGTCGGGCAGGCCCTCGGCCTTGACCAGGCCGTGGGCCACGTCGATGCGGAAGCCGTCCACGCCCATGTCCAGCCAGAAGCGCAGGATGGAGCGGAACTCGTCGCCGACGGCCGGGTGTTCCCAGTTGAAGTCGGGCTGCTCGGGCGCGAAGAGGTGCAGGTACCACTCTCCCCCAGTCTTCGACCGGGAGGTGCCCCCAGCCGAACCATCGGGTTCCGTGACGCGGGTCCAGGCCGGGCCGCCGAAGATCGACTCCCAGTCGTTGGGCGGGAGTTCGCCGTTCTTCCCCTTGCCGGGGCGGAAGTGGTAGCGCTCGCGCAGGGGGGAGCCGGGGCCCTCGGCGAGGGCGCGCTTGAACCACTCGTGCTGGTCGGAGGAGTGGTTGGGCACGAGGTCGACGATGATCCTCAGTCCCAGCTCGTGGGCGTCGCGGATCAGCGCGTCGGCGTCGAGCAGGTTGCCGAACATCGGGTCGACGGCGCGGTAGTCGGCGACGTCGTAGCCCGCGTCGGCCTGCGGGGAGGCGTAGAAGGGGCTCAGCCACACGGCGTCGACGCCGAGGTCGCGCAGGTACGGCAGGCGGGAGCGTACGCCTTCCAGGTCGCCCATGCCGTCGCCGTTGCTGTCGGCGAAGCTGCGCGGATAGACCTGGTAGATGACCGCGTCCCGCCACCAGTCGCGGCGGCGGTCGGCTACGGCGGCGGAGTGGTGGGCCGGTGCGGCGGGCTGCTGCTGGCTCATGGCGTCCTTGATTGCTAAGGGAGTTCGGGTCATGGGCGCGTGGGTGGTACGGCGGCGGAGGCGGGCCGGGGGGTGCGAGGCGGCCGCGGTGACAGCGGGGTCGGATGGGCACCACGGCCGCCTACCCGCGCGGAGTTCGCGCGGGAGCCTCTTCTTGCGATGCGGGCGTCAGCCCTTGGTGCCGCCGGCGGTGAGGCCGGTGACGAGGTTCTTCTGCACGAGGTAGAAGAACACCGACACGGGTATCGCGATCAGCACCGCGGTGGCGGCCATGTAGTTCCACTGCGCGTCGTGCTCGCTGACGAAGGTCTGCAGGCCGACGGCGAAGGTGTACTTGGAGTCGTCCAGCATGAACGTGGTCGCGAAGGCGACCTCGCCGACGGCGGTGATGAAGTTGTAGAAGGCGGCGACGGCCAGGCCCGGGCGGGCCAGCGGCAGGATCAGCCGGAAGAAGGTGCCGAAGGGGCTCAGTCCGTCGACGCGTCCGGCCTCGTCTATCTCGAAGGGGATGGTGTCGAAGTACCCCTTGAGCAGCCAGGCGCTGTACGGCACGGCGGTGGTGCAGTTGATGACGATCAGCGCCCAGTAGGTGTCGATGAGATCGAGCTGGCTGAAGATCTCGTACATCGGCACGATCAGGATGGCGATCGGGAAGGCCTGGGTGAGCAGCAGGACCCACATCAGCTGCTTGTAGCCGGGGAAACGCATCCGGGAGACCGCGTAGCCGGTGGTGGCGGCGACGAAGACGCCGATCACGGTGGTGCCGCCGGCCACGATCATCGTCGACTTGAACCAGTCGAAGAAGCCGGTGTGCTGCAGCACGAAGCTGTAGTTGGAGAAGCTGAGCCTGCCCAGGATCTTGCCCGGGTGCAGATAGTCGTCCTTCTCGGGGCCGAGCGACAGGAAGATCAGCCAGGCCACCGGGGCGAGTGCGATCAGGCTCGCGACGGCGAGGCCGCCGTGCAGGAGGGCGGCGCCGAGCGGGCCGCGCTCGCCACGCCGGCGGGCGCGGCGCGGGGGCTGCGCGGCGGGGGTGGGCCCGGCCTCGGTCTTTTCCAGGGTCGTGGTGCTCATGGCGGCGGCTCCTGCGGCGTCAGACGGCGAGCTGGTCATTGCGCTTCAGCCAGCGGAAGTAGAAGGAGGTGAAGACGGTGATGATCGACAGCAGCAGTACGCCGTACGCGGCGGACTGGGCGAAGTCGCGCGGCTGCTGTCCGAAGCCCAGGAAGTAGGCCCAGGTGACGAGGATCTGGGCGTCCGGGGCGCTGGTCGGGCCGAACAGCAGGAAGATGATGGCGAACTGGTTGAAGGTCCAGATGATGCCGAGGAGCACGACGGTGGAGCTGACGGACCTCAGCCCCGGCAGGGTGACGTGCCTGAAGCGCTGCCAGGCGCCGGCGCCGTCCATCTCGGCGGCCTCGTAGAGAGAGGAGTCGATGGACTGCAGCCCGCCGAGCAGCGAGAGCATCATGAACGGCACACCGCACCAGGTGTTGACCATGATCGCGGCGAAGCGCTGCCAGAAGGTGTCCTCCAGCCACTGCGGCTGGGGCATGTGGAGCGCGTGCAGGATCTGGTTGATCACTCCGGAGTCGGAGAGCATGATCCGCCAGGAGAAGACGGTGACGAAGGTCGGCACGGCCCAGGGCAGGACCAGCAGCACGCGGTAGAAGGTGCGGCCGCGCAGCTTCTCGTTGAGCATGAGCGCGAGGCCCAGGCCGATGGTGTAGTGCAGGGCCACACAGGCGGCCGTCCAGACGACGGTCCACAGGAAGTGCGACCAGAACCGGTCGTACGACAGCGGGCCGAACAGGATGTCCTTGTAGTTGCCGAACCCGATGAACTTGTAGGTGGCCGGAATGTGGTTGACGCCGATCGTGCGCGCCGAGTTCAGGCTGTTGGCGTCGGTCAGCGTCAGGTAGACACCGCGGATCAGCGGGTAGCCCACGATCACGGCGAGCACGACGACCACGGGGGCGATCATCGCGTAGGCGTACCAGTACCTCTGGTAGCCGTGTCTGATGCGCTGCCCCAGCCCGGGCCGAGGCGCGCGGTCACCGCGGCGCCTGCCGGTCGCGCGGTCGATGGCGACTGTCATGGTTCGACACCTTCAAAACGATCAGGAGTTGGGCCGGGCACAGGGCGGTGGCCGCCGGATCCTTCCCCTCCTGACGAGAGGATCCGACGGCCACACGGGCGTCACTTGCTGAAGTCGGGCACCAGCTTGGCGATGGCGACCTCGGCGTTGCTCAGGCCCTTGTCCAGCGGCTCCTTGCCGTCGGCGACCTTCGGCAGCTCGGTGTCGAGCGGACCCCACAGGGAGCTGTACTCGGGCAGTGCCGGGCGGGGCTGGGCGGCGGGGAGGACGGACTGGAAGCCGGCGATGCCGGGGTCGGCCTTGACCTTCGCGGTGTAGGCGTCCTCACGGGTGGGCAGGGTGGAGTTCTTCAGGGCGATGGTCTCCTGGGAGCTCGCCGAGGTCATGAACTTCACGAACTTCAGCGCCGCGTCCTGGTGGGCCTTGTCCGAGCCGGCGTAGACCGCGAGGTTGTGGCCGCCGGTCGGGGCGCCCGCCTTGCCGGTGGAGCCGGCCGGGACGGTGGCGATGCCGAGGTTGGACTTGTCCGTGAAGGCGCTGCCCTTGTAGAAGTTCGTGATCTCCCAGGGGCCCTGGATGATCGCGGCGACCTTGCCGTTGACGAACGCGTCCTGGATGTGGGCGTAGGCGTCGGCGGTGGTGTCGGCCTTGTGCAGGCCCTGCCCGGAGAAGGTGCTCAGCCAGGTGCCGTAGGCCTTCTTGGCGGCGGCGGAGTCGACGGTGATCTTCTTCGCGGAGGCGTCGACGGTGTCGGTGCCCTCGCCGTAGAGGAAGGTCTGGGCGTAGTAGGCCTGGGTGGAGCCCCAGTAGCCGTACACCTTGTCCTTGGTGTCGATCTTGGCGGCGTCGGCCTTCAGCTCGTCCCAGGTCTTGGGGGCATCGGTGATGCCGGCCTTCTTGAACAGGGCCTTGTTGTAGACGAGGGCCAGGGTGTCGGTGACCAGCGGGACGCCGTAGGTCTTGCCCTGGTACTGGGCCTGCTTGATCAGGTTGGGCTGGAACTTGGCCTGGTCGGCGAGGGCCTCGGTGCCGTCCAGCGGCAGGAAGTAGCCCTTCTTGGCGAAGGCCGGGGTCCAGCCGACCTCGGAGCGCAGCACGTCCGGGGCGCCCTTGGAGCCGGCCGCGGTGTCGAACTTGTTCTGCGCCTGGTCGAAGGGGACGTTGACGTACTTGACCTTGATGTTCTTGTTGGCGGCCTCGAACTGCTTGATCAGGGCCTGGTACGTCGGCGCCTCGTTCGTGGCGTTGGAGGTGTCCCACCAGGTGATGGTCACCGGGCCGCCGGCCTTGTCGCCGCTGTTGCTGCTCCCGCCGCCGCAGGCCGTCGCCGCGAGGGCGAGGGACGCCACCAGCGCGGAGGCCGCTATGCCACGCCGCATGAGTTCTCCTTGAGGTTTCAAGCCCGAGTGAGGCAGGGGCGGTCCCGTCCGCCGTCCCTGCGGTCTTGCCGACAGCGCCGTTGCGGCGGCCGGGCGACCAGGAACGTAACAGCGTTGTAAGCCCCGCGAAAGACCTTGCAGAAAAAAAGTGCAAGGGAACACGATGGTTACCCGCTCGTGACCGGCGCTCGACCCCGATGCAACCGTGTATTGGAGCCGGTGGGGCGGTGGCGGCGGCACTTGTGCAAGACTCTGCAAGCTCTTGCCACCATGAATTCGAGGGAGCGCGATGAGGCAGCAACCCACGGCGGGCCGTTCGGCTGCCCGTGCCCGGCGTCCGGCCGGTGGGCAAGGCGACATACGACCGGTACAGTCCGGTGCCGTGACCACACGGCTTGCCGACATCGCTGCGCAGGCGGGGGTGAGCGAAGCGACTGTCAGCCGGGTCCTCAACGGGAAGCCGGGCGTCGCCGCCACCACCCGCCAGTCCGTGCTCGCCGCGCTGGACGTCCTGGGCTACGAGCGCCCGGTCCGGCTGCGGCAGCGCAGCGAGGGGCTGGTCGGGCTGATCACTCCGGAGCTGGAGAACCCGATATTCCCGGCTCTGGCCCAGGTCATCGGCCAGGCGCTGACCCGGCAGGGCTACACGCCGGTGCTCGCCACGCAGACCCCCGGCGGCTCGACCGAGGACGAGCTGACCGAGATGCTGGTGGACCGCGGGGTCGCGGGCATCATCTACGTCTCCGGACTGCACGCCGACACCACCGCCGACATGCAGCGCTACGAGCGGCTGCGGGCGCAGGGCGTGCCGTTCGTGCTGGTGGACGGGTTCTCGCCGAAGGTGCAGGCGCCGTTCATCTCCCCCGACGACCGGGCCGCGATGACGCTCGCGGTGACCCACCTGGTGTCGCTGGGCCACACCCGGATCGGGCTGGCGCTCGGGCCGAAGCGGTTCGTGCCGGTGCAGCGCAAGATCGAGGGCTTCGTGCGGGCCGTGCAGGACCAGTTGGGGCTCGCCGCCGAGGTGGTCGAGACGGAGCTGATCCAGCACTCCCTGTACACCCTGGAGGGCGGTCAGGCGGCCGCGACGGCGCTGATCGAGCGGAACTGCACGGCCGTGGTCTGCGCCAGCGACATGATGGCGCTCGGCGCCATACGCGCGGCCCGTCAGCGGGGCCTGGAAGTGCCCCGGGACGTGTCGGTGGTCGGCTTCGACGACTCCCCGCTGATCGCCTTCACCGACCCGCCGCTGACCACGGTCCGCAAGCCGGTGCCGGCGATGGGGCAGGCGGCGGTGCGCACGTTGCTGGAGGAGATCGGCGGGACGCCCGCGCCGCACAGCGAGTTCGTGTTCATGCCGGAGCTGGTGGTGCGCGGTTCGACCGCTTCGGCACCGAATGTCCTCCGTACGTCGTAGAAGGTGCGTCCCGGACCCGACCTTGGGATGATCGGTCGAAGACGCCTTTTCTGGCAGACTTGATGCCTATGAGTGACTCGACCGTGACGCAGTCGGAAGGTCGCGAGGAGGTGGCCGTTCCGCAGGCCGTCACGGGCGAGGACAGGCGGACTCCGCTGGGCCGGTTGCGGCGCCCGCGCCGGCCCCGGCTCTGGTTCGAGACCCTTCTGATCGCGGTGAGTTACTGGACGTACTCACTGATCCGCAACGCCGTCCCGGAGCAGCGGGGCAAGGCGCTGCGCAACGCCGACTGGATCTGGAGCGCCGAGCACCATCTGGGCATCGCCCTCGAACAGTCCGTCAACCACGCGCTGAACTCGGTGACTTGGCTGATCATCGGGATGAACTACTACTACGCCACGCTGCACTTCATCGTCACGATCGGGGTGCTGGTGTGGCTGTACCGGTGGCATCCGGGGCGTTACGCGGCGGCGCGGCTGGCACTGTTCGCGACGACGGGTGTGGCCCTGCTCGGTTACTATCTGTTTCCGCTCGCGCCGCCCCGGTTGATGCGCGGCGGGCACTTCGTGGACACCGTGATGGTGCACCACACGTGGGGCTCGATGGCCTCCGGCGATCTGAAGCACATGTCGAACCAGTACGCGGCGATGCCGTCGATGCACATCGGCTGGTCGCTGTGGTGCGGGCTGACGATCTTCGCGCTGGCGTCCGTGCCGTGGGTGCGGGTGCTGGGCCTGCTCTACCCGGCGGCCACCCTGCTGGTCATCGTCGCCACGGCCAACCATTTCTGGCTGGACGCGGTGGGCGGAGTGCTCTGCCTCGCCTTCGGGTTCACGGTGGCGCGCATGTGGTACGGCACGCTGCCGTACGCCCTGCCCCGGGTGGTCCCGGCCCGCAGGCGGGAGCCGGAGCCCGCCGTGGCCCGGGCCACCCAGGTGCCGTAGCAGCGGCCGGGCGTCACCCTCCGTTGCCGTAGAACAGCTCCTCGACCACCGTGCGTGCCCGGCGGGTGGTACGGCGGTAGGCGTCCAGCATGTCGCCGGCGTGCCCGGCGCCGTAGCCCAGGTAGCGGCCCACGGCGGCCAGCTCGCGCGGCTCGGTGGGGAAGGTGTCCCCGGCCCGGCCGCGCACCAGCATCACCGCGTTGCGCACCCGCGTCGCCAGCACCCAGGCCTCGTCCAGGATCTCCGTCTCCTCGGCGGTCAGCAGCCCGGCCTCGCGGGCGGCGGCCAGCGCGTCCCGGGTGCGGGTGGTGCGCAGACCGGGCTGGTCCCAGCCGTGCCGGAGCTGGAGGAGCTGCACGGTCCACTCGACATCGGACAGCCCGCCCGGGCCGAGCTTGGTGTGCAGCTTCGGGTCGGCGCCGCGCGGGAGGCGCTCGGACTCCATGCGGGCCTTCAGCCGGCGGATCTCGCGTACGGCGTCCTCGCCGAGGCCGTGGGCCGGGTAGCGGAGGGGGTCGATCAGCTCGGTGAAGCGGCGGCTCAGGTCCTCGTCCCCGGCGACCGGCTCGGCCCGCAGCAGCGCCTGGGACTCCCAGACCAGGGACCAGCGGCGGTAGTACGCCTCGTACGACTTCAGGGTGCGCACCAGCGGGCCCGACTTGCCCTCCGGGCGCAGGTCGGCGTCGATGAGCAGCGGCGGGTCGGCGCTGGGCAGCTGGAGCAGGCGGCGCATCTCGGCGACGACCTTGTTCGCGGCGGCGGCGGCCTCGTGCTCGTCCACGCCGTCCTGCGGCTCGTGCACGAAGACGACGTCCGCGTCGGAGCCGTAGCCCAGCTCGTGGCCGCCGAAACGGCCCATTCCTATGATCGCGAACCGGGTGGGCAGCGTGTCGCCCCAGCCGTCCCGGACCACCGCGCGCAGGGTGCCGGCGAGGGTGGCGGCGGTGAGGTCGGAGACCGCCGCGCCGACCCGGTCCACCAGGGCGCCCTGGTCGGCCTCGGCGGGGCTGGTCTCGGTGCCGTAGGAGCCGACGATGTCGGCGGCGGCCGTGCGGAACAGCTCGCGGCGGCGCACGCCACGGGCCGCGGTGACGCCCTGCTCGGCGTTCTCCGCGCGGCCCACCGCGGCCAGGATCTCCTGCTCCAGGTGGGCGCGCCCGCGGGGGTCGAGGCCGCCGCCGTCGCCGTCGCCCAGCAGGGCCACCGCCTCGGGGGCGCGCATGAGGAGGTCGGGGGCGAGGCGGCCCGCCGACAGGACGCGGGCCAGGTTCTCGGCCGCGGCGCCCTCGTCGCGCAGGAGGCGCAGGTACCAGGGGGTCTTGCCGAGCGCGTCGGAGACCTTGCGGAAGTTCAGCAGCCCCGCGTCCGGGTCCGCCGAGTCGGCGAACCAGCCGAGGAGGACGGGGAGCAGGGTGCGCTGGATCGCCGCCTTGCGGGTGACGCCGGAGGCGAGTGCCTCGAGGTGGCGCAGGGCGGCGGCGGGGTCGGCGTAGCCGAGGGCGACGAGGCGCTCGCGGGCCGCCTCGGGGCTCAGGCGGACCTCGCCCGGGGCGAGTTGGGCGACCGCGTCGAGCAGCGGGCGGTAGAAGAGCTTCTCGTGGAGCCTGCGTACGACGCCGGTGTGCCGCTTCCACTCCCGGATCAGCTCGGCCACCGGGTCGGTGCGCAGGCCGAGGGAGCGGCCGAGACGCCGCTGGTCCTCCTCGGCGACCGGGACGAGGTGGGTGCGGCGCAGGCGGTGGAGCTGGATGCGATGCTCCATCGAGCGCAGGAAGCGGTACGCCTCGTCCAGGCGGGCGGCGTCCTCACGGCCGACGTAGCCTCCGGCGGCCAGGGCCTGCAGGGCGTCCAGGGTGGTGCCGCTGCGCAGGCTCTGGTCGGTGCGGCCGTGCACCAACTGCAGCAGCTGGACGGCGAATTCGACGTCGCGCAGGCCGCCGGGGCCGAGTTTGAGCTCGCGTTCGATCTCGGAGGCGGGGATGTTCTCCACGACGCGGCGGCGCATCTTCTGGACGTCCGTCACGAAGTTCTCGCGCTCGGCCGCCTTCCAGACCAGGGGTTCGAGCGCGTCGACGTACGCCCGGCCGAGCTCCGCGTCGCCCGCGACCGGGCGGGCCTTGAGCAGGGCCTGGAACTCCCAGGTCTTCGCCCAGCGTTGGTAGTAGGCGAGGTGGGAGGAGAGGGTGCGGACCAGGGGGCCGTTGCGGCCCTCGGGGCGGAGGTTGGCGTCCACCGGCCAGATGGAGCCCTCCACGGTGGTCTCCGAGCAGATCCGCATGAGGTGGGAGGCGAGGCGGGTGGCGGCGGTGAGGGCCTTGGCCTCGGTGGTGCCTTCGGCCGCCTCCGCCACGAAGATCACGTCCACGTCGGAGACGTAGTTCAGTTCGTGGCCGCCGCACTTGCCCATCGCGATCACCGCGAGGCGGCAGGCGGCGGCGTCCCCGGGGGCGTTCGCCCGCGCGATGGCCAGGGCGGCGCGGAGGGTGGCGGTGGCGAGGTCGGCGAGTTCGGCGGCCGTCTCGGCGAGGTCCGTGGTGCCGCAGACGTCGCGGGCGGCGATGGAGAGCAGACACCGGCGGTAGGCGACGCGCAGCGAGACGGGGTCGGTGGCCTCGGCCAGGCCGCGCTCGAACTCCTCGACGCCGGGGTGCAGGTCCCTGGGCTCGTACGTGACCAGGGCGTGCCAGTCGCTCGGGTGGCGGGCCAGGTGGTCGGTGAGGGCGGCGGAGGCGCCGAGGACGCCGAGGAGGCGGTCCCGCAGCGGCTTGGCCGCGATGAGGGTGTCCAGCAGTTCACGGTGGGCCGTCTGGCCGTCCTGCGCCTCCAGGAGGCGGACCAGGCCGTGCAGGGCGAGATCGGGGTCGGCGGTGGCGCCCAGGGCTTCCAGGAGGACGGGGTCGTCGCGGACGGGGGCGAGCTCTGGTCCGTCGAGGAGGCGCTCCGCGGCGGAGGGGTCGGTGAAGCCGTGTCGGAGCAGGCGGGTGAACGTACTGCTTCTGCGCCCCGGCGTCATCTCCGTGGCCTCCCCTTGGGTGCGGCTGCGTGCGTCTCGGATCGGCATCGTCCTGGCCAGAGCCTAACCGGAGGGGGGCGGGGCGGCTTGGGGCGCGGGGGCCTGCGGGGCGGGGGGCGGGTTCGGGGTGGGGGTGGGGGTGGGGGTGGGGTCGGGGGCGGGGTGGGTTCTGGTGCGAGCGCCTGCCGGGCGGGGGGGCGGGGGCGTGGGGCCTGCCGGGCGGGGGCGGGTTCGGCGGGTTCGGGTGTGGGGTGCCGTGCCGGTGCGTGGGCCCTGCGCGGGTGGAACGGGTTCGGGCGCGTGGTGCCGTGCCGGTTGCGTGGGCCCTGCCCGGCGCGGGCCGGGGGCGGGGCGTGGCTTCCCCACGGCTGCGGGGCCCTGCGGGGGTGGAGCGGGTTCGGGTGTGGGGTGCCGTGACGGTTCATGGGCAGTGACGGGCGGGTTCGGGTGCGTGGGGCCCTGCGGGTGTGTGGTCCCACTGGCTGCGGCGGCCCGTGTGGGGGTGCCGTGGCTGCGGGCGGACGCCGCCCGGCACGTCCCTTCCCGCCGTGCGCGGCTGCGGCCACGGGTCCGGACCCCGGCCGTTCATCCGCTCTTCACTCTCCCGGTTGGATGCCGTGCGGCGCGGGAATGTTGGCGTGTGCATGCTCTGTCCGCACCGCCAGCCCCGCCCCGCCCCCCACACCGGAGGTTGATGTGTCCGGCAGTTCCGTGTACCGCCGTGCCCGTACCGTCGTGGCGTCCACAGCCGCCCTCGCCGCGGCCGCGTTCGGGCTGTGGACCGGGATCGGCGCAGAGTCCGCGCACGCCGCGGGCGCCGTGCCGAGCCCGGACCACGTGGTCGTCGTGGTCTTCGAGAACCACGCGTACAGCCAGGTCATCGGCTCCTCCAGCGCCCCGTACATCAACTCGCTGAAGTCGGGAGGTGCCAACCTGACGCAGTCGTACGCCGAGACCCACCCGAGCCAGCCGAACTACTACGCGATGTTCTCCGGCGACACCCAGGGCATCACGGACGACAGTTGTGTCACGCCCGGTTTCTCCTCGGCGCCCAACCTGGCGTCCGAGGTGATCGACGCCGGCCGTACCTGGGCCAGCTACAACGAGGATCTGCCCGGCCAGGGCGACACCACGTGCAGCAGCGGCGACTACGCCCAGAAGCACAACCCGTGGTTCGGGTTCAGCAACGTGCCGACGGACAGCGCCATGACGTTCGACCAGTTCCCGACGGACTACTCGACGCTGCCCCAGATGTCGTACGTGGTCCCCAACCTGTGCAGCGACATGCACGACTGCTCGGTGTCCACCGGTGACACCTGGCTGAAGAACAACCTGGGTGGCTATGCGAGTTGGGCCAAGACCCACAACAGCCTGCTCGTCATCACCTTCGACGAGGACAACCGGCTGAGCGGGAACCGGATCCCGACCGTGCTGTACGGGCAGCCGGTGGCCGCCGGGTCGTCCAGTTCCACCACCTACAACCACTACGACCTGCTGCGCACCCTCGAGGACAGCCAGGGGCTGACCTCGCACGCGGGCAACGCGGACTCCGCCAAGGACATCACCGGCATCTGGGCGTCCTGACGTGTACGTAGCGGACAGCCGCGCAAGCACGCCGGCGTCCGCGGACGGTGCCGTCCGGCCACTGGCCGGGCGGCGCCGTGCCGCGATCGCCCCGACCGTGCTCGCGCTCGGAACGGTCAGTCTGGTGACGGACGTGTCGTCCGAGATGGTCACGGCCGTACTGCCGTTGTACCTGGTCACCGGGCTGGGTCTGTCGCCGCTGGGGTTCGGGCTGCTCGACGGCGTCTACAACGGGTTCTCGGCGGTCGTACGGCTGGTGGGCGGGCATCTCGCCGACCGCGGTGGCGGACGGCACAAGTGGGTCGCCGGGTTCGGGTACGCGGTGTCGGCCGTGTGCAAGCCGTTGCTGCTGGTTGCTCATTCGCTGACTCCGATCGGACTGGTCCTCGCCGCCGACCGCACGGGGAAGGGGCTGCGGACCGCGCCCCGGGACGCCCTCATCTCGCTGTCCAGTACGGCGGAGACCCGGGGGCGCGCCTTCGGGGTGCACCGGGCCATGGACACGGCCGGTGCACTGCTCGGACCGCTGGTGGCCTTCCTGATCCTGCGGGCGACGGTGGACGGGTACGACGCGGTGTTCACGGTCAGCTTCTGTGTCGCCGTGCTCGGGGTCCTGGTGCTGGTGCTGTTCGTGCCGGGCGGGCGTGGTGGTGCCGGCACGGACGAGCGGCCCACCCTGCGGGGTGCGGTGGGGCTGTTGCGACGGCGGGGGCTGCGGCGGATCGCGGTGTGCGCGCTGCTGCTGGGGCTGGCCACGGTCAGCGACGCGTTCGTGTATCTGCTGCTGCAGCGCCGCCTCGGCGTCCCGGACCGCTGGTTCGCCCTGCTGCCGCTCGGTACGGCCGCCTCCTTCCTGCTGCTGGCGGTGCCGCTCGGGCGGCTCGCGGACCGGGTGGGCCGGTGGGCGGTCTTCGTGGGCGGACACGGTGCCCTGCTGCTCGCGTACGCGTCGCTGCTCACGGCGTGGCACGGCTCGGCCCTGCCGTACGTCGTCCTCGCCCTGCACGGCGCCTTCTACGCAGCCACCGACGGCGTGCTGATGGCCGCGGCCTCCGACGGGGTGCCGGAGGCGCTGCGCTCGTCGGGGCTGGCCCTCGTGCAGACCGGGCAGGCCGCGGCCCGGTTCGCCTGCAGCCTGCTGTTCGGCGCGGCCTGGACGGTGTGGGGCGACCGGGCGGCGCTGGCGGGCGCGGCGGTGGCGCTGGCCGCGTGCGCCGTCTTCTCCCTCACCCTGCGCCCGAAGGGAACGGTGCCCGCATGACCGTACGCAACCGCGTCCTGATCCTGGTCGCCGCCGTCGCCGTGCTCGCGGTGGTGGGGGTGGCGTCCGTGCTGCACGCCTCGGCCCGGGCGGACCGGCGTGACCAGGTGCAGGCGGGCGGTCCGCGGGTCACGGCGGGGGCGGTGACACTGACCGGGCACGGGCGGATGGTGTTCCGGAACATGGCGTGGGGGCCGCACCGGGACGAGCTCGTCGGCGTTCCGGCCGTCGATCCGTCGGGGGCGCGGACGGCGTCCGGGGTCAAGTGCCTGCGTTTCTACGCCGCTTCGGGCACCGGTGTCTGTCTGCAGGCCGTGCACGGCCCGGTCTCGGACACCTATCGCGCGCTGATCCTGGACGCGCGTCTGCGGACCGTGCACCGCTATGACGTCCCGGGCATCCCCTCCCGCGCCCGGGTCTCGCCGACGGGTCACTTCGCGGCCTGGACGGCGTTCGTGGGCGGTGACTCGTACGCCGGGACGAACTTCTCCACGCGTGCGGCGATCGTGGACACGAGGAGCGGTGCGCTGATTTCCTCCCTGGAGGCCTTCCGCATCGTGAAGGACGGGCACACGTATCACGCGGCGGACGCCAACTTCTGGGGCGTGACGTTCGCGAGCGACGATCGCACGTTCTACGCGACGCTGGCGACCCAGGGCAGTACGTACCTTGTCCGGGGCGACCTGCGCGCCCGTACGGTCACCGCCCTGCACGCGAACGTCGAGTGCCCGTCCCTCTCGCCCGACGGCACGCGGATCGCCTACAAGAAGCGGGTCAAGGGCCTGCCCAAGGACGCCCCCTGGCATCTGTACGTCCTGGACCTGCGCACCATGCGGGAGACTCCGCTGGCCGAGCGCAGGAGCGTCGACGACCAGGTGGTGTGGCGCGATGCCCGTACGGTCGTGTACGCGCTGCCCGGTGACTACGGCGCCGATCTGTACGAGGTGCCGGCGGACGGCTCGGGGGCGGCGCGGCGGATCACCACGGCCGCGGTGTCACCGGCGTACATCGGATAACCGCACCGTCAGCAGCCGCGTGACCTGGGCCGATTCGGTCTCGTTGACCAGGGCGTGAAGAAGATCACCGCTCTCGCAGCGCTCACCGCCGCCGGTCTCGCGCTCGCCGCCCCCGCCCACGCCGACAGCGACGGCACCCGCGGCCGCATCAACATCGCCGGCCGCCCCCTGTCCCCGGACAAACTCTGCGAGACGGCCCTCGGGATCGTCCCGCTCACCGCACCGTGGACGGGCAGCTCGGTGCACGACGCCTGCACCAACCGCCCACACGTCCATCCCGAACGCTCCCAGCAGGCCCGCTCCGACTCCGCCCAGGACTCGAACTCGGTCTCGGTCTCGGACTGGCGGTGAAAAGCAAGCGGCGGCTCGCCCCGAGGGGTGGGCCGCCTGTTGCGGGCCGATGTGAACGCCTGCTCCGGCCTGCCCCTACAGCACCGCCAGGTTCTTCCGCAGCTCGAAGGCCGTGACCAAGACGCCCGGTCAGGACGGTTGCGACGCGGCGAGGCTGTGACGTACGTCATCACCCCCGCCGTCCGCGAGCAGGTCGCAGCCCTCCGCGACGGCCGCCCCGGTCGACGGGCGTGACAGCCCCTGCCCTGCTGCTCTGCCGGCCAGGGGCCGCTCGTTCCGGGGGGCCTGCAGTTACTCGTTGTGACTTATGCCGATCAGGGCTGGGGTGTCACCGCAGTCCACTGAGACTGAGGCGTCATTCCCTGCGCTGGGGCGGGACATACGAGCGTGGTGCCGTTGGCCGCGCAATGCAGCGTGTAGACAGAGCCGCCCTGAGTGATGATCTTGTAGAACGCGTCACTGCCCTGAGCGTCGACCGAGACGCCGCAGACCGGGGAGTTCGTGGGGAATCCGGTGATCGTGCTGAGGTCGGTCCAGCCGGCCGCATTGGCCGGGCCCGAGACGATGTTCGGGCTGTCCGGGTTGGTGTTGGTGTTGGGACGCCTGCCGGCGAATGGCACCCCATTGACGAGGGCGGCGAGGAATTGCTCCATGCCGTTCGGCTTCGTCGAATCGACACCGGTGCCGCATGCAGTCGCAGTCGCGGTCACGGTTGCGGTCGCCGTGGTGGTCGCGGTCACCGTTGCGGTCGCGGTTACGGTCTTCGTTACGGTGACGGTGGGTTTCGGATGGGTGGTGTCGCAGTCGTCTTCGCCCCCCCGTTGGCGAGGCTTGTCGTGGTCGCAGTGGGGATCGACGGCGTATGCCACGCCTGTCTGGGACGTTACGGTGGCGGCCACCGCCACCGCGGGGGCCCCTACCGCGACTGTCACCGCCGTCGTGATCGCGGCGAGCCTGCGGACCCTGTTGAAGCCGCCGTGACCGGCTGACCCGAGTTGGGAGGTCGTCCTGTACTCAGGACTCATCTGGGTGCTCCTTGCTACTAAGTCCCGGGTGATCCCCGAGGCCACATGCGGAGCTTGACCTGGGCGCATCGGAGCATCGGTCCGATGGTGGGAAAACGCGCTTGTAGATCAATAAATCGGACTAGCCGGCATCTTCCGAATAGGCCATTTTCTGTGGATTTGCTGTGCGCGGCGGATCTGGTCGGAACTGCTCGGCGTAAGCGCCCGCCGCAACCCCCACACCCGCCCCAGCTCCCATCCCGTACGCCGTCGACCCACACACCGTGGAGCGGGCGTGGTTCCTGGCGTCCAGGTGGAGCGCGCCACTGTACGAACGGCTGTGAGGAAGTGGACAGTGCCGGCCGATCCCGCGCCGGAGGCACTGCTCTGACCGTCGCGTACGCGGCGATCGACTCATGGCCACCGGCCCTGTCCACCAGTGGGCGCGCGTCGGCGCAGTGCGGGCGGAGCGGGCCGAAGGCAGGAGCGTCGCCCGCAGCGGAGCCGGGAAGCGCGCCCGGCAGAGCGAAGCGCAGCCGGGGCTTGATCGAGGCGGCGGTGAAAGTCTTGACAGCGCTCGGCCTCGCTCTGGCAACGCCAGGGGATCCCCTGCTGCAGCCCTGAGCAGACTCTCGGGGCCGCATGGGACGCGGCTACGGCACGGTGAGTATCAGTTCCGACGACCCAGAGACGGCCCGGCACCCGCGAGACGCACAGGGCCGACGGTCCGCGACCGTCGGCCCCAAGGGATCGTTTCGGCGATAACCCGCCCTGACCTGCCCCTACAGCACCGGCAGGTTCTTCCGCAGCTCGAAGGCCGTGACCTCGGACCGGTACTCCTCCCACTCCTGGCGCTTGTTGCGCAGGAAGAAGTCGAAGACGTGTTCGCCGAGGGTCTCGGCGACCAGGTCGCTGCGTTCCATGAGGGTCAGGGACTCGCCGAGGTTCTGCGGGAGGGGCTCGATGCCCATGGCGCGGCGCTCGGCGTCGGAGAGGGCCCAGACGTCGTCCTCGGCGCCCGGCGGGAGCTCGTAGCCCTCCTCGATGCCCTTCAGGCCCGCGGCCAGGAGGACGGCGTAGGCCAGGTAGGGGTTGGCGCCGGAGTCCAGGGAGCGGACCTCGACGCGGGCCGAGCCGGTCTTGCCGGGCTTGTACATCGGGACGCGGACCAGGGCGCTGCGGTTGTTGTGGCCCCAGCAGATGTAGGAGGGGGCCTCGCCGCCGGCGCCGGCCGTGCGCTCGGAGCCGCCCCAGATGCGCTTGTAGGAGTTCACCCACTGGTTGGTGACCGCGGAGATCTCCGCCGCGTGCCGCAGCAGGCCCGCGATGAAGGAGCGGCCGACCTTGGAGAGCTGGAACTCGGCGCCGGACTCGTAGAACGCGTTGCGGTCGCCCTCGAAGAGGGACAGGTGGGTGTGCATGCCGGAGCCCGGGTGCTCGGAGAAGGGCTTCGGCATGAAGGTCGCCTGCACCCCCTGCTCCAGCGCCACCTGCTTCATGACCAGGCGGAACGTCATGATGTTGTCCGCCGTGGAGAGCGCGTCGGCGTAGCGCAGGTCGATCTCCTGCTGGCCCGGCGCGCCCTCGTGGTGGGAGAACTCCACCGAGATGCCCATCGACTCCAGCATGGTGATCGCCTGGCGGCGGAAGTCCATGCCGACGTTGGTGGGCGTGTGGTCGAAGTAGCCCGAGTTGTCGGCCGGGGTGGGGCGGGAGCCGTCCAGCGGGCGGTCCTTCAGCAGGAAGAACTCGATCTCGGGGTGGGTGTAGAAGGTGAAGCCCAGGTCGGAGGTGCGGGCCAGGGCGCGCTTGAGCACATAGCGGGGGTCCGCGAAGGACGGGGAGCCGTCCGGCATGAGGATGTCGCAGAACATGCGGGCGGTGCCGGGGGTCTCCGCGCGCCACGGCAGGACCTGGAAGGTGGAGGGGTCCGGCTTGGCGATCATGTCGGACTCGTAGACACGGGCGAAGCCCTCGATGGCCGAGCCGTCGAAGCCGATGCCCTCGTCGAAGGCCTGCTCCAGCTCGGCAGGGGCCACGGCGACGGACTTCAGGAAGCCCAGCACGTCCGTGAACCACAGGCGTACGAACCGGATGTCGCGCTCCTCCAACGTCCGGAGCACGAACTCCTGCTGCTTGTCCATCTTCCGCTACCCCATCCTTGCTGGTCAGGCCGCCTGTCCCCCGTCCCGCGGGAGGCGGTCGGGCACCTGAGCATCCCACCACAACACCATTTCATGCGCGTTGCGGACCTTGATCGCGGATGCGTCCTCGGCCTGAACGCCTCTCGTACGGCAGCTGTACTGCCGTGTCGCCCATCTTGCCTGCTCGGACCGATATCCGTAATGGCCGATTCGCTGAAGGCGTGACCGATGCCACGGCCGTTTAATTTGCATCTCAGATGCAACTTTTCCTACGGTTCTGATCAGCTGAGCCGATTGGAGTTCCGATGCTGTCCGAACAGTCCGCAGCCACCGTCCGCGCCACTCTCCCCGCCGTCGGCGCGGCCATCGGCGAGATCACCGAGCGTTTCTACGCCCGTCTCTTCGCCGCCCACCCCGAACTGCTGCGGGACCTGTTCAACCGCGGCAACCAGGCCTCCGGCGCCCAGAAGCAGGCCCTCGCCGGATCCATCGCCGCCTTCGCCACGCACCTGGTGAACCACCCGGACCAGCGGCCGGACGCGATGCTCGGCCGCATCGCCCACAAGCACGCCTCCCTGGGCGTGGCCCCCGAGCACTACCCGATCGTGCACGAGCACCTCTTCGCCGCCATCGCCGACATCCTCGGCGAGGCCGTCACCCCCGAGGTGGCCGCCGCCTGGACCGAGGTCTACTGGCTGATGGCGAACGCGCTCATCGCCATCGAGAAGCGGCTGTACGAGGAGAGCGGCAGCACCGAGCGCCGGCCCTGGGAGGTCGTGGAGCGCATCGAGGAGACGGCGGACGTCGTCACCTTCCGGCTGCGGCCCGCCGACGGCGGCCCGGTGCGCGGCTTCCGCGCCGGCCAGTACGTCTCCGTCCAGGTCGAGCTGGCCGACGGCGCCCGGCAGATACGGCAGTACAGCCTGTCCGGCGCGCCCGGCGAGTCGCTCCGCCAGTTCAGCGTCAAGCGGGTGACCGGCGGCGACGCGACGCCGGACGGCGAGGTCTCGAACCACCTCCACGCGCGCGTGCACGTCGGTGACGTCCTCGGCCTGTCCGAGCCGTACGGCGACCTCGTCCTGGACGCCGACGGCGCCGGGACCCCCCTGCTGCTCGCCTCCGCCGGCATCGGTGTGACCCCGATGATCGCGATGCTGGCCGACCTCGCGGCGGGCGGCCACGGCGGCCCGGTCACCGTCGTCCACGGCGACCGCACCCCCGCCGGCCACGCCCTGCGCACCGACCACGAGATGTACGCCGGGAAGCTCGCGGACGCCTCCGTGCACTTCTTCTACGAGCGGGACGCCGAGCCGGGCACCCGCACCGGCCTGGTCGACCTGGCCGGCATCGCCGTACCGGCCGGCACGCGCGCGTACCTGTGCGGCCCGCTGCCGTTCATGCGCGCGGTGCGCACCCAGCTGATCGAGAAGGGTGTGGCCCCGGCCGACATCCACTACGAGGTGTTCGGCCCCGACCTGTGGCTGGCCCAGGCCTAGCCCTACGGCCGCCGGATCACTCGGCGCCGAAGCGGCGGGCGCCCTCGCGGCCGGTTTCCTGGTTCTCCGCCACGTACGGGCGCAGCTCCTGCTCATAGGCGGCGAAGGCCTTGGTGTGGTCGTCTCCGGACCCGGCGAGTTCCCGGGCGAGAGCGCGGGCGCCGATCAGGGCCTGTGAGGTGCCCATGCCCGAGGTGGGGGCGGCGCAGTAGCCGGCGTCGCCCACCAGCACGACCCGGCCCTCGAACCAGTGGTCGAGGTGGACCTGACAGGCGGAGGAGAAGTAGAGGTCCTCGGCGGCGGACATGTCGTCCAGCAGGCGGGGCACGATCCAGTCGGCGCCGGCCATCCGCTCCCGGGTGATCCGCTCCTGCTCCGGGCGGTCCAGCAGGTCCAGCTTCGGCGAGTCGCTGGCGAAGGAGAGGCTGACGGACATCCGCTCCGGGTCGGCCGCGCTGAAGGCGTAGACCGTCCGGCCCCGGGTCTGCCACAGCGCGCCCCGGTGGTCCAGGCCCAGCCGGTTCGGCGCGGTGAAGCCGACGCCCGACACGCCGAGGTGCCGGACCGTCTCGCTGTGCGGGCCGAAGACCAGCCGGCGCACCGCGGAGTAGAGGCCGTCGGCGCCGACGACCAGGTCGTAGGTGTCCGGGGCGCCGCGTTCGAAGCCGACCCGGACCCCGTCGGCGTCCTGCTCGATCGCATCGACCGAGTCGGCAAAGACATAGCGCACCGCGTCCGCCGTGCGCGCGTGCAGGATGCGGGTCAACTCCCGCTTGGGCACTTCCAGTTCACCGGCGAAGACCTCGGCGGGCAGTTCGCCCGCGCGGTTGCCGTCGGCGTCCAGCAGGTCGGTGCCGCGCATCCCGGTGGCGTGCC
This sequence comes from Streptomyces sp. NPDC001153, assembly GCF_053598315.1. Lineage (NCBI taxonomy): Bacteria > Bacillati > Actinomycetota > Actinomycetes > Kitasatosporales > Streptomycetaceae > Streptomyces > Streptomyces sp. NPDC001153. Next base: position 105,651 of record NZ_JBSFJZ010000014.1, read on the forward strand.
CGCGCACCTCCTGAAGGATGCCCAGGTCCGCCAGCGCGTCGAAGGCCGCGCCCCGGAAGTCGACGGCGTAGCCGCTGTCGCGCAGCGCCGGGGCGCGCTCGATCACGGTCACCTCATGGCCGTCGCGGTGCAGGAAGAAGGCGAGGGCGGGACCGGCGACGCTCGCGCCGGAGATGAGGACCTTCATGACGTACCCCCGTCGTCGTGTTCGAGTCGGGGACCAGCCTTCATCAGGTCTGCCCGGTGATCAACACCGTCTTTCGGACACGGGCGTCAGTCGCCCCGCGGCCCCCGCGAGATCCCCAGCAGCAGCGGGCCCGTCGGCTCGGCGACGATCTCGGCGACCGTGACCGGGTCCAGGGCGGCGTAGAAGGCCTCCTGGGCCCGGCGCAGGGCGCCGCGCAGGCGGCAGCCGGAGTTCAGGGGGCACGGAGTCGGGCCCTCGCAGTCGACCACGTCGCCGTCGCCCTCGAAGGTGCGCACCACCGAGCCGACCGAGGCGGTACGGCCCTCGGTGGTGAGGGCGAGGCCGCCGCCCCGGCCGCGCCGGGCGTCCACGAGTCCCAGGTGCTGGAGTTCGGCGACGACCTTCGCGGCGTGCGTGTAGGGCACGTCCATGTCCGCCGCGACCTGGCGGGTGGTGGGCGTGGCGTCGGCGGCCACGGCCAGTCGCATCAGGACGCGCAGGGCCAGGTCGGTGGAGCGCAGGAGCCGCATACCGCGAGCGTAGGTAATGCGCATCCACGATTCAAATTATCCGTCGATCAGCTCTTTGCCGGGACCTCGCTGCGGAAGCCGACCCCCTCCCCATTACGATCGGCGGGCCCCACCCTTCCCGTTGCCGTCCCTTTCCCCAGAAGGACACCTCATGGGTTCCGCCAAGAACAGCAGCGCGGCGCGCAAGGCGCGCATAGAGGAGATGCGCCGTACCGAGCGGGCGCGCGAGCGCCGCAACCGCGCGCTCACCATCGCCGCGAGCGTGGTGGTCGTCGCCGGCCTCGTGGTCGGTGGCATGGTCCTCGTGAAGTCCCAGTCCGGCGACAAGAAGAACAGCGCGAGCGACTCCAAGAGCTCCTCCGGTGACTCCGGGCACTGGACCACCGGCAAGGACGGCGTGCAGGCCTGGAGCGGCAAGCTGGCGCGGACGCACGTGACGGCCAAGGTGTCGTACCCGATGCACCCCCCGGTCGGCGGCAACCACAACCCGATCTGGGCGACCTGCGACGGCACCGTCTACACCAAGCCGCTGCAGGACGAGAACGCCGTGCACTCGCTGGAGCACGGCGCGGTCTGGGTGACGTACACCAGCAAGGCGAACAAGGCCGACGTCGACGCGCTGGCGGCGAAGGTGAAGAAGACGCCGTACTCGCTGATGAGCCCGTACGAGAACCAGGCGGCGCCGCTGATCCTGTCGGCCTGGGGCCACCAGGTGGCCGTCAAGAGCGCGAACGACCCCGAGGTGAACAAGTTCTTCAGCGCCTACGTCCAGGGCCCGCAGACCCCGGAGCCGGGCGCCGCCTGCACCAGCGGGGCGATGTAGTGAAGCGCCGGCACGTCGGCTGGATCTCCGGGGCCGCGGCGGCGCTGCTCGTCGCGGCCGGCGCGATCACGTACGCCGTCGCCGAGAACACGGGCGGCACCTCCGCCGTGCAGACGCCGGCCGCCGAGTCGGCGGACGCCGGGTTCGCGCGGGACATGGCCGTGCACCACCAGCAGGCCGTCGAGATGTCGTACATCGTCCGGGACCGCACGAAGAACGAGGAAGTGCGGCGGCTCGCCTACGACATCGCGCAGACGCAGGCCAACCAGCGCGGCATGCTGCTCGGCTGGCTGGATCTGTGGGAGCTGCCGAAGGTGTCGGAGAAGCCGCCCATGGCCTGGATGGGCATGGGCGACATGCCCGAGCGCGGGGACGGCTCGCTGATGCCGGGCATGGCGACGAACACGGAGCTGAGGAAGCTCCAGTCGCTGAGCGGCAAGCAGGCCGAGATCCTGTACCTGCAGCTGATGACGGACCATCACAAGGGCGGGATCCACATGGCGGAGGGCTGCGTCGCCAAGTGCACCGTCGGCGTGGAGAAGCGGCTCGCGCAGGGCATGGTCGACGCGCAGCAGTCCGAGCTCCAGGTGATGGCCCGGATGCTCAAGGAGCGGGGCGCCGCGCCGCGTTCGTGACCAGCGGTTCGTGAGCAGCGATGGGTGAACGGTGAACGGGTGGTTCGTGAACAGCGGCCACACACTTCCGTTACGCAACCGTGAGGTACGAAAGGTGCAATTCGCCCTACGTGACGGCTACTTGGGCTTCTCTTGACCTTTCCGTTCCCCTGGCATGAACCGTTCATCGAAAGAGTGACCCCCATCGTGTGATCCACAGGGCCGGCCGAACCGCCGCGGGCCGGCACGCGGATGCATGACGTATCGACCACTACATGCATGCGAACCGCATCGCAGGGGGTTCTATGAGATCCAACCGCGCCAAGCTGCGCGCCGTGAGCATGGCAGCGACACTGCCGATGGTCGCCGGCGCGCTGGCGCTGGGCATACCCGCGGCACACGCCGCGGACAGCCCCGCTCGTTCCGCACTGAAGGGCACCAAGCCGCTGTGGGCCACGGCCAAGGCGGACAAGGGCGCGACCGCGAACAGCGCCCCGGTGAACGCCCGGGTCTACTTCGCCGGCAAGGACGCGGCGGGCCTCGCCGCCTACGCCAAGGCCGTGTCCGACCCCAGCTCGCCGCTGTACGGCAAGTACCTGAGCGCCAAGAAGGCGCAGGCCCAGTTCGGGGCCACCAAGGCCCAGGTGGCCGCCGTCAAGTCCTGGCTGACGTCGGCCGGCCTGAAGGTCACCGAGGTCACCCAGCACTACGTCGCCGTCTCCGGTGACGTGGCCGCCGCCGAGAAGGCCTTCGGCACCCAGCTGCACAACTACGCCAAGGGCTCGGCGACTTACCACGCCCCGGCGCAGACGGCCACCGTGCCGGAGGGCCTGAAGGGCGCCGTCCTGACCGTCACCGGCCTGGACAACGCCCCGCACATGGCCAACCACGACGACCAGCTTCCGCCGCCGGACGCCGTGTTCAAGAACTCCGGGCCGTTCTCCTCGTACTACGGCTCGAACATCGCGACGACGCTGCCGGACGCGTACGGCGGCAAGATCCCGTACGCGATCAAGGGTTACACCGGCAAGCAGCTGCGCGCCGCCTACGGCGCGGGCGACTACACCGGCAAGGGCGTCCGCGTCGCCATCACCGACGCCTACGCCTCCCCGACGATCGCCTTCGACGCGGGTACGTACGCGGTCAAGCACGGTGACGCGGCCTGGAAGACCGGCCAGCTGCACCAGGCGCTGCCGAACAACTACACCAAGATCAAGGAATGCAAGGCCGCGGGCTGGTACGGCGAGGAGACCCTCGACGTCGAGGCCGTGCACGCGGTCGCGCCGGACGCCGACGTCACGTACGTGGGCGCCGCGTCCTGCTTCGACAACGACCTGCTCGACTCGCTCAGCAAGGTCGTCGACAACCACCTGGCCGACATCGTCTCCAACTCCTGGGGCGACGTCGAGGCCAGCCAGACGCCGGACCTCGCGGCCGCCTACGACCAGGTCTTCCAGCTGGGCGCGGTCCAGGGCATCGGCTTCTACTTCTCCTCCGGTGACAACGGCGACGAGGTCGCCAACACCGGTACGAAGCAGGTCGACACCCCGGCCAACTCGGCGTGGGTCACGGCGGTCGGCGGTACGTCCCTGGCCGTCGGCAAGGGCAACACGTACGAGTGGGAGACCGGCTGGGGCACCCAGAAGGCGACCCTCTCGGCCGACGGCAAGAGCTGGACCAACTTCCCCGGCGCCTTCACCTCGGGCGCGGGCGGCGGCGTCAGCAAGACGGTCGCCGAGCCGTACTACCAGAAGGGCGTCGTCCCGGACTCGCTCGCCAAGGCCAACAGCGCCGACGGCAACCGCGTCGTCCCGGACATCGCGGCCATCGCCGACCCGAACACCGGCTTCCTGGTCGGCCAGACCCAGACCTTCTCGGACGGCTCGCAGCAGTACAGCGAGTACCGCATCGGCGGCACCTCGCTCGCCGCCCCGGTCATCGCGGCGGTCCAGGCCCTGGCCCAGGAGGCGCACGGCGGCAAGGCGATCGGCTTCGCCAACCCGACGATCTACGCCAAGTACGGCAAGGGCGTCTTCCACGACGTCACGGACAACCCGACCGGCTCCGGCCTGGCGGTCGCCCGCGTGGACTTCGCCAACGGCCTCGACGCGTCGGGCGGCCTGCTGTACTCGGTCCGCAGCCTCGGCAAGGACAGCTCCCTGTCGGCGGTCAAGGGCTACGACGACGTGACGGGCGTCGGTTCGCCGGCGAACGGTTACGTGCAGTCGTACAAGAAGCACTGACGCGCTGACGCTCCGCTGAGGAGCGGGGGGCGTGGGGTCCTGGTGACCTCACGCCCCCTTTGCGTTACGCGGACTTCGACTTCAGTGCGGTGATGAAGGGGGCCCAGGCGGTGGGGGTGAGGAGGAGGACCGGGCCGCCGGGGACCTTTGAGTCGCGTACGGGGACGAGGGCGGGGATGTTGGGGGCCACTTCGACGCAGTTGCCGCCGTCACCGTTGCTGTAGCTCGACTTTCGCCAGAGGGCGGCGCCTGGAAAGTCGCTCGCGATCTCGACGCAATCCCCGCCGTCACCATTGCTGTAGCTGCTCTTGAACCAGAGAGCGTCACTCAAGTCGATCCGGTTGCTTGCCATTTCGGTAATCCTCTGCCGCTGCCTTGATCATGGCGAGGGACGTGTCTGGTGACAGCGCGACGGCCCTGAGCCGATCGTATGCCTTGCGGTATTGCTTCACGAGGGCCGGATCGTCGATGGTGTCCCCGCTGTACGACGCCTCGATGTAGAGCAGCGGCGGCGCGTCCGGAAACGTCATGACCTTGATGGAGGCGGCCATCAGGGGATACGCACCGCACGTCCGCAGAACGATTTGTGGTGTGATCCGGCGCCGCTCGGCCAATGCCACGACCCGGTCCAACTGCTCGGCCGTCTCCAGTGGTGGCAGGATCGGGTCCGTGATCAGCGACTCGTGCAGGATCGCCCAGTACTCCGGGGTGGAGTGGTCCTCCTCGAAGAGGCGGGCACGAGCGAGCCGGGCGGTCACCTTCTCCTCGACCCACTCGTCGGAGGTCGCCGGGTGGGCCGAGCGGACCAGCGCTCGTGCATACGGCGCCGTCTGGAGCAGCCCAGGAAAGGTGATGGGACACCATTCCTCAATGGATTCCGCGTACTTCTCGGCCTCCAGGACCTTCTCGAAGTACGCGGCATGCGGCCCTCGCCGCGCCTTCCGCACATCCTCACAGTTCCGCTCGAAGAACCCGTCGGTCTTCAGCACCCGATCCGCATGCCGGGCCAGGTCGAGCGGCATCCTCCGCTCCCCGCGCTCGATGTCGCTGAGGTACGTCTTGCCGTAGAAGCTGCCTTCGAGGAACGCCTCCAGCGACAGGCCCGCCGCCTCCCTCTTCCACCGCAACTCCTTGCCGTAGAAGGTCGGGACGCTCATCGAGCCGTCGATGTCCTTGCGCCGTGCCATCGTTCACCTTTCGCTGCCCCGGTCGCGAACGCGAAACCGCTTTTACGGTAGCCAGCAGGCGGACAGTCTGTGAGGAGTTCGTCACACAACGCACAGAAGGCGGCCACCCCTCATGCCCGACCACCGCTCCCCCACTGCCTACGACGTCACCCTCTGCGTGGAGGAACTCCGCTCGGCCCTCGCCCTGCACGGCATCACGCTCCCGTCGCTCCGCGTGGATCTGCCGAGTTTCGCGGGTAGATACGGCCGGTCCGCCGGACTCGTCACGCTCGGGAACTGCGACACGGCCACGGCACGGGCGCTGGCCGCCGCCCTCAGGAAGGCGGCGGGCCGGTGAGGACGGTGCTCGAACTCCGCCTGCTCGCCACACCGAAGGCCGCGCCCGAGCTGCGTCACCGGCTCCGCGAACACAGCTACGACGTCCGGCTGTGCGCGACGGAGTTACTGACGAACGTCATCGACCACCTGGGCGAGGGAACACCGGTGACCGTACGGGTCATCGGTACGCCCGCGGATCACGGCCGTACCCGCATCGAGGTGACCGACCCCGCCCCGCGCACCCTGCCCGTCCTGCGGTCCGCGACGCAGGCGGAGGAGTCCGGGCGGGGCCTGGCCCTGATCGACGCCCTGGCCGATCGATGGGGCGTGGACCAGGGACCGGGCCGCAAGACGGTCTGGTGCGAACTCTGACAGCACCGTCGGCCAGACGGGCGGCAGCCCGCCGACGGGGGAAGATCGGCGGGCTGCCCGGGTGTTTCCGCAATGGCTCAGTGGACGGAGTGCTCCTCCAGCGGGAAGCTCCCGGAGACGACGTCCTCGGCGAACGACTTCACCGCGTTCCCCATGACCTCACGCAGATCGGCGTACTTCTTGACGAACTTCGGCACCCGGCCGGAGGTCAGCCCGAGCATGTCGGTCCAGACCAGGACCTGCGCGTCCGTCTCGGGCCCGGCGCCGATCCCGACCGTCGGGATGTGCAGCACCCGCGTCACCTCGGCCGCCAGCTCCGCCGGGACGAGTTCGAGGACGACGGCGAAGGCGCCGGCGTCCTGTACGGCCTTGGCGTCGCGCAGCAGCTGCTGGGCCGCCTCCTCGCCGCGCCCCTGCACGCGGTAGCCCATCGCGTTCACGGACTGCGGGGTCAGGCCGATGTGGGCCATGACCGGGATGCCGGACTCGACCAGGAGCCGGATCTGCTCGTGCGAGCGCTCGCCGCCCTCCAGCTTGACCGCGCCGACACCCGCCTCCTTCACCAGCCGGGTCGCCGAGCGCAGCGCCTGCACCGGGCCCTCCTGGTAGGAGCCGAAGGGGAGGTCGCCGACGATCAGGGATCGCTGGGTGCCGCGTACGACGGCCGCCGACAGCATGGTCATCTCGTCGAGGGTGACGGGCACGGTCGTCTCGTACCCGAGGTGACAGTTGCCCGCCGAGTCGCCGACCAGGATCACCGGGATCCCGGCCTCGTCGAAGACGGACGCGGTCATCGCGTCGTAGGCGGTGAGCATGGGCCACTTCTCGCCGCGTTCCTTGGCGAGGGTGATGTCGCGGACGGTGATGCGGCGGGTGCCCTTCCCCCCGTACAGCGCCTTGCTGCCGTCGGAAGGCTTGTGCTGGGCAGCCGAAAGCTGCGTCATGGCAACGGCTCCTTCAGTCATCTCGAGGCGCCCTGACGGCGTCCCCGGATCGTCTCCATGGTGGCACCTCGTGCCAGTCAGGGCCAGGGGGGTCCGCTGTGATCCACACCCGTGGCCGATCCGCGCCCCTGCCGGACGCGAGCCATGCACGAGCTGTGTAAGGCCTTGGTAAAGAAGCAAGATACGAGACCGTTCCGTATCGGAATGCCCGTAGGCTCGAACACATGACAAGTCCCGTCCCTGCCTCCCGGATACCGGAAGCCGTGCACCGGCGCCGCTGGGCGATCCTCGGCGTGTTGATGCTGAGCCTGCTGATCGTGGTGCTCGACAACTCGATCCTGAACGTCGCCATCAAGACCATTTCCAGCCCCGCGCCGACCGGCCTCGGCGCCACCCAGGGCCAGATCGAGTGGGCGATCAACGCCTACACCCTCGTCTTCGCCGGCCTGCTGTTCACCGCCGGCCTCATCGGCGACCGTCTCGGCCGTAAGAAGGTGCTGCTGGGCGGCATCGCCGTGTTCGGCATCGGCTCGATGCTGGCCGCCGAGTCCGGCTCGCCGGGCCAGCTGATCGCCTACCGCGCGCTGATGGCCCTCGGTGCCGCCTTCGTCATGCCCGCCACCCTCGCCGTCCTGATGAACGTCTTCGAGCGCGAGGAGCAGCCCAAGGCCATCGGCATCTGGGCGGGCGGTGTCGGCCTCGCCATCGCCATCGGGCCGATCACCGGCGGCGCGCTCCTCGACCACTTCTGGTGGGGCTCGGTCTTCTTCGTCAACGTGCCGATCGTGATCGTCGCGCTGGTCCTGATGACCTGGCTGGTGCCCGACTCCCGCGACCCGAAGCCCGGCCGCCTCGACCCCGTCGGCGTCGTCCTGTCCGTCGTCGGACTGGTCCTGCTGGTCTACGGCATCATCAAGGGCGGCGAACTCGCCGACTTCACCGACGCCAAGGTGCTGGCGACCATCGTCGCCGGTCTCGTCGTCCTGGCCGGCTTCGTCGTCTTCGAGAAGCGCAGCGACCACCCGTCGCTCGACGTCACCTACTTCCGGAACAAGGTCTTCTCGGCCGCCATGACCGCCATCGCGCTGGTCTTCTTCGCGCTGATGGGCGTCACGTTCTTCGGTGTCTTCTACACCCAGAGCGTGCGCGGCTACTCGCCGCTGGAGTCCGGTGTGCTGATGCTGCCGCTCGCCTGCGCCCAGCTGATCTTCGCGCCGCGCGCCCGGCTGCTGGTCGACCGGTTCGGCAACAAGGCCACCACCACCGCCGGCCTGCTGCTGATCGCCGCCACGCTGGCCGCGTTCGCCGGCTTCGAGGCCGACACGCCGATCTGGATGCTCGAGGTCGTCTTCTTCCTCATGGGCACCGGCATGGCGCACATCATGACGCCGACCTCGGTCGTCATCATGCAGGCGCTGCCGCGCGAGAAGGCCGGCTCCGCCTCCGCGCTCAGCAACACCTTCCGCCAGGTCGGCGGCGCGCTCGGCATCGCCGTGCTCGGCTCGGTGCTCGCCACCTCCTACCGCAACGGCATCGACGGCAAGCTCGGCATGCTGCCGCCCGCCCTGCGCGACAAGGCGGCCGAGTCCATCGAGGCCACCCTCGGCATCGCCGGCAAGCTCGGCCCGCAGGGCAAGGCCCTGGTCACGCCGGCCGACGACGCGTTCCTGCACGCCATGCACGTCACCGCGCTGTGCGGAGTGGGCGTCGCGCTCATCGGCACCGTGGTGACGGCCCTGTTCCTGCCCGGCAAGCCGCCGGCCGCTCAAGCGGGCGAGCAGGAGGCGGAGTTGGTCGCGGCCGCGGACTGACGCGGCCGCGGCCGTGCCACGGTCGTACACGGGGGAAGGAGGCCGCTGCGGGACAATTCCCGCAGCACAGTGAGAGGACGGACGACGTGAGCCTTGCCGAGAGCCGGCCGCGACCGGACGGGCCCGTGCGGGGACGCCCCCGCAGCGAGGCCGTGGAACGGGCCATTCTGGAAGGCGTGATGAAGCTCCTGGAGGACGGCGTACCGCTCGCCGAACTCTCCATCGAGCGCGTCGCGCGCACGGCCGGGGTCGGCAAGGCCACCATCTACCGCCGCTGGAGCGGCAAGGAGGAGCTGTTCGTCGACGTCATGCGCGCCGCCGAACCCCCCGACCCGGTACTCCCCGGCACCTCCATGCGCGACGACCTGGTCGCCCTGCTGGAGTCGCTGCGCCAACGCGGCCTGGTCAGCCGCTCCTCCGCGATCCTGCACAACGTCTACGCCCAGATGAAGTCCAGCCCGAGGATCTGGTCGGCGTACCACGCCGCGGTCGTCGAGCCCCGGCGCGCCCTCGGTCTCGAAGTCCTGCGCCGCGGACAGCGCAACGGCGAACTGCGCGCGGACATCGACCTGGAACTGGCCAACGACATGTTCGTCGGCCCCATGCTCGTCCGTTCCGTCCTGCGCCGCGACGGCGCACTGCCCGAGGGCCTGGCCGAGCAGATGGTCGACTCCCTCCTGGAAGGCCTACGGCCCGTCAGCTCGACAGCCTCGTAGCGCTCATGTGCGCGTTCTGTCACAGACCCCACGGTTTCGGGGGTAACCGGAACTCCCTGCCCCGACTCGTTCGTCCTCGTCTTCCGTACGGCCGTCATGGGACGGCGGGAACGGAACCGATCATCCCCTAGGGTCGGAAGAACACGGGGGGACGACGGTGTGCACGGCAGGCAGTGAGGCAGACGGTATGGCGCAGCAGGCGTACATGACGGAGACGGACAACGGCGGCTCGGGGCCCGAGCGACCCGGATCCCGGCTTCGGCGCCTGGTGCACCGCCTGCTCGCCGGCTGGCGCGGCGACCCACGCATCTGGCGCCGGGGCATCATCCTCGCGGTCCTCGCCCTCCTGCTCGCCCTGGTGATGCTGGTGCACTCGCGCGTCCCGAACCGGGTGGGCAACCTCGGCAGCCTCACCGAGACGTTTCTGCCGTGGCTGGGCCTCGCGATCCCGGTCCTTTTCCTCCTCGGGCTGCTGCGGAGGTCGGCGACCGCGCTGATCGCCGTGGTCCTCCCGGCCGTCGTGTGGCTGAACCTCTTCGGCGGGCTGCTCACCGACAAGACGGGCTCGGGCGGCGACCTGATGGTGGCGACCCACAACGTCAACGCCGAGAACCCCGACCCCGCCGCGACGGCCCGCGAGGTGGCCGCCTCCGGCGCCGACGTGCTGGCCATGGAGGAGGTCCCGGGGACGGCCGTGTCCACCTACGAGAAGGCGCTCGCGCCGACGTACAGGTACCACGGGGTCGAGGGCACGGTCGGCCTGTGGAGCAAGTACCCGATGAGCGATGTGCAGGCGGTGGACATCAAGCTCGGCTGGACGCGCGCCATGCGCGCCACCATCACCACGCCGAAGGGCCCCGTCGCGGTCTACGTCGCCCACATGCCCTCGGTGCGGGTGAAGGTGGAGGCCGGGTTCACCGCCCGGCAGCGCGACAAGAGCGCCGACGCGCTCGGCGAGGCCATCGCCGACGAGCCGCTGAAGCGGGTGGTGCTGCTCGGCGACCTGAACGGCACGATGAACGACCGCTCGCTCAACGCCGTCACCTCCCAGATGCGTTCCACGCAGGGCGCGGCGGGCAGCGGCTTCGGGTTCAGCTGGCCGGCGTCGTTCCCGATGGCGCGGATCGACCAGATCATGGTCAGGGGTGTGGAGCCGGAGAGCTCCTGGACGCTGCCGCGCACCGGCAGCGACCACCTTCCGGTGGCTGCCCGTGTGAAGCTGGACACGTCGGCGTAACCCCTTGGAATACTGGGCCTGAGAGTCTTTGTTCCGCAGCTGAACATATGCTGGTGCGGAACTCCGCTCTCCGACTTTCCCTGACTTCGAAAGGCACAGGCCCTTCATGCCCCTGGCCCTGCTCGCTCTGGCCGTCGGCGCCTTCGGTATCGGTACGACCGAGTTCGTGATGATGGGCCTGCTGCCCGACGTCGCGGACGACCTGCACATCTCGATCCCCGCCGCCGGTCACCTGGTCTCGGCGTACGCGCTGGGCGTGGTGATCGGCGCCCCGCTGCTGGCCGCGCTCACGGCCCGCATGTCCCGCCGCACGGTCCTGATCGCCCTGATGGCCCTGTTCGTGGCGGGCAACGCCCTCTCGGCGCTCGCCCCCGGCAACGACTCCCTGCTGGCCGCCCGCTTCCTCAGTGGCCTGCCGCACGGCGCCTTCTTCGGCGTGGGAGCGGTCGTGGCCACCACGATGGTCCCGCCGGAGCGCAAGGCCCGCTCGGTCTCCCTGATGTTCCTCGGCCTGACCGTCGCCAATATCGCGGGCGTACCGGCGGCCACGCTGATGGGCCAGCACCTGGGCTGGCGGGCGACCTTCCTCGGCGTGAGCGCGATCGGCCTCGCGGCGATCGCCTCGCTGGCACTGCTCATCCCCCACGACCGTGGACACGCCGCCTCCTCCACCGGCCTGCGCGGCGAACTGGCCGCACTGAAGCCCCTCCCGGTCTGGCTGGCCCTCGGCACGACGGTGGCGGGCTTCGGCGCGCTCTTCGCGGCCTACAGCTACGTGACCCCGATGCTGACCGGGCCGGCCGGGTTCGCGGAGGGCGACGTGACGCTGCTCCTGGCCCTGTTCGGGGTGGGCGCCACGGCGGGCAACCTGCTGGGCGGCCGCCTCGCGGACCACTCCCTGCGGGGCACGCTGTTCGGCGGCCTGGCCTCGCTGGGGCTCGTGCTCCTGCTGTTCCCCCTCCTGATGCGGGCGGAGTGGAGCGCGGCGCTCGCGGTGACCCTGCTGGGCATGGCGGCGTTCATCACGGGTTCGCCGCTGCAGCTGATGGTGATGGAGAAGGCGGCCGCGGCTCCCTCGCTGGCCTCCTCGGCCAACCAGGCGGCCTTCAACCTGGCCAACGCCGGCGGCGCCTGGATCGGCGGCCTGGCACTGGCGGCGGGCTTCGGTACGACGTCCCCCGCGCCGGCGGGCGCGATGCTCGCGGTGCTGGGTCTGGGCGTGGCGAGCGTGGCGTACGCGGTGGACCGGCGCCGGGTGACTCCGTCGGCGGGCCGGGAGAGGCTGGTCGCCTCCCACGTGCCGGAGGGGTCGGGGGCGCTGCAGCACTGACCCGGGCAGGAGTACCGGCGGGCTGTCGGCGTGGTGTCGGTCGGCTGTCGGTGGTTTGTCGGTGGGCCCTGGCACCGTCTTCCCCATGACGCGAATCGATGACAACCCCGTCGGCGGGGGCCACGCCGTGACGGTGCGGGGGCTGGTCAAGCACTACGGCGAGACCAAGGCGCTGGACGGTGTCGACCTGGACGTGCGCGAGGGCACCGTGATGGGTGTCCTCGGTCCGAACGGCGCCGGCAAGACCACCCTCGTGCGGATCCTGTCCACCCTGATCACCCCGGACGCCGGCCGGGCCACCGTGGCCGGGTACGACGTCGTACGGCAGCCCCGGCAGCTTCGCCGGGTGATAGGGCTCACCGGGCAGTACGCCTCCGTGGACGAGAAGCTGCCCGGCTGGGAGAACCTCTACATGATCGGCCGGCTGCTGGACCTGTCCCGCAAGGACGCCCGCGCCCGCGCCGACGAGCTCCTGGAGCGGTTCTCCCTGACGGAGGCGGCCAAGCGGCCGGCGAGCACGTACTCCGGCGGCATGCGGCGGCGGCTCGATCTCGCCGCGTCGATGATCGGGCGGCCGGCCGTGCTCTACCTCGACGAGCCGACCACCGGACTCGACCCCCGTACCCGCAACGAGGTGTGGGACGAGGTGAAGGCGATGGTCGGCGACGGCGTCACCGTGCTGCTGACCACCCAGTACATGGAGGAGGCCGAGCAGCTCGCCTCCGAGCTGACCGTGGTCGACCGCGGCAAGGTCATCGCCACCGGCGGGATCGAGGAGCTGAAGGCCCGCGTCGGCGGGCGCACCCTCCGGGTCCGGCCGGTCGACCCGCTGCAGCTGCGCCCGCTCGCCGACATGCTGGACGAGCTGGGCATCACCGGACTCGCGACCACCACCGTGGACACCGAGTCCGGGACCCTGCTGGTGCCGGTCCTCAGCGACGAGCAGCTGACCGCCGTGGTCGGCGCGGTCACCGCGCGCGGCATCACGATCTCCTCCATCAGCACCGAACTGCCCAGCCTGGACGAGGTGTTCCTGTCCCTCACCGGCCACCGCGCCAGTGCCCCGCAGGACACCGTGCCCGCCGACGCCCGCGAGGAGGTCGCCGTATGAGCGCCGCCACCGTCACTTCCGCAGTCCCTTCGGCCGACACCCGCATCCCGCTGCGCGGGCACCTGCGGCACACCGGAGCCCTGCTGCGCCGCAATCTGCTCTGGATCCGCCAGGACCCGGAGTCGATGTTCGACGCGCTGCTGATGCCGGTCATCTTCACCCTGCTGTTCGTGTACGTCTTCGGCGGCTCGATCGGGAAGGCGCTGGGCGGCGGACAGCAGGCCTACGTCCAGTACGTCTTGCCCGGCCTCATGGCCATGACCAGCCTGTCCATGGCCCAGGGCGTCGGCACCGGCTTCAACCAGGACTTCAACAGCGGGGTCATGGACCGCTTCCGGTCCCTGCCGATCGGACGCGGCTCCGTGCTCTTCGCGAAGATCGCGGTGGAGCTGGCCCGGATGCTGATCGCGACGGCCGTGCTGCTGGTCGTCGGTGTCCTGGTGGGCTTCGACATCACCCACTGGGCCGGGCTGTTCGCCGCCGTGGGTCTGGCGACGCTCTTCGCCTCGTCCATCATGTGGGTGTTCCTGACCCTCGGTGTGATCATGAAGAACGCACAGTCCGTGCAGGCGATGGGCTTTCTGACGCTGTTCCCGCTCCAGTTCGGCTCGTCGATCTTCGCGCCGACGAACTCGATGCCGGGCTGGCTGCGCCACTTCACCGACTACAACCCCATGTCCGGCCTGGCCGACGCCGCACGCGGCCTGATGAACGGCGGACCGGTCGCGCACGGCCTGTGGGTGACGGTGGCCTGGTCGGTGGGCATCACCGCGGTCATGGCGCCGGTGGCCATCCACAAGTTCCGTACGAAGAGCTGACGCCTCCGGTGTCACACCAGGGCGGTGGCCTCCGCGAGGGAGAGGCCACCGCCCTCGGCGTACGCGGCCCGGTAGGCGGGTTCGTCCAGGGACTCCCAGATCCGCTCCTCGGCCATGTCGTGGCACCGGCGCTCGACGCCGGAGAGGACGTGCCCGGGCGGCAGCAGGGCGTGGGCGGCGCCCAGGCAGCGGGCGGCGTCGGCGGCGCGGCCGCCGCCGTCGAGGCGGGCCAGGGCCATCGCGGCGGTGTAGAGGCAGACGGAGCCCATGTGCGGGGCGATGGTCCTGGTCAGCGGGTCCCGGGCGAGCTCCAGCGCCCGCCGGGTCCGGTCCAGGGCGTCCTCGGCACGGCCGTCGAGGGCGTCCAGCCAGGCCTCCTGGGTGAGGATCATGGAGTCGAAGACGACGAAGTGCGCGATCTTGAACTCCTCGCGGAGCAGGCGCAGTTGCTCCCGGGCCTCGGCGATGCGACCGGTCAGGCCCAGCCAGCAGCCGAGGAAGAGCCGGGCGGCGGGCATCGCCTCGTTGTGGGAGCCGTCCTGGCTCGCGATGACGTCCCGGAGCAATTGCTCGCCGCGCTCGAGGTCGCCCGTCTCCATGAGCACGCTGCCGAGGCGGGCGCGGAGGATGGCCACCTGGCCGCGGGCGCCGAGACGTTCGGCGTGCCCGATGGCCGCCCGGTAGTCGGCGGCGGCCTCACGGTAGGCGCCCTGGCGTTCGTGGGCCTCGCCGCGGGCGGACAACGCCTCGGCGATGCCCCAGGTGTCCCCGAGCCGGCGGAAGATCTCCAGCGATTCCTCGGCGTCGCGGGTGGCGTTGCCGGCCCATTCGGCGCGGTTGGCGAGGAGGTTGGCGCGCAGCTGCAGGGTATTGGCCAGGTCCCATTCGTAACCGGGGGTCTCGCGGCAGGTCCGGACGCAGGCGTCGACGACGGCCCACATCCGCTCGGCCCCGCCGGTGAGCATGACGGCGAAGAACCAGAGCAGGCCGGGCACCCGGCAGGTCTGCGGCATGCCGGGCTCGTAGGTCTCCACGATGGCACGCAGCTTGGCCTGTGCCTCGGGCGTCTGCCACGACTCCAGGTCGTGGTCCATGCAGGAGAGGTGGGCCAGGTGGACGCCGCGCCGGGCCTCGGCGAGGACCTCGCCGGTGTACGGGGGCGGGGCGTCGGTGCAGCGCTGCCCCAGCGGCGCGGCAGGCCGTACGGGTGCGGCGAAGGGGTCGGGGCCGAGCGCCATGACCTCCTCGCACCAGGTGCGGGTCTCGATGCGCTGGTCCCGCATCTGCCAGAAGACCACCAGGGACAGCACCAGGCACAGCCCCTCCTGCTCGTCCCCCGCGGCGACGGCGTGCCGCAGCGCGGTGCGCAGGTTCTCGTACTCCAGCTGGAACCGGTCGATGGCGGTGCGCTGCCCGGGGCCGCGCAGCAACAGGTCGGTGGTGCGGGCGAGTTCGCGGTAGTACGTCAGATGGGCGCGCTCGGCGTCGGCGCGGTGCCCGGTCTCGTCCAGCCGTTCGCCGGCGTACTCGGCGACGGTCTCCAGGAGCCGGTAGCGCATCCCGCCCTCCGCCGAAGGCGCGGCCACCACCAGGGACTTGTCGACCAGGGAGCCGAGCGCGTCCAGGGCGACGGGCCCGCACACGGCCTCGGCGGCGGCCAGGTCGCAGCCGCCCGCGAAGACGGACAGCCGGGCGAGGACGTCCCGCTCGTCCGCGTCGAGCAGCTCCCAGGACCAGTCCACGACGGCCCGCAGGGTCTGCTGGCGGGGCAGGACGGTGCGGCTGCCGGAGGTGAGCAGCCGGAAGCGGTCGTCGAGCCGGTCGGCTATCTGGCGCGGGCCCAGCATCCGCAGCCGGGCCGCCGCCAGCTCGATGGCGAGCGGGAGTCCGTCGAGCCGCCGGCAGATCTCCGCGCAGGCCTCCGGGTCGTCCTCGATCCGGAATCCGGGCCGGGCCGCCGCGCCCCGGTCGGCGAGCAGCCGCAGCGCGACCGGCTCGGGCAGCGGCTCCACCGGGCGCACCCGCTCCCCCGGTACGCCGAGGGGTTCGCGGCTGGTGGCGAGCACCGTCAGCTGCGGGCAGCGGGCCAGCAGGCGCTCGGTGAGACGGGCGGCGGCCTCGATCACATGCTCGCAGTTGTCCAGGATGATCAGCATCCGGCGCCGGGCGCAGTGCTCCACGATCCGTTCGAGGGGGTCGTCGTACCGGTCGGTGACCGCGCGGATGCTCTCGGCGCCGGCGCCGTGCAGCACGGTGTCGCGGGCGCCGATCGCGGTGAGCACGGCCTGCGGTACGGCCTCGGGGTCGTCCACGGGCGCCAGCTCGGCCAGCCACGCCCCGTCCCGGACGGTGTGCCGTACCGCGTCGGCGGCCTCCTGGGACAGCCGGGTCTTCCCGGCGCCGCCCGGGCCGAGCAGGGTGACCAGGCGGGCGGCGGTCAGATCGGCGCCGATGGCCTCGATGTCGGTCTCCCGGCCGACGAAGGAGGTGAGCCGGGCGGGCAGATTGCCCGGAGCGGTCGGCACGGGCCTCGGCGCCGGGGGTTCCTCGGCGGTCAGCAGCTCGGCGTGCAGGGCGCGCAGGTCCGGCCCGGGATCGGAGCCGAGCCGGTCCGCGAGCAGCCGTCGTACGTCCTCGTAGGCGGCGAGGGCCTGGGCCGGGCGGCCGGCGTCGCGCAGGGCGCGCAGCCGCAGCGCCTGCAGCGGCTCGTCCAGCGGGTGGTCGTCGCACAGGGCGGTCAGCTCGGGCAGCACCTGCTCGGCGTGTCCGAGGGCGAGGGCGGCGGCGTGCCGGGCGCGCAGGGCGTCCAGCCGACGGGTCTCCCAGCGGGCCGCCTCGGCGTGGTGGTCGGGCAGGTCGGCGAGGGCGGGGCCGCGCCACAGGGCGAGCGCGTCGTCCAGGACGGCGGCGGCCTTGGCCGGGTCGCCGTCGGCGAGGGCCCGCAGACCGTCGCCGGTCAGCCGCTCGAAGCGGGTCAGGTCGACGTCGTCGGGCCCGGCGGTGAGCCGGTAGCCGCCCTCGGCGGAGGCGACGGCGTCCGCGCCGAGGGTACGGCGCAGCCGGCCGACCAGCGCGTGGAGCGCCCCGGCGGCGTCGGCGGGCGGGTCGGCGCCCCAGACCTCGTCGACCAGCACGCCCGCGGGCACGGTCCGCCCGGCCCGGAGCGCGAGAACGCCCAGCAGGGCGCGCAGCCGCGCCCCGCCGACCGGGACGGCCGTACCGTCGGGGCGGAGTACCTGGGTGGTGCCGAGCAGCGAAAAGCGCACGGAGTCCATTGTCGCCGCAGCGGTCACCGGCGGTCACCGGGTTCCGGCGGCGCGCCGTCCGGGAGCTCCAGGGTGACGAGGACGCCACGGGTGCGGCGCACCCTCCCGAGCCCGTCCACCGCGCCGCGGTCCACCTCCTCGAACCACTCCGTCCGCCCGTCCTCGCAGAACACCCTCATCCGTGGCATCCCCCCAGGGTCCAGGAACCGGACGGCGAGCGCGAGACGTTTCCCCCGCGGGGGCACGGCCGGTACGGTCGCACTCCGCACCCTCCCCACCGCACAGGAGCCCGCCGATGACCACCGCCACCACCCGCCGCGGCGACCGCCGGGTCAGTCCCGTGTTCGTCGGGATCCTGGCCGTGACGGCGGTGACGGGCTGGGCCACCTGGACGGGGTTTGCGGCACAGCCGGGCGTCGCGGTGTTCCTGTTCGTGACCGCGGCCTGGATCGTCTCCCTGTGCCTGCACGAGTACGCGCACGCGCGCACGGCCCTGCACAGCGGCGACATCACGATCGGCGCGAAGGGCTACCTGACCCTGAACCCGCTGAAGTACACCCACGCGCTGCTGAGCATCGTGCTCCCGGTCGTCTTCGTGATCATGGGCGGGATCGGTCTGCCCGGCGGCGCGGTGTTCATCGAGCGCGGCCGGATCCGGGGCCGCTGGCGGCACAGCCTGATCTCGGCGGCGGGCCCGCTGACGAACGTGCTGTTCGCGGTCGTGTGCACCGCCCCGTTCTGGCTGCACGCGCTGGACGGCGTACCGAGCGACTTCCGGTTCGCGCTCGCCTTCCTGGCCCTGCTGCAGGTGACGGCGGCGATCCTGAACTTCCTGCCCGTGCCGGGCCTGGACGGCTACGGCGTCATCGAGCCCTGGCTGTCGTACAGGGTCAAGCGGCAGGTGGAGCCGTTCGCGCAGTTCGGCCTGCTGTTCGTGTTCGCGTTGCTGTGGGTGCCGTCGATCAACATCACGTTCTTCAACATGATCCACGCGATCCTGCGCGTACTGGGAGTCAGCGACTGGGACACGTCGTACGGCTGGAGCCTCTACCGCTTCTGGGCCTAGGCCGCCCGGTCGCGCTTGATGTAGTACCAGGTCATGTTGGACGTCAGGCCCGCCAGCAGTACCCAGACGATCCCCAGCCAGCTGCCCTGGACGAACGAGACGACGGCGGCGGCCACCGCGAGCACGCAGACGACGAGGGTGCAGAGGGCGATGCGGGGCATGGGGGTCGGCTCCTTGCGGGGGACACTGCTACGACGAACAGTGTCCCCCATGCGCTCAGACGTCGGTGACGCGGAGCCCGGCGTGTGCCTTGTAGCGGCGGTTGACGGAGATCAGGTTCGCGACCAGCGACTCGACCTGGTGGGCGTTGCGCAGCCGCCCGGCGAAGACGCCGCGCATGCCGGGGATGCGCCCGGCGAGGGCCTGCACGATCTCGACGTCGGCCCGCTCCTCGCCCAGCACCATCACGTCGGTGTCGATCTGCTCGATCTCCGGGTCCTGGAGCAGCACGGCGGACAGGTGGTGGAAGGCGGCGGCGACCCGGGAGTCGGGCAGCAGGGCGGCGGCCTGCTCGGCGGCGCTGCCCTCCTCGGGCCTGATCGCGTAGGCGCCCTTCTTGTCGAAACCGAGGGGGTTGACGCAGTCCACGACGAGCTTGCCGGCCAGTACCTCGCGCAGGGCCTTCAGCGTGTCGCCGTGGCCGTCCCACGGTACGGCGACGATCACGATGTCGCTGCGGCGCGCGGCCTCGGCGTTGTCGGCGCCCTCGACGCCGTGGCCGCACTCCTGGGCGGCGGCCTGGGCGCGCTCGGCGGACCGGGAGCCGATGATCACCTTCTGGCCGGCCCGGGCGAGCCGGTAGGCGAGGCCCTTGCCCTGCGGTCCGGTGCCGCCGAGCACGCCGACGACGTACCCGGAGACGTCGGGCAGGTCCCAGGGGTCCTTGGCGGGGGCCTTGGCCGGGGTCTGTGCGCTGTCGGTGGAGGTCGTAGAGGTCATGGGTGCGACTCTACGTCCGCCGGGGGTACGGCACCGGCCCACCCGAGCCGCTCCACCGCAACCCTGCGGAAGGTGATGGTCTCGTAGGCGCTGAAGTCGCCGGTCTCGTAGAGGAGTCCGACGGTGTCCGGGTCGACGCGGACCAGGTCGGAGTAGGCGGCGGGCAGTCCGTCGACGGTGAACGCCGTGCGCCAGGTGGTGCCGCCGTCGGTGGAGGCGCGGATCGTCATCAGGGCGCGGAAGGCGGGGTCGGCCGGGCCGGAGTAGAGGAGCAGGTCGGGGCCCCGGAGCTGGAGGACGGAGGCCTCGCAGACGGGTGCGGTGAGCCCGGCCTGCGGCCGGAAGGGTCTGACGAGTGTCCTGCCGCCGTCCGCCGAGTGGGCGTCGGCACGGTTGCCGGGGGACGGGCTGTCGTTGCGGGTGTTGAAGTAGACGCGGCCGTCGGGGAGTTCGGCGGCGGTGGTCTCGTTGACGTTGATGTACCCGTCGGTGTTCTCGTCGAGGTACCCGAGGCACCAGGACTCCCCCCGGTCGTCGCTGAGCAGGCAGTGGCCGCTGTTGTACCGCGGCTCGGCGCCGGTGTCGGTGCCGGTGGGCGGCAGGGTGTGGTTGGCGGGGACGAGTACGCGGCCGGCGCTCAGCTGGAGGGCGTGGCCGGGGGTGGTGGCGTACCAGCGCCAGCCGGGCTTCTTCACCTGCGCGGTGATCTCCCGGGGTGCGGACCAGGTCGCCCCCTCGTCGTCACTGTGCTGCACCCACACCCGCCGCCCGTCGGCGTCGGGCACCTGGCCGCGCAGGACGGCGGCCTCGGTGGCGGTGGCGGCCGCACGGATGTGCACGAGCAGGATGCGGCCGGTGTCGAGGAGGACGGGGGCGGGGTTTCCGGCGAGGTCGTCGCCGTTGCTCGCGACGACCTGGAGCGGCCCCCAGGTGCGGCCGCCGTCCGTGGACCGCTTGAGCACGATGTCGATGTGCCCGTGGTCGGCGGCGGAGTCGGCGCGGCCCTCGCAGAAGGCGAGCAGTGTGCCGGCGCGGGTGGCGACGACGGCCGGTATCCGGTAGGCGGCATAGCCCTCGCGTCCGGCGCGGAAGGGGACGGTGACGTCGGTCATCGGGCGGCTCCTGGGGACGCCGACGGTACGGATGTGGTGTTGTACGTCCCCGGGGCGGGCGAATTCCGGGTGAACTCCGCGTCACGGGTGACCGGTTGCGGCAGGATGCGGGCGCATGGACGCCGTACGGGTCGCACTGCTGCGGGAAGTGCTCGCCGGGACCGAGTGGCTGGGGGCCACCCGGAGGTTCGCGGGGGTGCTGCGCGGGTCGGTGGTGGCGCACGGGGGCGGACTGCTGCTGGTGGGCACGCCGGAGTACGAGCCGTGGCACCTGGCGGCGCATCTGGTGGACGAGGCCGCGTGGTCCGGGACGCCCGAGCTGGCCCCGACCCTGGTACGGCATCACGCGCGCCCCTCGGACCCGCCGCACCTGGCCGTGGGGCCGGGCCGGATCGAGGCGGCGCGGCGGGGTGAGACCCTGCTGGTCGTGGCCCCCGAGGAGCCCGCGCCGCTGCTGGAACGCGTGCACGACGCGCGCCGGGCCGGGGTGACGGTGCTCGCGCTGGGCGCGGGTGGCGGCGACCTTGCCGCGATGGCCCATGACACGCTGGCCGTGCCGGAGGGGGCGGAGCTGGACCTGGACACCGTCCAGCACCTGGTCAGCGCGGCGGCCGGGGAGAACCGGGGCTCTCCGAGGGCGCGGCGGGGGTTCCGGGACAGGTGGGCGAGACTGGCGGAAGCTTTGACGGCACCGCCGCCGGCCCCCTGGTGACCTTGCCCGCCCGCGCAGGAACACGGGGGTCTGGGGCCGGGGCCCCAGGGGGCCGGGAAAAGCAGTTGCCCCTGGACTCCGCCCAATCGAACATGCCTGAAGTGAGCCGCGCCCTCCTCCCCGACCTCGCCCCCTGGAAGTCCTCCGCGGACTTTCGCCGACTCTGGAAGTCGGGGCTGATCAGCAACTTCGGCAGCTTCCTCACCTTCGTCGCGCTCCCGGTCCAGCTGAAGGACCTGACGGAGTCGACCGCGGCGGTGGGCGCGATCGGCGCCGTAGAGCTGCTGCCGCTCATCGTGTGCGGTCTGTACGGCGGCGCCCTCGCCGACGCGCTCGACAAGCGGAAGCTCATCGTGCGGACGGAGGCCGGTCAGGGCCTGCTCAGCGCCGCCCTGCTGCTCAACGCCCTGCTCCCGCACCCCGCGGTCTGGCCGCTGTACGCCGTCGCCGCCCTCTCCTCCGCCCTGGTCTCCGTCCAGCGCCCGGCCCTGGACTCCCTGTGGCCCCGGATCGTCGCCCACGACGACATGCCCGCCGCGGCCTCGCTGAACTCCCTGCGCTGGACCGTCGGCGGCGTCGCGGGCCCGGCCGTCGCGGGCGTGGTCGTCGCCTACGCGGGCCTCGGCTGGGCGTACGCCGCCGACCTGCTGACCTTCGTCGTCTCGCTGGCGTACATGATCCGGACCGCCCCCTCCCCCGCCTCCCACGAGGCGTCGAAGCCCTCCCTGCACGCCATCCTGGAAGGCGCCCGGTACGCCTGGAGCCGCAAGGAGCTCCTCGGCACCTACGTCGTCGACCTCGCGGCGATGTTCCTGGCCATGCCGCTCGCGGTGCTGCCGTTCCTCGCCGACGAGCTGCACGCCGACTGGGCGCTCGGCCTGATGTACGCCGCCGTCCCGGCCGGCGCGATGCTGGTGAGCCTGACCGGCGGCTGGGCTTCCCGGGTCCACCGGCACGGGCTGGTGGTGCTGTTGTCGGCCGCCGGCTGGGGCATCGCCGTAGCGGCGGCCGGCGTCTGCGGAAACCTGTGGCTGGTCCTGCTGTTCCTGACCGCCGGCGGCGGCTTCGACATGGTCAGCGGGATCTTCCGGTCGGCCATGTGGAACCAGACGATCCCGGACGAGCTGCGCGGCCGGCTCGCCGGGATCGAGCTGCTGTCCTACTCGGTCGGCCCGCAGCTCGGCCAGGTCCGGGCGGGCGGCATGGCCGCCTGGGCGGGCGTGCGGACCTCCGTCGTCTCCGGCGGCCTGGCCTGCGCCGGCGCCATGGGACTGCTCGCGCTGTGCCTGCCGGGGCTCATGACGTACGACGCCCGCACCAACGAGCACGCGGTACGGATGCGCGAGCGGCGCACGGCCGTACAGGCCTGATCAGTCCTCCTCGCCGCTCCCGCCGGCCTGCGCGTCGTGCCAGCGCGGGTCGTTCTCCCACTGGAGGTTGCGCTCGGCGGCCGTCTCCATGGCGTGCCGGGCCTCCTCGGGCGAGGCGTACGGCCCGAAGCGGTCCTTGCCCGGGCACTCCGGGCCCTCCTCGACCTTCTTGTGCTCCAGGCAGTAGTACCACTCGCCCGGCTTGCCGACGGTGCGCTTCTTGAACAGGGGCATGAACAGCTCCTCTCGCCAACGACATGATCCCCCAACTCGGCTCGATAGACTCGCTGCATGTCTGGCCAGTCGCTGCTCGTGCCGGGGGAGCTGTCCCCCACCCGTTCGGTCCCCGGAAACATCCGCCGCCCCGAGTACGTCGGCAAACCCGCGCCGGCGCCGTACACCGGTCCGGAGGTGCAGAGTCCGGAGACCATCGAGGCGATGCGGCTCGCCGGCCGTATCGCCGCGCAGGCGATGGAGGAGGCCGCGAAGATCATCGCGCCGGGGGTCACCACGGACCAGCTGGACAAGGTCGCCCACGAGTACATGTGCGACCACGGCGCCTACCCCTCCACGCTCGGCTACCGCGGCTTCCCGAAGTCCCTGTGCACCTCCGTCAACGAGGTCATCTGCCACGGCATCCCGGACTCGACGGTCCTCAGGGACGGCGACATCGTCAACCTGGACGTGACGGCGTACATCGGCGGGGTGCACGGCGACAACAACGCCACCTACCTGGTCGGCGACGTGGACGAGGAGTCCCGGCTGCTGGTGGAGCGGACCCGGGAGGCCCTGAACCGCGCGATCAAGGCGGTCAGGCCGGGCCGGCAGATCAATGTCATCGGCCGGGTCATCGAGTCCTACGCCAAGCGTTTCGGCTACGGGGTCGTCCGCGACTTCACCGGCCACGGCATCAGCTCCTCGTTCCACTCCGGCCTGATCATCCCGCACTACGACAGCCCGCACGCGACGACGGTCATGCAGCCGGGCATGACGTTCACGATCGAGCCGATGCTGACGCTGGGCACCCACGAGTACGACATGTGGGACGACGGCTGGACGGTCGTGACGAAGGACCGCAGGCGGACGGCCCAGTTCGAGCACACGCTGGTGGTGACGGAGACCGGCGCGGACATCCTGACCCTGCCGTAACGCCGCGCTCGCTCCTGCCACGACCGCACGGCCCGCCCTCTGCGAGGGCGGGCTTTCTCTTGTAGACTTTTACCGACAGGATGTCGGCAAGATGTCGTGCAAGATTGGGACGGCCTCATGGACTCCTCCTTCTCCACCCTCATCCGCACCGCGTCCCATGAGGCACACGGCGAGGCGGAGACGTCGGCGTTCATGAGCGACCTGCTCGGCGGCCGGCTGGGCGTGGCCGCCTACGCGCGCTACACCGAGCAGCTGTGGTTCGTGTACGACGCACTGGAGCGCGGCGCCGGACGGCTGGCGGCGGACCCGGTGGCGGGGCCGTTCGTCCGGCCCGAGCTGTTCCGGCTGGCCGCGCTGGAGCGGGACCTGGCGCATCTGCGGGGGCCGGGGTGGCGGGCGACCCTGAGCGCCCTGCCCGCCACGCGGCAGTACGCGGCCCGGGTCCGCGAGTGCGCCGAGCGCTGGCCCGGCGGCTATGTCGCCCACCATTACACGCGGTACCTGGGCGACCTGTCGGGCGGCCAGATCATCCGCGACCGGGCGGAGAAGACCTGGGGCTTCACCAGAAAGGGTGACGGCGTCCGCTTCTACGTCTTCGACGGCGTCCCCAACCCGGCCGCGTTCAAGCGGAGTTACCGGCAGCTGCTCGACGGGATACGGGTGGACGACCTGGAGAAGCAGCGGGTCGTCGGGGAGTGCAGGCGGGCTTTCGCCCTGAACACCGCGGTGTTCCGGGCACTCGGGGACGAGTTCCCGCTGAGCGCCTGACACCCGGGGGCGACTAGCGCTCCAGGAACACCCGGCCCCCGACCTCCACCCACCCTTCCGGCTGGGGCGCGGTCAGGATCTGGGAGCCCTTGCCCTGGGTGATGTTCAGGGCGCGGCCCAGCCGGTCGGTGAGGAGCAGGGCGGCGGCGCCGGTGGCCTCGTCCTCGTCGATGCCGTCGTCGCGGCCGGGGAAGGCGCGGGCGCGGATCCGTCCGGCCGCCTCGTCCTCCCAGGCCCAGGCGTAGATCCACTCGCCGGGGGCCGGGATCTGAAGAGCATCGACCTCGGCGGCGCTGCCGTACTGTCGCAGCGTGCGTGGCGGCGCCCACTCCGCGCGTGCCTCGATCCAGCTGAACTCGCCGTCCAGCCGGGCACCGACGACACCGGCGGGCGTGACCAGTTCGGGCACGTCGAGCAGCCAGGCGGTGCCGACGCAGGGGTGACCGGCGAAGGGCAGGCGCAGAGTGGGCGTGTAGATGTCGATCACACCGCGCTCGGGGTCGTCCACGAACACGGTCTCGCTGAAGCCGAGTTTGGCCGCCAGCTCCTGCCGGTCGCTCCGCTCGGGCAGCACCGAGCCGTCGCGGACGACGCCGAGCTCGTTGCCGTAGCCGCCGTCCGGTCCGCAGAAGACGCGGAGTACGTCGTAGTCAGTCACGGGGGAATTGAAACATCGCGGCGGTCAGGAGCGCGTCCCGGGCGGGGCACCGTCGACGGCGTTGCCGACGGCGTGTTCGGCTTCCGGCCCGAGCCGACCGTCCGCCAGGTCACGGTGTGGCTGCTGTACCTGATCCCGGCACTCGCGGTCTTCCGCGCCCCGGTAGGGTTCGCCTCCGGAAAGGGGAAGGTGAAGGGACCCGATGAGCAGGGATCGCAGCCCGCGCAGGCTCCGCAGGCGTGACCGAAACGCACTCATAGCGGCCTCGCTGACCGCTTTGTCGCTGTCGGCGAGCGGTTGCGTGGTGGTGCACGGGGAGCGGGAGGTGCTCCCCGCCGCCACCCGCGCCGAGGCCGGCAAGGCGCTCACCGCGTTCACGGCCGCGTACAACAAGGCCGACAAGGCCTACGACAGCTCCCTGGACGCGCCCTACCTGACCGGCCCGTTCGGCGACATCACCGCCGCGCGGCTGAAGGCCGGGCACGCCAACAGCCCGTCCGGCAACCCGAACCACGTGCCGCTGAAGCTGTCGGACGTGAAGGTCACGATCCCCCAGAAGGCCGGCTGGCCGCGCTGGTTCGTCGCCGACGCGAAGGGCAACAAGACCGGCGACCTGCGCTGGCTGATGGTGTTCACCCGGGGCGACCTCGGCGAGCGCTGGCGGGTGGCGTACGTCACCCTCGTGGCGCCGGGCGCGGTACCGGCGTTCAAGACGGACAAGGACGGCTGGGCCGAGGCGGTACCGGCCGGCTCCCAGCAGCTCGCCGTCGCGCCAGGGAAGCTGAGCCAGGAGTACGCGACGTACCTGAAGAAGGGCGGTCAGGCCTTCGCCGACGGCAGGTACACCAGCGTCGAACGCGCCGACCGGGCCAAGCGGGCCCGCAAGCCGGGCCTGGTCACCCAGTTCATCGACGGCCCGCTGACGAACGGCAGTTACGCGCCGCTGGCGCTGCGCACGGCGGACGGCGGGGCACTGGTGTTCTTCACCACCCACCACTACGAGAAGCAGACCGCCGCGGCCGGAACCACCGTGCCGGTCACGAACAAGGACGTACAGGCACTGACCACGGGCGAGGTGAAACAGTCCCTGACGCTGCAGTTCATGTCGGGCGAGGTCGCCTTGGACCCGGCGGGCAGCGGCAGGGTGTCGGTGCTGGGGCGGGTGCCGGGTCTTACATCGGCGCAGGGCGAGTGAGACGCGCTGCCTAGTGCCGCAGCGGCCAGGCGGCACCCTGATGGCCGGCGCCCGCGTACCGCGCGCAGGCGTCGGTGAGCGCCTCCAGCAGGCTCAACGGATCCGGCAGCGCATGCTCCGGCCCCCGCACCCAGCGCACCCGCTGGTCGTCACCGGGGAGCCGGGCGGGCGGCACCAGGACGTACGACCCCCGGCAGTGCCAGCGCAGCCCCGGATGCTCATCCATGGTCTCGGGGCGGCAGTCCAGCTCGCACGGCCACCACTCGTCCTCGTCCTCGGGGGTGCCGCGGGTGAGGGTGAAGAACAGCATGCGGCCGTCGTCGCTCTCGGCGACCGGCCCCACCTCGACGCCGGAGCCGAGCAGCCGCTCCAGCGCCTCCCGGCCGGCCTGCAGGGGCACGTCCAGGACGTCGTGCACCATGCCGGTCGCGGTGATGAAGTTGGCCTGCGGCTGGTGCCGGGCCCAGCGTTCGATCTGGGCGCGGTCGGTGGTGGACTGCGTCTGCCAGGCGAACGACACCGGGTGCCGGGCCGGGGTGGGACAGCCCACGCGGTCGCAGGAACAGCCGTAGCCGGGGGCGGGGTGCGCGGCGGGGGCGAGCGGCAGGCCCGCCGCGGCAGCGGCCAGCAGCAGGGCCTCACGGCCACCGTCGTCGGCGGCATCCTTCGGGCGGCGTCCGAGCAGCCACTGGGAGAGTTTGCCCTGCCGGCCGGACCGGCCGCCGAACGTCGCGCTCATCTATCCCCTCAGTCTGGTCGTCGCCTCGCTGCTGTGCGGACAGTGTGCCTTATCGTCCCATCTTCGTGCGCTTGGGGGTGTCTGGGGTCCCGATTCCGTGCGGGGCGGGCCACCGTGATCCGCAGCACCGCCTTGAGGCCGGCGGCGAGGCCGGCGGTGTCCGGGACGGCGTACTGCTTGCCCGCCCCGGCCCGCGCGGCTACGCGGACGGCTCCTGCGGGGGGACCTGGGGCGGCCACGGTGTCCCGATTCCGTGCGGGGCGGGCCACCGTGATCCGCGGCACCGCCTTG
>NZ_JBSFJZ010000014.1:133255-210853 GCF_053598315.1 Streptomyces sp. NPDC001153
GAGGCCGGCGGCGAGGCCGGCGGTGCCCGGGACGGCGTACTGCTTGCCCGCCCCGGCCCGCGCGGCTACGCGGACGGCTCCTGCGGGGGGTCCTGCGGCGGCCACGGTGTCCCGATTCCGTGCGGGGCGGGCCACCGTGATCCGCGGCACCGCCTTGAGGCCGGCGGCGAGGCCGGCGGTGCCCGGGACGGCGTACTGCTTGCCCGCCCCGGCCCGCGCGGCTACGCGGACGGCTCCTGCGGGGGGTCCTGGGGCGGCCACGGGTCTCCCCACTCGGCGTCCCGGGCGGCCTTGTACAGGTGGCCGTGGCGTTTGGTGACCGTGGTACGGGCCAGCCGTTCACCCGCCTCGCACAGGTCCAGGAGCACCTGGCCCTTGCGGATCTGCGGGCGCCGGATCACGCGGGAGGGGGCCGGCTCGGCGGGCAGGCGGGTGGCGGCGACGTACGAGAACTTCTCGTCCTCGTACGGCAGGGTGCCGCCCTTGACCCGGCGGTGCAGCGAGGAGCGGGCGACCCGGGCGGAGAAGTGGCACCAGTCCCGGCCGGGCTCGATGGGGCAGGCGGCGCTGTGCGGGCAGGGGGCGACGACGTGCAGTCCGGCGCGGATCAGGCGGTCGCGGGCCTCGATGACGCGGGCGTAGCCGGCCGGGGTGCCAGCCTCCACGATCACCACGGCCTGCGCGGCGGCCGCGGCGGCGTCGACGAGGGCGGCGCGGTCGGGCTCGGAGAGCTCGTTGAGGACGTACGACACCGTGACGAGGTCGGTGGCCTCCAGGGTGAGGTCGGCGCCTATCCGGGCGCGCTGCCAGCGGGCGCCCCGCAGGTCCGGGTTGGCGGCGGCGAGCTCCCGGCCGAGGGCGAGGGCGGGCTCGGCCCAGTCCAGCACGGTGACGCCGCGCTCGCCGGGCCAGGTCGCGGTGACGGCCCAGGTTGCGGCGCCGGTGCCGCCGCCGACGTCGACGTGGCTGCCGGGCGTCCAGTCGGGGAGGGCCTGCGCGAACGCCTCCAGCGCCGAGTGGACCGCTTCGAAGGTGGCCGGCATGCGGTAGGCGGCGTAGGCGGCCACGTCGGCGCGGTCGCGGAGGATCGGGGCGTGGGTGGGGGTGTCGCCCCGGTAGTTGGCGATGAGCCTGTCGACGGCGCCGGCGGCCTGGGTGGGCGGCAGTCCGTCGAGCAGGTCGGCGAGGCTTCTGCGGAGGGCTTCCGCCGGTGGTACGGGGGCGTTCACCCGGAGATTCTATGGCGCCCCGCGCTGGTGCGGACCCTGCTGCGGGCTCCGCCCCCAGACCCCGGCCCATGCCCACCCACCAGCCGTCCCGGTCGGCTGGAAGGAGCCGTCACGAGATAACCGCCCTCGCCAGCCGCGTGGCCAGCGCTGCCCTTGGCCCGCTGTCCGGCGGGCGCCTTCTCGGGTGGACCGTGTTCGCCAGCAGCACCAGGAACGTGTCCGTCCTCGGGTCGAGGACGAGCGACGTACCCGTGAAACCCGTGTGCCCCGCCGCCCCGTGGCCCGAGAGTTCGCCCATGAACCACGGCTGGTCGACGGCGAAGCCCAGCCCCGGCGGGGTGAGCAGGAGCTCGACGAAGTCGGGGCCGAGGATGCGGGCGGGGCCGTAGGAGCCGCCGGCGAGCAGGGCGCGGCAGAAGACGGCCAGGTCGCGGGCGGTGGAGAAGAGCCCGGCGTGTCCGGCGACCCCGCCCAGCGCCCAGGCGTTCTCGTCGTGGACCACTCCCCGCAGCATCCCGCGGTCCGCCTTGGCCCAGGGCCGTCGCTGGTCCTCGGTGGCGGCCGCGCCGGGGCACGGCCCGAAGCAGGTCGCCGTCATGCCGAGCGGGCGGGTGATGCCGTCCTGGACGAGGACGTCGAGGCCACGGCCGGTGATGCGCTCCAGCACGGACTGGAGCACGAGCATGTTCAGGTCGGAGTACAGGTACCGGCCAGGCTCGCCGGCCGGGGCCTCGGCGCGCAGCCGGGCGAGCCGGCTCGCGTGGTCCGGGCAGTCGTACAGCGGCAGCTCGGGGCGCAGCCCGGAGGTGTGGGTGAGCAGCTGCCGCACGGTGATGCCATGGGCGGCCGCGGCGTGGAAGTCGGGCAGGTAGTCGCCGACCCGGGCGTCCATGCCGAGGGTGCCGCGCTCGATCTGCTGCACGGCGGCGACGGAGGTGAACAGCTTGGTGAGGGAGGCCAGGTCGAAGGGGGTGCCGACGGTGGCCGGAACCCGGGCGGCGGGCGGCAGTTCGACGCCGGCGTCGCTCTCGGGGTCGTAGGCGGAGTAGCGGACCGCCCAGCCCGTGGCCTCGGCCACGGCGATCACCGGTCCGCGTCCGGCCAGCACGACGGCGCCGGCCGCCCAGGGGCGGTCTCCGGCGGTGAGGGCGTGCACCTCGCCGACCAGGTGCCCGAGTTCGGCCGGGTCCAGCCCGGCCCGTTCCGGTGTGTCGGCGCGCAGTCTCGGTGCGCTCAGTTCTCGTCTCCCTCCGACCCCGCACGTGTGTTCCCACGCGTGTTCCAGGGACGGCACATTCCCATGAAGCAGGCCGCCGCGACCAGTGATCCCGCCAGTTGGACCACCGCCATGGGGACGGCGGTGTGCTCTCCGGCGACGCCGACGAGCGGTGAGGCCACCGCTCCGACGAGGAAGGAGGAGGTGCCGAGCAGCGCGGAGGCGGAGCCGGCGGCGTGCCGGGTGCGCAGCAGGGCGAGGGACTGGGCGTTGGGGAGTGTGATGCCCATGGCGGACATGAGGACGAAGAGCGCGGCGGCGATCGGCGGCAGACCGACCTCGCCGAGGGCGCCGGCGGACATCAGCAGCAGGGCGGCCGCGGCGAGCACGATCACCGCCAGGCCGCAGGCCAGCACCTTCTCCAGGGCGACCCGGCCGACCAGCAGCTTGCCGTTGACCTGCCCGGCGACCACAAGGCCGACCGAGTTGAGGCCGAACAGCAGGCTGAAGGTCTGCGGGGAGGCGCCGTAGATCTCCTGGATGACGAAGGGGGAGGCGGATATGTACGCGAACAGCGCCGCGAAGGCGAAGCCGCCGGCCAGCATGTAGCCGGTGAAGGGCAGGTCGGCGAGCAGGCCGCGCATCGCGCGCAGGGCCGTCCCGACTCCCCCGTCGTGCCGTTCCGACGGCGGCAGGGTCTCGGGCAGCCGCAGCCAGACGAGCGCGGCCAGCAGCACGCCGACCGCCGTCAGGACGACGAACACCCCCCGCCAGTCCGTCACCCGCAGGATCTGCCCGCCGATCAGCGGCGCCACGATGGGCGCGACCCCGGAGATCAGCATCAGGGTGGAGAAGAAGCGGGCCATGGCCACGCCGTCGTACAGGTCGCGTACGACGGCCCGGGCGATGACGATCCCGGCGGCGCCCGCGAGGCCCTGGGCCAGCCGGAAGGCGACCAGCGTCTCGACGTTCGGGGCGAGGGCGCACAGGGCGGTGGCGAGGAGGTAGACGGCGAGTCCGGCGAGCAGCGGACGGCGGCGGCCCCAGCGGTCACTCATCGGGCCGACGACGAGCTGCCCGAGGGCCATGCCCAGCAGGCAGGCGGTGAGGGTGAGCTGGACGGTGGCGGCGGGCGCGTGCAGGGACCCGGTGACCTCCGGCAGGGAGGGGAGGTACATGTCCATGGCGAGCGGGGGTGTCGCGGTGAGGCCGCCCAGGACGAGGGTGACGAGCGGGCCGGTGCGGCGGGTGGCAGCGGATGTCCGGGGCGGGGTGGGCGACCGGTGGGTGTCCGGTGTCGGTGCCGCGGCGTACTCGGGCATCTGTCCCCTCCCCTTGGTGAAACGACCGCCTCGGTGAAACGACCGCCTCGGTGAAACGACCGCCTCGGTGAATCGGCCGCTTGCCGAAAACGACCGGCACCCATGCTCTCAGCTCGCACACACTGCCGGGGTACACATGACCGATGGATGGGGTGAGGGCGGAGCGGAGGTGGCGCCCGCCCTACGCGGGTCCCGCGTGAACGGCTCCCGCCCGTTGCGAGGTGGCCGCCATCCCGGGTAACCGTATGGCGGACGCGGCATTCCGCATGGCGGACTCGCCGCCTACGCTGCGGTGCCATGACTGACAGGGAATCGAAGATCGCGGTGGTGACCGGCGCCGGGTCCGGCATCGGGCGGGCCGTCGCCGTGGAACTGCTGCGGGCCGGCTGGTCGGTGGCGCTGGCCGGCCGGCGCACCGAGACGCTGACGGAGACCGCGGCGCTGGTGCCGGAGGGCGCCTCCCTCGCCGTCCGCACCGACGTGTCCCGGCCCGAGGACGTGGACGCGCTGTTCGCGGCGACGGCGGACCGGTTCGGGCGAGTGGACCTGCTGTTCAACAACGCGGGGACCTTCGGGCCCGGCGGGGTGCCGGTCGAGGAGCTGTCGTACGACGCCTGGCGGCACGTGGTGGACACCAACCTCAACGGGGCGTTCCTGTGTGCCCAGGCGGCGTACCGGCGGATGAAGGAGCAGGATCCGCAGGGCGGCCGGATCATCAACAACGGCTCCATCTCGGCCCACACGCCCCGCCCGTTCTCGGTCGCCTACACCGCCACCAAGCACGCGCTGACCGGCCTCACCAAGTCGCTGTCGCTGGACGGGCGGCCGTACCGCATCGCCGTCGGGCAGATCGACATCGGCAACGCGGCGACCGACATGACGGCCCGGATGGAGACCGGCGCGCTGCAGGCCAACGGCGAGGTGGTCCCGGAGCCGGTGATGGACGTGGCCGACGTGGCGCGGACCGTGCGGCACATGGCCGAGCTGCCGCTGGAGGCGAACGTGCAGTTCGCGACGGTGCTGGCGACGGCGATGCCGTACATCGGGCGGGGCTGAGCCCACGTCCGCAAGCGGAATTCGAACATCCGCGGTATTGCGGCATGTCGCGCCTATATGCTCAACTTTCCTTCACGAGAGCTTCACAGTTGAAGCACGGGGATTCCGCAGCCATCACCGAGGGGGGAGGCGACGGCCGTTCCACCGGGCCGGAGTTGGGGGTGGACCTCGCGACGGGACGCGAGGTGCACGCCGGTCGGTGGAACGGCCGCCGCACTGTTCAGCGCCGGTGCCGGCCGCCGGGCTCCGTGGCGCCCGCATCATCCCCGTCGGGCCTGTCGAACGCCCCGGACCTCTCGGACCTCTCGGATCTCTCGGACGTCCCGGCCGGTGCTGCCGCCGCAGCCGCCCTGCGCCGCCGTTTGACCACCACCGCCCCCGCCGCCGCCAGCAGCAGCGCCGTACCGGCCGCGCCCTCCACCAGCCGTCCGGGGGACGGGCCGCCGGAACCCGAGGAGGGCGCGCCGGCCGCCGCCTGTGCCGCATTCCGCGCGGGCGCCGGACCCGCCTTCGCCCCGCCCTCGCTGAGCGGATCGACCAGCGTGCCCACGGCCCGCGCCGAACGCCCGGGCCCGAAGCCCCAGTCGAGCAGCGCGGCGGTCTGCTCGTAGACGGCGTTGCTGCCCTCGGCGGGGTGCATGACCGTCACCAGCAGGGTGCGGCCGCCCCGGGTGGCGGCGCCGGTGAAGGTGTTCCCGGCGTGGCTGGTGTAGCCGTTCTTGACGCCGATCAGGCCGTCGTACGTCCTCAGTCCCCACGCCCCGGTCAGCAGGCGGTCGGTGTTCTGGATCTGGAAGGTCTTCCTGCCGCCCGCCGGGAAGTCGGCGGTCCGCGTGCCGCAGTAGCCGCGGAAGTCGGCGTTCTTCAGACCGTGACGGGCGAACAGCGTGAGGTCGTACGCCGAGGAGATCTGGCCCGGGTGGTCGAAGCCGTCGGGGCTGACCACATGGGTGTCCAGGGCCTGCAGGTCCTCGGCCTTGGCCTGCATCTCGGCGACCGTGCCGGCGATGCCGCCGTTCATGTGGGCGAGCACGTGCACGGCGTCGTTGCCGGAGCGCAGGAACACGCCCTGCCACAACTGCTCGACGGTGTAGGTGATGCCGGGCTTGACGCCGACCAGGCTGGAGCCGGCCGGTACGTCGGCGAGGTCGGAGTCCTTCACCGTGTACCGCTCGGTGCGGTCGAACTTCTTCAGCACCGTGTCCGCGAACAGCATCTTCAGCGTGGACGCGGGCGGGAGCCGCCGGTGCGCGTTGAACGCGGCGAGTACCTCACCGCTCGCGCAGTCGGCGATCAACCAGGAACGGGCGGTGAGCTTCTCGGGCAGTCCGGAGGCACCGCGCACCTGGACGCCGGTACGGGCCAGTTGCTCGCCGCCGATCACGGTCGCGGCGGACGCCGGGGTGGACGCGGACAGGGGAAGGGCGGCGGCCGTCAGTCCGAGGACGGCACGCCGGCTGAGCCGGGAACATTCGCGCACTCGGGGACGGTACACCGCGCCCAGCAGCGGATTCGGCAGCGCGGGCCCGTCGCGGCCGTGGAATTTGCCACGTTATGAAAATCGGATGAGTTACCCGGTTTCCTCAGCCCTTGCACACCCTTCGCCCAGGGCGGCTCAAGGTTCCTCCCTGGCCTGTGGCCGCGCCCCCAGTGGGCGCCAAGTACCCTCGAGAAACGGGATGTTCGGCATCTGCCCGGGTCTGCATCTGCCCGAGTCCGGCGCTCGGTATCGCGCTGTTCATCACCGTCAACTCGGTGTCGGCCGGCATGACGCAGGCACGGGACAAGGTCCTGAAATCGCTCTACGGACTACGGCCTACGGCCTCGGCACCGACGGCGGGCAGCTCGCCTCTCAGGGGCCGCGATTCCAGTTCGGCCCGGCGGTGGCTCGTCCCAGGGTCCTCTTCGTGCTGTCCGTCATGCCCAGGGACGCCAGGAGGTGGAGCGCACACGAAGGCAAGACCCGGAGCCTTCTATGCCTGCCCGGTCTCGAACCGCGAGATCCGCCCGTCGTCCTCGACGGTGAA
The DNA here is from genome assembly GCF_053598315.1 of Streptomyces sp. NPDC001153. Lineage (NCBI taxonomy): Bacteria > Bacillati > Actinomycetota > Actinomycetes > Kitasatosporales > Streptomycetaceae > Streptomyces > Streptomyces sp. NPDC001153. Next base: position 140,106 of record NZ_JBSFJZ010000014.1, read on the forward strand.
GGCCCACTTGGTGCGCATCTCGCCCCAGGTGTCGTTGCGGTAGCGGGCGATCAGGGCCCGGCCGCCGGCGGACTCGTTGTCGACCTCCATGTGACCGTGGGAGGAGAAGATCTCCCGGTCGATCCACTCGGCGAGGTCACGGTCGGAGCCGTCGTCGGCCATGGTGGCGCCGGGGGCGAGCAGCGCCATGAAGCCCTCCCTGTCATGGGAGTTGACGGCGTTGACGAAGGCCCGGACGGCCGGATGGCTGAGTTTGGCTGGCTGAATCGTCATGGCGTCAGAGTCACACCGCCACCCCGGTCCCGCCACCCGAACGCCATCCACAGCGGGCCGACCGGTGCCGGACCTGCGACGGTGGGCACACGAGCCTCTCCGCCTCTCCTTCCGGGAGTCACCGTGAGCTGTTCCGACCGACGTGATCTGGGCCTGCTGCTGCTCCGGCTGGGCACGGGCGGGGTGCTGGCCGCGCACGGCGCGCAGAAGCTGTTCGGCTGGTTCGGCGGGCACGGGCTCGAGGGCACCGGCCAGTTCATGGAGTCCGTCGGCTACGCGCCCGGCAGGGCGAGCGCGACCGCAGCCGGCCTGGCGGAAGCCGGCGGCGGCACCCTCCTCGCCCTGGGCCTCGCGACCCCGGCGGCGGGCGCGGCGGCGGCCGGCGCGATGGCCGGTGCGGCGACGGTCCACCTGCCCAACGGCTTCTTCGCCCAGGAGGGCGGCTACGAGTACGCGGCGAGCCTCGGCCTCGCGGCAGCGGGCCTCGCGGTGACGGGCCCCGGCCGCCTCTCCCTCGACCACGCCCTCGGCCACGTCTTCGACCGGGGCTGGATGGTGCCGGTGGCCCTGGGCGTCACGGCGGCGGCGACGGCACTGGTGATCGGGGCGCGGAACCAGCGGGTGCGGTTCAGGGCGGAGGGGCAGCAGGAGGTGCTGTTCGAGGAGTAGCCGATGACCGGTAGCCGGTACGGCGCGGTGCCGCGACCATGGGAAGCTGCCCGGCATGACCGATCAGGACACCACGGGCACCGCCGCCACGGCCCTCTGGCCGACCATCGACGAACTCTGGTCCCGCCTGGAGGCCACCCGCAGGCACGCGGGACAGGAGGGCCTGCTCCTGCGCATTCTCAAGCTGTCCGAAGAGGTCGGCGAAGTCGCGGAGGCGGTGATCGGGGCCACCGGCCAGAACCCTCGCAAGGGCGTCACCCACACGTGGGAGGACGTCCAGGCGGAACTGTGCGACGTGGCGATCACGGCGTTGGTGGCCCTGCGGACGTTGACACCTGAGGCACGGGAGGTGTTCGAGGGGCATCTGGAGGGGGTGCGGGAGCGGCCGCTGAAACCGCCGGTGTGAAACCGCACTCGGGTTCGCGATCCGCGCTTGCGTGATGCCCAGGCTGCCTCAGCCTACGAACGTTTCTGCACGTGAGTCCCGCTCTGCCTGCGGGCCGGCGCGTCGGCCTTCCGCTGTTCCCACTCGTCCCACGCCATCTCAGGGCCTCCCCCCGTAGTTGCTGTCTCCGTACCACGGCGTCTGCCCCGGCCCCGGTGGCATGGCTACGTGAGTCTGGGCTGCCGCCGCTGAGCGTCGGCGCCTGCGCACCGCTCCGGCGGTGAGAACCCCACCGGCAAGCACTACGGCTCCAGCGCCCCCGAGAATCCATGGCAGTGCAGAGCCGCCGCTCCCAGATGCGGATGCTGCCGGCGATGGGCTGCTGCCATCCTTCGCGGGGGCCGTGGCCGACCCGTTGGGTGTCTTGGGCGCCGCTTGCTTGAAGTCGGGCAGAGGGTAGACGTCGGCCGGGCCGGGGTCGCCGGGGTCGGTCAGCGCGATGCGGGGGCGGACGGCGCCGTAGCCGAGGTAGTCGGTGCGCTCCTTGCCGCTCGTCGGCTTGCTCGCCGTGTTGAGCATGACGCGCAGGACCTGGTTGTTGGTCCAGTACGGGTGCCTGGACCAGATCAGGGCGGCGGAGGCGGAGGCGAGGGCTGTGGCGTCGCTGGTGCCGTGCGTCTTGCACACTTCCGTGCCGCCGATGCACGCGGCGACCATGTCCTCGCCGGGCGCGACCAGATCGACCTGCGGGCCGTGCTCGGACTCCTGGGTGGCCTTGGCGTTGCTGCCGATCGCTCCGACACCCACCACGCCAGGTGTAGCCGCTGGGTACTCCACCTGGTTGAGCGCAGCACCGTCATTGCCCACACCAGCGAAGATCAGCTTGCCCTTGGACAGCGCGTAGGCGACAGCATCGGTCAGCTCCTGGGAGTGTGCGGTACTCGCCTGCGAGATATTGATGACCTGGGCATCCGAATCGGCCGCGAACCGGATGGCCTTGGCCATGTACGTGGGGTAATCATCCGGATTGCCATCGGCGCGGCTTTGCTCGATGAAGTCCGGGATACGGATCGGCATGATCTTCGCTCCCGGGGCAAGGCCGTAGGACCCGTTGGCGGGGCCACGGGCGCCTGTGCCGGCGATCAGGACAGCCATGCCGGTGCCGTGGCCGTCGTAATCACTGCGTTCGTCCCCGGGACGCCTGGAATAGTTCTTGCCGGCCACGACCTGGCCCCGCAGATCGGGGATGTCGGCCTGGACACCGGTGTCGATCACCGCGACCGTGATGCCCTTGCCCGTGCTGGCCTTCCACATCTCATCGGCGTGCATGGCATCGAGGTACCACTGCCGCTCGCGGACGGTGTCGGCGTACGCGGGAGTGACGGCGATGCTCGCCAACAAGGCCCCCACGGCTGCGGACACGGCCCGGCTGTGCCGGCTTGCCCGCTCGCTGCGGCTGCGCATGGTCATCCTTCTCGTCCTATGTCTCCATCGGGCCCTTCGGGCAGGGGCGGTGGGAGCGTTCGCTTCTTCTTCTCCTCTGCCTGGTGCTCCCTGTCCTCCGTCCGGTCGGTCTCGCGGCTGCCAGAACGCCTGTCGCGGGCGGAGCGGTCGTCACGCTTCGGGGCGGGGGCGGAGACACCACGCGATGGTCCAACTCGCTGCTGCGACGGCTCGTTTGCGCTCGCTTCGCTTGCGGGTCGGACACCTCTCGAGGTGAAACCTGCCCGCTTGCGGTCTCGGGAAGGTCTGGGCTGCCCCCCGACGATCCCGTTGGACGAGGCAGGCATTCGCCCTCGCGCCGCACCCTCCCGGTTCGCAGTGCGGTCTTCGTCGCGGGCCGGCGTGGCTCCTGCGGCACGGCTTCTCAGCCCGGCGCCACGGCCGCTGGGAGCTTGCTGCTCGATCGGGGTGCCGCCGACGACGTTGCCACGTGGAATCGCACCGGCAGGCCGTCCCGCCGTTGGCGGAACGGGACGACCGCCTGTGATGCCACTGACGCTTCTGGCAGAGGGGGAGCCGGTCGGCCCGGGCTCAGCGCCGGACTGACCACCGGTCGCACCGGGGCCGTAGGGGCCGGAGAATCCGCGTCCTGGGATACGCGGGCTCGTGGATGTGCCCGGTCCGGATGGCGTGGTCAGGGGGCCCCGGCCCCCGTACACAGGACGCGAACCGCCTTCCCGAACACCCGGTGGCTGCGTTGTTCCACCCCCGAACACGGGTGGGAGCACGCCTGTCGCAGAAGGCGTCCTGACGTCCGGGCCGTTTGGCCCGGCTGGCGGCGCCGAGTGGGTGGAAGGCACGGTCGGGGCGGGTGGAAGGGAACCTGTGCTGTCGATCGCCGTGTTCGGTACCTCAATGTGAGCGTTCGGCGGCACGTGATGGGAGTCATCGACCAGGTCCTTCAGACGATGCGTCGTGGAGGGCTGAGGTACCGGGCCGGCCCCGCCGGAACGGGAGCCGGCGGCGCCCTCATACGTGTTCGACTTCACCCGCCTGGCCGTCCCTGGTCCCGCGCTTTCCTGTGTGGTCGGGGCGGAGACGTGCGTTCCATCATCGACCTTGGGCGGTACGAACCGTTCCGGCAACTCCGGAAACCTCGGTGCCTCCAGCGCGCTGATCTGCTCCGTCGAGGCCGTGTACGACTGGGCGAGCTTCATCATCAGCCCCCCGGCCTCGGCACGGGTGCTGGCGTACTGGGTCTTGGCCTTCGTCACCTCGGAGTCCGACGGGCCGCCGCCGTGATCGCCGACGTTCGTCGCCTTCGCCGCGTGCGCCTCCAGCACCGAGCGCGGGCCCGCGCTCTGCTTGCGCAGGATCTCGAGCTGCGGCTTGACCTCGTGCAGCGTGTCCGCCGCGTGGCCCAGCCATTTGCCTGCGTTCTCGCTGTAGTCGCCCAGGCTCACTGTCGTCAGCGCCGCCTGGTGGCACCAGGTCCGGAACGCCTTGCCGCCCTCGCCTTCCCACTGGACCGCCATGCTGTGGGTCAGCAGATCGCCGCCGATCTCCTTGATCGTCTTGGCGGCCTCCGTCAGAAGCTTTCCGAGGGCGCCGGCCGTCGGCCCGTCGGCCGACTCGACCATGGCCCACAGCTGTTCGGGGTCCTGGAGCAGGAACCGCTCCTGCCTGACCGACTCCCACATGCGGTTGGCGAAGTCAGACATGGAGTCCCACCGCCTTCCCTTTCGACACCATCCCGTCGCGCTGCCTCATCACCACGGACATCACAGGCCGCCCGCCTGCGAGTCGGACGTGGAGCCGTGTCGGCCATGGCCGGGTGCATCCGTCCCGCCGTCAGCGTGTCCCTTTGCCTCCGGCCGGGCCTCATCGACAGCCAGCTTGTCGGCTTCGACACGGATGCGGTGCAGGCGATCGCGAACGTCGACGTCGAGATGGTGATAGTTGCTCTTCGACGCGTCGACCGTGACCATCAGCCCCTCGATCTGCAGCGCCAGCATCTTGGAAAGGCGCTCCAGTTGGGAATGCACCTGGGTGTAGGCACCGTGGAGCGCGTCGGCTTCGTCGAAGTTGCCCAGCCGGCCCGTCGGCAGGGCGCCGTCCGCGATCCTGTGCGGGGCGGCCTTCGAGTTCTCCAGCCGGGTCAGGAGGTCGTTCACCCGGTTCCTGAAGGCGGTCAAAGTCTCGGCCTCGACCCGCAGTTCCCGGGCCATGACGGCCCCGATGCCTGCGATCGGCCCGATGCCGGACGCGGCCAGCGCGCCGGCCGCCGATTCCAGCGCAGCCGCCGTTGCCTGCGGATCCCCCGTGTTGTCGGCCATCGAGTCCTCCCCCGTGCGGTCAGCACCTCAGCGGCACCTCAGCCACTGGTTTGTGGTGCCCCTGCCATCTCCATCCGTAACAGAAGCAACCCGGGCACGATACTCGTGATCTTTCCTGCTCACGGAATCTTGACGCCGCCCCGGTGCACGACTGACCGGAAAGTGGGCATGCCGTACGTCACAGGCACGCCGCTGCCTCCAGCCATGTCCTTGTTGCAGCCGGGAACGGGGCAGGGGCGTAGGCCCCATGGCACCCGGCCGCGGTGCACAGCGCGTGCGCAGTCACCCGGGAACCCCCGCGAGGCCGCAGGTGCGGGCAGAAACCCCAGCCGGACACACAAAGGCCCCGGCCAGGACGTTCCCTGGTCAGGGCCCCCATGGCAGACGAGTCGGGCTGTACGCCGGGTTCTGTTCCCCGGTGCCCTCGCGGGCGTCGGGGCGACGGCCATCCATCTAGGGCCGGTGTTGCCACCGGCCTCGTGCGGTCTACCCGCGGACTCGGGCGGGCAGCCCTCGAGCGTCCGCGCAGAAACACCGGAGTGTTTCCTTTTGACCTTGCTCCGGGTGGGGTTTACCTAGCTGCCCAGGTCACCCTGGGCACTGGTGGTCTCTTACACCACCGTTTCACCCTTACCAGGGGCCGCAGCCCCGGGCGGTTTGCTTTCTGTGGCACTGTCCCGCGGGTCACCCCGGGTGGCCGTTAGCCACCACCCTGCCCTGTGGAGCCCGGACGTTCCTCGGGAAGCCCCCTAGGGGGACTCCACGCGGCCGTCCGCCCGGCTCGTCTGCCGTGTCGACCATGGTACCGGGCGCCGGGAGCGGCGCGGACCCGCTGCCGCCGTCGCCAGGACCGAGCCCATCAGGATCAGGGCGAAGGCCATCAGGACCGTCGCGGACAGGCGCTCGTCCAGGAAGATCGCGCCCGCCGCCACCGCCACCGCCGGGTTGACGTACGTGATCACCGTCGCCCGCGTCGGGCCCGCCTCCTTGATCAGCTCCAGGAACGCCACGAAGGCCACCGCCGTGCAGAGCACACCCAGGCCGGCCAGGGACGCCAGCGCGGAGGACGAGGGGACGGACGTCGGGCGCGTGGCCATCGCCAGCGGGGCGTAGACCAGCGCCGCCAGGGTCAGGCAGGCCGAGGTCAGGTGGAGTGACGGGACGTCCTTCATGCGGCGCGCGGCTATCAGCGGAGCGGTCGCGTAGCCCACGACCGTCACCAGGACCTCCGCCAGGGAGCGGCCGTCGCCGCCGGTCAGGTGGGGCAGGGTCAGGACCGTCACGCCGGCCAGCCCGAGGGCGAGGCCGGACAGCCGGCGGGCTCCCAGGTGTTCCGTGTCGCCCAGGAGACGGGCCGCGATCAGGCCCACGATCGGTACCCCCGCGATCAGCAGGCCCGACGTCGAGCTGGACAGGTGCCGTTCGGCGTCCGTGAGGGTGAACCAGGGGATCATGATCTCCAGGCACGCGAAGGCCAGCATGGGGCGCCAGTGGGTGCGTACGGTCGTGAGCAGGCCGCCCTGCCGTACGGCGAAGGGGAGCAGGAGGGCCGCGCCGAGCGCGCAGCGCGTGAACACCAGCACCGACGGGGACACCTCGGTCACCGCCACCTTGATCATGAGATAGGGGATGCCCCAGATCACTCCCATGAGGGAGAACAGGAACCAGCCGCGTGCAGTCATACGGTGAGTTTCGGCCGGCGCCTCACCGGGCGTCTTGAACGCTGTTGCGGTACGCCGCCGGCGTCACCCCGAGCACCCTGCGGAACCAGCGGGTCAGATGGGCCTGGTCGGCGAAGCCCACCAGCCCTGCCACCTCGGCCGGGCGCAGGCCCGCCTCCAGCAGTCCGCGCGCCCTGCTCACCCGGTACTGGGCGAGCCAGGCGTACGGGGGTATGCCCATGGTCGTACGGAAGGCGCGCAGGAGCTGGTAGCGGGACAGGCCCAGCTCGGCCGCGAGGTCGGCCAGCGGTGGGGGTGCCGTGAGGTCGTCGGCGAGGCGGTCGCGGACCGTCAGGGCGATCGCGCCCGCGCCGGGGATCTCGTCGGAGGTGGCCCTGGCCGTGGAGTGGCGGCGGGCCAGGGCCGTCAGCAGCCAGGGCAGGACGGACTCGGCCTGCAGCGGGTCCGGGCAGGCGGCGAGTTCCGTGTGGGCGCGGTGGAGGGCCCCGGCCAGCTCGGGGTCGTCCAGGAGGGGTTCGCGGAAGTGCGGGAGGCCGCAGAGGGTGCCGTCGGCCAGGAGGGACGGCTCGGCGTACAGGGCGCGGTAGGCGTAGCCGTCGGTGGCGTTGCCGGGGCCGCCGGTGTGCATCTCGCCCGGGTCGAGGACGACGATCGTGCCGGGGCCGGTGCGGATGTGGCCGCCCCGGTAGTCGATCACCTCACTGCCGCCGACGCAGACGCCGATCGTGTACTCGTCATGGGCGTGCGGGGCGTAGGTGTGCCGGCGGAAGTTCGCCGTCAGCAGGTCCAGCGGAGGTCCGCCGTGCCCCAGCCGGGCGCGCGTCCACAGCGCCTGTTCCGCCATCCCCCATCACCCCTCTCCAACCAAGAGTGCAACGCTTTCGGGCCCCGCTTCCATGCCGCACCCAGGTCGGCTTCCGCGGGAACGGCCGGAGTTCGGCACGGGGCGGGGGCTGTTCGGTGGCGAGGCGGTACAGGTGGGGGTGGAGGGCCGGGTGCCGGCTCTTCGACGGCGCCCCGGCGCCCTTCAGGACTGGCTGGGCCGGGTGGCGGCCCACCTCAGGGAACCATCCGCTCCAGCGCCCCGAACGCCGACTCCAGCCGCATCCGGTGATCCCGCGCCACCTCCTGCACCGGGTCCCCGGCCAGCAGCCGGCAGGCGGAGGTGACGTAGACCGTGCGGTACGCCGCCACGGTCAGGGCCGCCAGGAGGGGCGGATCCGGCCCGCCTGCCTCCCCGAGGGCGGTCGCGAGCGCCCGCTCCACCTCCTCGACGCCCTCGCGGGCGCGGGCGCGCAGGGCGGGCGAGGCGATCACGGTCCGCCAGAAGGGCAGGAAGGTCTCCCCCACCCCGCTCAACGGGTGCCGCCGGTCGAGGAGTTGGAGCGCGAGCCGGTGCAGGGCGGCCAGCGGGGTCTCGTCCGCCGTGCGCTCCCGTACGGCGGCGGCGAACAGCCCGACGGCCTCCGGGATGCGGTCGAGGAAGAGATCCTCCTTGCGCGGGAAGTAGTTGAAGACGGTCATCGCCGAGACGCCGGACACCCGGGCCACTTCGGCGACCGTCACCGCGTCGAAGCCCCGCTCCACGAAGAGCCCCGTCGCGATGTCCGAGATCCGCTGCCGCGTGGCGCGTTTCTTGCGCTCCCTCAGTGGAAGGCCCTCGTCCGGTTCCTCGCTCATGCGGAAAACTATAGCCACTCAAAACTTTTAGTCACTACAGTGAGGGCATGACGACGACGGATCACGCGGACACGGACTACGACGTGGTGGTGGCCGGCGCCGGCCCCGTGGGCCTCTTCCTCGGCTGTGAGCTGGGGCTCGGCGGGGCGCGGGTGCTGGTCGTGGAGCGGCTGACCGAGGTGGACGAGACGATCAAGGCGGGCTCGGTCAACATCCCGAGCGCGGTCGCCCTCTACCGGCGGGGGCTGCTGCCCGAGCTGGCGTCGGTGTGGGAGGCGGTGCGGGAACGGCTGCGTGCCTTCAGGGAGAGCGGCGGGGCCAAGGCCGCCATGAAGACCCCGCCCAAGTTCGCCGGGCACTTCGCCGGGATCGCGATGGACCCCGACCTCTTCGACGGCTCCGACCCCGCCTGGGAGGACGTCGGCCCCGCCGCCGACAGCGGGCTCGGCGTGCCCCAGGCCGAGCTGGAGCGGATCCTGGCCCGGCGGGCCGCGCGGCTCGGGGTTCAGGTGCGCCGGGGCGTGGAGCTGACCGGCTTCGACGCCGACGCGGACGGGGTCGCCGTGCACACCGGTGACGGGACGGTCCGGGCCGGCTGGCTGGTCGGCTGCGACGGCGGCCGCAGCACCGTCCGCAAGCTCGCCGGGTTCGACTTCCCGGGCACGGACCCCGAGATCACCGGCTATCAGGCGGTCGTGGAGATGTCCGGCGACGAGCGGCTGGGCGTGGGCTGGAACACCACCGACGTGGGGACGTACGTCAACGGGCCGTTCCCCGGCCGGATCCTCACCGTGGAGTTCGACGGACCCCCGGCCGACCGGTCCGCGCCCGTCACCGCCCGGGAGCTCGAGGCCGGTCTGCGCCGGGTGTCGGGCGTGCCCGAGGTCACCGTCCACAAGGTGATCACCGCGACGCGGTTCACCGACAACGCCCGCCAGGCCACCGACTACCGCAAGGGCCGGGTGCTGCTCGCGGGCGACGCGGCGCACGTCCACTCGCCGTTCGGCGGGCAGGGACTCAACCTCGGCCTCGGGGACGCGATGAACCTGGGCTGGAAGCTGGCCGCCGTCGTACGCGGCACGGCGCCCGAGTCCCTGCTGGACAGCTACACCGCCGAGCGGCACCCGATCGGCGCGTGGGTGCTCGACTGGACGCGGGCCCAGATCGCGGTGATGCGCCCGGACGGGCACGCCCGCGCCCTGCGCCGGGTGGTCACCGACCTGGCGCTGACCACCACGGGCACGACCTACTTCGTGAGCAGGATCTCCGGCATCTGGCAGCGCTACGACCTGCCCGGCGACCACCCGCTGACCGGCGCCAGCGCCCCCGACCTGGTGCTGGCGGACGGCTCCCGGCTCGGCGACCACCTGCACACCGGCCGCGCCCTGCTGCTCGACCTCGCCGACGACCCCGCGCTGCGCGCCCACACCGAGGGGTACGGCGACCGGCTGGACGTCCTCACGGCCGCGTGCCCGGACCGGCCCGCCCTGAAGGGGCTCTTCGTACGGCCGGACGGTTACGTCGCCTGGGCCGGCGAGGACGAGGGCGGCAAGGGCCTGCCGGAACCCCTGGAACGCTGGCTCGGCCTGCCGCAAGCCGCCGCTTGACCCTGCCGCGACGTCAACGTCTGTACTGGTCCCATGCGGATCGGAGAACTCGCCGCCGCCGTCGGCGTCACGACGCGCACCGTGCGGCACTACCACCACCTGGGCCTGCTGCCCGAGCCCGAGCGCCTCTCCAACGGCTACCGTCACTACACGCTCCGGCACGCCGTCGTCCTCGCCCGGATCAGACGGCTGACCGAGCTGGGGCTGGGCCTGACCGAGGCGCGGGACGTGCTCGCCGACGACGCCGGGAAGGACCTGGTCGAGGTGCTCACCGAACTCGACGAGGACCTCGCCCGGCAGGAGGCGGAGATCCGGGAGCGCCGGCGGCGGCTGCGGGCGCTGCTGGACGCCGGGGAACTGCCGGCCGAAGGCCCGGTCTCACCTCAACTGGCCACGCTGCTCGCCGAGTTTCCCGGCGACGACTCCCCCATGGCCGCCAGGGACCGCGAGGTGCTCGCCCTGATCGACACCGGGGCGGCGCCCGAGGACCGGGAGCGGCTGATGTCCGCGCTGCGTGGCGCCCTGGACACCCCGGGCGCCCTCGCCCGGGCCCGGGAGGTGTACGCGCTGCTGGACGCGCTCGCGGACGCGGAACCGGACGACCCGCGCGTGGGGGAGGCGGCGCGCGCCCTGGCCGACTGTGTCCCGGCCGGGCTGCTGCCGGCGGCGACGGCCGACGCCGACCACGCCGTACTGCGCGCCCTGTACGCCGACTTCGCGCCGGCGCAGGCCGAGGCGATCCGCCGCGGCCTCAATCTCCTTGCGGGAGGGGGAAGATGAGGGTGCTGGGCACACTGGGGCGGCTGGCCGGGCACGAGGCGCGGCTCTGCGCGAGCCTCGTGCTGTGGCCGGCCCGGCGCACTCAGGGCACCGCCGGCGGGCGGGCGTTCGGGTACATGCGCGGGCAGGGCGCGACGATGGCCGGACTCGTCTTCGTCTGCCTGGTCGAGACGGTCGGCGTGTCCGCGATGCTGCGCGGCATGCCCACCGCGCACGACGTCCTGCTGGTGCTGGACATCTACACCGTGCTGTTCGTCGTCGCCCTGCACGCGGCCTGCGTGGTCCGCCCCCATGTGCTGACCCCGGAGACGCTGCGGGTGCGCTACGGCGTCCATGTGGACCTGCGGATACCACGGGAGGCGATCAGCGTCGTGCGCCGGGAGACGCGGAACACGCACACTCCCGCGGACGAGACGCTCGACCTCGCCGTCGGCTCGCAGACGTCGGTCACGCTCGAACTCGCCGAGCCCGTCACCCACACGTCCTTCCTCGGCCGGGCGCGCGAGGTGAGCGTGGTGCGGCTGCATGCCGACGACCCCGGCGCGCTCGTCCGGGCCCTCATGCCGCGGTGACCCTCAGGCCACGGTGAAGAGGACCTTCTCCGTCACCGGGTCGGCCCGGACCAGCCGGACCCGCAGGCGTTCGCCCAGCGGCAGCCGGTCGCCCTCGATGCGGCCGATGACCGCCGGGGAGTCCACCTGGACCGTCCCGGCGGTCGGCCGGTGCTCGTCGACGTCGACCACACAGCCGTCGAAGACGTCACCGACCCGGTCCTTGAGCAGGGCCGCCTCGACGATGTCCACGCACTCGCGCTCGACCGTGCCGGCGATCCGGGAGCCGTCGGCCATCCGCCGGGGCAGCGCGTCGAGCACGGCGAGCACCCAGTCGGGCGGGGCCTGGCCGGCGACGGCGGCGAGGCAGAGCTCCGAGGCGTAGCGGTCGGCGAGGCGCCGCAGCGGGGCGGTGCAGTGGGTGTAGGGGGCGGCGACGGCGGAGTGGGTCGTGATCGCGGGGAGGACGCCGTCCCGGAAGACGGTGTAACCGGCGCCGCGCAACAGGGTGGTGCACTCCTGGAGGAAGGCCGCGTGGTGGGCGTGGTGCGGGTCCAGGGTCCGGATCAGCGCGGCGTACGACACATGGTGCGGCCAGTCGATGTGCAGCGCGGTCGCGGTATGGCGCAGCCGGGCGACGGCGCCGTCCGGGGCGGCCGGGAGGGTGCGCAGGATGCCGGTGCCGTGGGCGAGCATCAGGTCGGCGGCGGCCATCCCGGTGAGCAGGGACAGCTGGGCGTTCCAGCCCTCGGCGGGCAGCGGGGCCCGGTAGCCGAGGACGTAGGTGTGGTCCTGCTCGGTGATCTCCTGCTCGGGCACGTTCAGGGAGATGCCGCCGCGTTCGGTCTCCTGTCGCTCCCGGGCCTCGCCGATCTCCTTGAGCAGCGCGACCGGCTCCTCGGCGGCCCGGGTGTCGATCTCCCTCTGCACGCGCGCGTAGTCGAGTCCGGCGCGGCTGCGGACGAGGGCGCGGCACACGTCGACGGCGATGGTCCGGCCCTCCGCGTCCAGGTCGATCGTCCACAGCACGGCCGGGCGGACCTGGTCCGGCAGCAGGCTTGCCGCGCCCTCGCCGAGCACGGTGGGGTGCAGCGGGATCCTCCCGTCGGGGAGGTAGAGGGTGTTCACCCGCCGGTGCGCCTCGGCGTCCAGCGCTCCGCCGGGTACGACGAAGGCGGCGACGTCGGCGATGGCGTACCGGACCCGGTATCCGGTGCCCTGCCGGGAGAGGTGCGTCGCCTGGTCGAGATCGGTGGCGCCCGGGGGGTCGAGGGTGAAGAAGGGGACGTCCGTGGCGTCGTACGACGGCAGGGCGGGCGCCTTCGCCGCGCGCTCGGCCTCGGCCCGCACCTCGGGCGGGAAGTCCTGCGGCAGCCCGAGCTCGGCACGCAGCGCGGCGAGGGCCGCTCGCAGGGGAGCCTCGGGGGCACCGGTCACGCGGATCTTGCGGCGGGGCATACAGCGAGCGTAGGTCGGGGTCGCGAGGGCGGCACGCCGTACGCTGTCGCGGAGGTCTACGTGAGGAGTACGTGTTGCTGGTCCTGCTGCCGCCCTCGGAAGGCAAGGCGAGCTCGGGCGAGGGCGCCCCGCTGAACCTTCAGTCGCTGTCCCTGCCGGGGCTGACCGCCGCGCGGGAGGCCGTGCTCACCGAGCTGGTCGAGCTGTGCACGGGTGACGAGGAGAAGGCGCGCGAGGTGCTCGGGCTGAGCGAGGGGCTGCGCGGCGAGGTCGCGAAGAACGCCGTCCTGCGCACGGCCGGCGCCCGTCCCGCCGGGGAGATCTACACCGGTGTCCTCTACGACGCCCTCGGCCTGGCCACCCTGGACGCGGCGGCCGGGAAGCGCGCGGCGGACTCGCTGCTGGTGTTCTCCGGCCTGTGGGGCGCCGTACGGGTCACGGACCGCATCCCCTCCTACCGCTGCTCGATGGGCGTGAAGCTGCCGGGGCTCGGCACGCCGGCCGGACACTGGCGGGCGCCGATGGCCGAGGTGCTGCCCGAGGCGGCCGGGGACGGCCTGGTGCTGGATCTGCGCTCCTCGGCGTACGCGGCGGCCTGGAGGCCGAAGGGCGAGCTCGCGGGGCGCACGGCGACGGTACGGGTACTGCACGCGCCCACCCGGAAGGTGGTCAGCCACTTCAACAAGGCGACCAAGGGCCGGATCGTACGGAGTCTGCTGACGGCCGGTACCGCCCCGGAGAACCCCGCCGAGCTGGTCGGGGTGCTGCGGGAGCTCGGGTACGTCGTGGAGGCGGAGGCGCCGGGCAGGGCGGGCAGGGCGTGGTCGCTGGACGTGCTGGTGGAAGAGATCCACTGAGGACCTCGGGGCATTGCAGCATGCGCAACGTTCATTGCGTGTGCTGCAGCGGCTGGGCACGATGAGGGCATGACCTCACCGCCGCCCTCCTCTTCGGCTGCCTCCGTCCTGGATCTCGCGCCCGTCGTGCCCGTCGTGGTCGTCTCCGACGCCGCCGACGCCGTACCGCTGGCGCGGGCGCTGGTGGCGGGCGGGCTGCCGGCGATCGAGGTGACGCTGAGGACTCCGGCGGCGCTGGACGCGATCCGGGCGATCGCCGCCGAGGTGCCCGGGGCCGTCGTCGGCGCGGGCACGGTGATCAGGCCGGAGCAGGTCGGCGCGTGCGTGGCGGCGGGGGCGCGGTTCCTGGTCAGCCCCGGGTGGACGGACGCGCTGCTGGCGGCGATGCGCGGGTCCGGGGTGCCGTTCCTGCCCGGGGTGTCGACCACCTCGGAGGTCGTGGCGCTGCTGGAGCGCGGGGTGCGGGAGATGAAGTTCTTCCCCGCGCAGGCGGCGGGCGGTACGGCCTATCTGAAGTCGCTGGCCGGACCCCTGCCGCAGGCCCGCTTCTGCCCGACCGGCGGGATCGGGCCGGCGAGCGCGCCGGAGTATCTGGCGCTGCCCAACGTGGGCTGCGTGGGCGGCAGTTGGATGATCCCGGCGGAGGCGGTGGCCGCCGGGGACTGGGCGCGGGTCGAGGAGCTGGCGCGGGGGGCGGCGGGGCTCAGGGACGCAGGTGGGACGTGTCGTTGAACAGCCGTACGCTCGCGTTGCCGTCCGCGTAGTAGGCCACCGCCGACAGAGACGCCGCCGACAGTTCCATGCGGAACAGAGACTCGGGCGGGGCGCCGAGGGCGAGGCGGACGAAGGTCTTGATCGGGGTCACATGGCTGACCAGCAGGACCGTGCGGCCCGCGTGGGCGGCGACCAGCTTGTCACGCGTGGCCGCGATCCGGGTGGCCGTCTCGGCGAAGCTCTCGCCGCCGCCGGTGGGGTGGGCCTCCGGGTCGGCGAGCCAGGCGTTCAGGTCCTCGGGGTAGTGCTCGCGGACCTCGCCGAACGTGAGGCCCTCCCAGGCGCCGAAGTCCGTTTCACGCAGGCCCTCTTCGATCGTCACGTCGAGGCCGAGGCGGGTGGCGACGATGGCCGCGGTCTCGCGGGTGCGGGTGAGGGGGGAGGCGATGACGGCCTGGACGGTGCCGCGCCTGGCCAGTGCCTCGGCCGTGCGGTGGGCCTGTTCGCGGCCGGCGGCGGAGAGGGAGGGGTTGGTGCCGCCGCTGCCGGAGAAGCGCTTCTGGGGGGTGAGGGGGGTTTCGCCGTGGCGGAGCAGCACGAAGGTGGCGGGGGCACCGAGGTCCGGGGCGCTGCCCCACCCCGGGGTCGAGACCCGCTGCTCGTCGGGGGCGGCAGGACGCTGTCCGCCGGCGGCGGACGACGAGGTGTCCAGAGCCGCCGTGGACTCCGAGGGTGACCACTGCTCTCCCCTCACCCCCGCGTCCATCGCCTCGTTCGCCAAGCGGTCCGCGTGTCTGTTCTGCTCGCGGGGGATCCACTCGTAGGTGACCTGGTCCGGGGGGAAGACGGACCTCGACTCGGTGGCCAGGGGCTTCATGTCGGGGTGTTTGATCTTCCAGCGGCCCGACATCTGCTCGATGACGAGCTTGGAGTCCATGCGGACGTGCACCGTCGCGGTCGGGTCGAGGGCGTGGGCGGCGCGCAGGCCGGCCAGCAGGCCCCGGTACTCGGCCACGTTGTTGGTGGCGACGCCGATGTACTCGGCCACCTCGGTCAGCGGCTCGCCCGTGGCCGCGTCACGCACCACCGTGCCGTAGCCCGCGGGCCCCGGATTGCCCCGCGACCCGCCGTCCGCCTCGACGATGAACTCCCGCACCCCTGAAGCCCCTTACCGACTCTTACAGACCCGACTCGGCCGTACGCACCAGGATGCGGCGGCAGTTCTCGCAGCGCACCACCGTGTCCGGCGCCGCCGCCCGGATCTCGTTCAGCTCGGTGATGGCCAGCTCCTGACGGCAGCCCTGGCAGGTGCGGGCGTACAGCTTGGCCGCGCCGATGCCGCCCTGCTGCGCGCGCAGCTTGTCGTAGAGCTTGAGCAGCTCGGCGGGGATGCTGCCCGCGATGACCTCGCGCTCCTTCGTCACCGTCGCCACCTCGCCGTCGATCTCCTCGAACGCGGCGTCCCGGCGGCCGCCCGCGTCGTCGATCTTCGCCTGCACCGACGCGACGCGCTCGGTCAGCTCCCTCACCCGCTCCTGCGCGGCCTCGCGGCGCTCCATGACCTCCAGCACCACGTCCTCCAGGTCGCCCTGCCGCTTGGCGAGGGAGGCGATCTCGTGCTGGAGGTTGGACAGGTCCTTGGGCGAGGTGACCGCGCCGGAGTCCAGGCGCTGCTGGTCGCGGGCGGCGCGCTGGCGCACCTGGTCCACGTCCTGCTCGGCCTTGGTCTGCTCGCGGGCGGTGTCGCTCTCCTCGGTCTGCGCGGCGACGAGCAGGTCCCGCAGCTGGACGAGGTCCTTGTTCAGCGAGTCGATCTCGGCGTGCTCGGGCAGCGACCTCCGCTTGTGCGCGAGCTGCTGCAGGCGGACGTCGAGGTCCTGGACGTCGAGGAGGCGGATCTGGTCGGCGGGCGCGGCGTTCAGTTGGGGGCTCCCGAATCAGCTAGAGGTGCTAGAGGTGGTGGACGCCGCGTGGGCGGTCCAGGGGTCGGTGACCGTCTTGGAGACGTGGACGCGAAGGTCCCAGCCGTGGCGGTCGGAGATCTCGTCGAGCTGGCTCGCGGCCAGCTCGCACCAGGGCCACTCGGTGGCCCAGTGCGCCGCATCGAGCAGCGCGAGGGGGGTGTGGGCGACGGCTTCGGACGCCGGGTGGTGGCGCAGGTCGGCGGTGAGGAAGGCGTCGGCTCCGGCCGCGCGGACCTGGTCGAAGAGGCTGTCGCCGGAGCCGCCGCTGACGGCGATCGTGCGGACGAGCCGCTCGGGGTCACCCGCCACCCGGATGCCCTGCGCGGTGGCCGGCAGCCGCTCGGCCACGCGCGCGGCCAGCTCGCGGACGGTGAGCGGGTGGTCGAGTTCGCAGACGCGGCCGAGGCCGCGGCGGCCCTCCGGATCGGTGGGGTCCGGGACCAGGGGGCGTACGACCCTCAGGTCCAGCGCGCCCGCGAGCGCGTCCGAGACACCCGGGTCCGCCGTGTCGGCGTTGGTGTGGGCCACGTGCAGCGCGATGTCGTTCTTGATCAGCGTGTGCACGGCACGGCCCTTGAAGTGGGTGGCCGCGACCGTGGTCGTCCCGCGCAGATAGAGCGGGTGGTGGGTGACCAGCAGGTCGGCGCCCAGCTTCACCGCCTCGTCGACGATCTCCTGCACGGGGTCGACGGCGAACAGGACCCGGGTGACCTCCTGGTCGGGGTCGCCCACGACCGTGCCGACCGCGTCCCAGGACTCGGCCCGCTCGGCGGGCCACAGGTTCTCCAGCGCGGCGATGACTTCAGACAGACGGGGCACGAAGGTAAGGCTACCTGGCTGGTCCCGGCGGCCGTACCGCATCCGTCCGGTCTGACCCCGCTCAGCACAAAGGCCCCGCTTTCCTCAGGTGAATCGCTTCTGCGCCACCCGTATGTGTGAAGCAGGAGTCGCCCCGTCCCCCGCCTGTGCGTACGAAAACTAGCTTCGTCGCCGGAGGTGACCGAACGATGACGGCCTGTGCGATCGAACCCCCCTCCACGGGCGGGCACGACAGTGTGCCGGGGACGGCGTTCGCCGTGACGGCGGACGGCGCGTACGCGGCCCGGCTCGCCCCGGCCGGGGACTGCTGGTTCCCCGAGCGCTGGACCCTGGACGGCCCGGAGCCGTACGCCGTACCGCTGCCCGGCAACCAGCCCGAGGAGCCCGGCACCGAGGTGCAGCCCCTGTCCGACGGCCGGGTGCTGATCCACCGGCTGGTCGAGCACCGGCACGCCTTCTCGCTGCTGTACCCGACCGGCCCCGGCACCGGTGAGCTGCCGCTGGGCGCGGTGGAGTGCCCCGAGCCCGGCACCCGGCTCACGCTGCTGCCGCCCGCCCCGGGAGGCGTACGGGCGTACGCCCTCGCCGTAGGGCCCCGGTCGAGTGCGGTGTGGCTGGTGGCGGGCGGGGCGTTCGGGCCCGAGCGGCTCGCCGAGGTGCCGGGGCGCTGTTCGGGCGGGGTCTGGCTGGACCGCGCCGGGCGGATGCTGGCGCTGGACCGGGAGCCGGCCGGCGGGCCGGTCAAGACGGTCGTGGTGGACCTGGAGCGCGCGGAGGTCTCGCCGCTTTTGCAGATCGCGGCCGGGAGCGACGACCGGCTACTGCTCGCCGACCCCGACAGCGGGCTGCTGCTCATCTCCTCCGACGCGCCCTCGCCGGGGCGGGAACGGCTGGGCTGGGGCGTGCTCGGCAGCACGCTGCCGGTGCGTTTCCCGGAGTGCCTCAGGGTGCCGGACTGCGCGGTGAGACCGTTCGCGATCCAGCCGGGGCAGGTGCTGATGCCGGAGAACTGCGCGGTGGCGCTGCGCGTCGACGGGCCGTTCGGCAACAGCTGGGTGGGCATCTGGCGGCCGGCCGGGCGGGAGGTGAGTCATCTCCCGGCGCCCGGGGGCTGGCGGGCCGGGGCCGGGCTGTGGACACGGGACGGGGTGCTGCGGCTGCCGTACACCACGGAGGAGACTCCGTGCGGCGTGGCGGAGCTGACGGCGCCCAGGGGGGAGATGGCCGCGGGGAGCGGTACTGCCGCGGTCATGGGGGGTTCGGGGGGATCCGGGGGCGCGGGTCTGGAGGGTCCGGTCCGGGACGGCACGGCTTCCGGGGCGCTCGGGGCGTCCCCGGAGCCGACGGAACCGGATCCTCCGGAACCTGTGGGACCAGGTACTCCGGAGCCTGCCGCACCAGGCGCTCCGCAGCCCGCGGCATGGGGCACGCCGGAACCGGCGGAACCGGCTTCGGCGCCCGCGGAACCGGGCGCTCCCGAGCCTGTGGCGCCGGGCGCTCCGGGGCCGGTGATGGCGCGTCCGGTGCCGTTGCAGCAGGCGCCTCTGGGACGTCTTGTAACGAACTAGTGCCGGTTGGCGTGTGCGCCTGGATTCGGCCCGTGGTGCGCCGGTTAGACTCGCCCGGCTGTACGAAAGATCATGTTGACGGGGTGAATACTTCCGATGAGCGACACCAGCACCACGAACCAGCTGTCTGCCGACTCTCAGGAGGCTGCCGGCCACGGCCGGCACCGGGGCCAGATCGCGGCCCAGGAGAGCGAGTCCGCTCCGCACGGCCGGCACCGCAAGCCGGCCGAGGAGACCGCGGAGGCGGCTGCCTGACGGTGGGAAACGAAAGGAGGGGGCGTCCGACGGGCGCCCCCTCTCCGTCTTTCCTCACCCGTTGTCACCCACGCTTCAGCCCCAGCACCTCCGCAGCCGCGAAGGTCTCCCCCGGCGGCCGGTCCGCGTAGTGCGGGGTGAGCAGCGCGTCGAGCTCGTCGTAGCTGAACGTCTCCTGCTTGCTGTCGAACTTCGCCTGCACCCGCGGCCGTTCGACGATCGCGACCATGCCGCCGTGCACGACGAGCAGCTGCCCGTTGACCCGGGCGGCGGCCGGTGCGGCCAGGTAGCCGACGAGCGGGGCGACATGCTCGGGGGCCAGCGGGTCCAGACCCTCGGTGGGCTGCTCGAACCCGGCGAAGACGTCCTCGGTCATCCGGGTCCGGGCGCGCGGGCAGATGGCGTTGGCCGTGACGCCGTACCTGGCGAGGGCGAGGGCGGTGGAGGTGGTCAGGCCGACGATTCCGCCTTTCGCGGCAGCGTAGTTGGGCTGCCCGGCGGAGCCGGCGAGGAACGCCTCCGAGGAGGTGTTGACGATCCGCCCGTAGACCTTCTCCCCCCCGGCCGCCTTGGACCGCTCCCGCCAGTGCCGGGCGGCGAAGTGGGTGGTGTTGAAGTGGCCCTTGAGGTGGACGCGGATCACCGAGTCCCACTCGTCCTCGGTCATGGAGAAGACCATGCGGTCACGCAGGATGCCCGCGTTGTTGACGAGGATGTCGAGCCTGCCGAACTCGGCGATCGCCGACTGCACCAGCTCTTCGGCCTGTTGGAAGTCGGCGACGTCTCCGGTGTGGGCGACCGCCCGGCCGCCTTGTGCGCGGATCTCGGCGGCGACCTGTTCGGCCGGTCCCGCCGAGGCCTCCCCCGAGCCGTCCCGGCCGGGCTGCCCGTAGTCGTTGACGACGACGGCCGCGCCGAGCCGCGCGAGTTCCAGGGCCTCGGCCCGGCCGAGCCCGCGTCCCGCACCCGTGACGACGGCGGACAGCCCCTTCAAAGGTCCCTCGGATGGCAGTGCCATGCCGGTCCCCGTCCTCAGATCTCGATGCACGTACGCAGGGCGGTCCCGGTACGCATCTGGTCCAGTGCCTCGTTGATCCCGGTCAGTTGGACCCGGTGGGTGATCAGGCCCGCCAGGTCGACGCGGCCGGCCCGCCACAGGGCGATGGTGCGCTCGTAGGAGCGCAGCACGTCGCCGCCGCCGTACATGGACGGCAGGATGCGCTTCTCGTCGAAGAACAGCTCGAACATGTTGAGCCGCAGGAAGTCGTCCATGGCGCCGGCGCCGACCACGACGAGGGTGCCGCCGCGCCGGGTGTTCTCGTAGGCGGTGCGGGCGGTGGCGGACCTCCCGACGACCTCGAAGACGTAGTCGAAGCCCTCGCCGCCGGTGACCTGCTGCTTGGCGTCGGCCAGCTCCTCCGGCGCGACCGCCTTCGTGGCCCCGAACCTGAGGGCCGACTCGCGCCGGGAGGCGACCGGGTCCACGGCGACGATCTCGGCGGCGCCCTTCAGCCGCGCCCCTTGCACCGCCGAGATGCCGACCCCTCCGCACCCGATGACGGCGACCGACGAACCGGCCTCCACATCGGCGGTGTTGAGGGCGGCACCGAGACCGGTGGTGACCCCGCAGCCGATCAGCGCGGCGATGTCGAAGGGCACGTCGTCCGGGATCGGCACCGCGCAGCCGGCGTCGACCACGACCTCCTCGGCGAAGGTGCCGGTGCCGGCGAAGCCGAAGACGTCACCGCCGGAGCGCCTGAAGTTGGGGGTGCCCGCGTTCATGAACCCGGCCAGGCACAGCTCGGTCTGCCCGCGCCTGCAGGCCGGACAGGCGCCGCAGGCGGGCAGCCAGCAGATGACGACCCGGTCGCCCGCCTTCAAGTGCCTTACGCCCTCCCCCACTTCGAGGATCTCGCCCGCACCCTCGTGCCCCGGCACGAACGGCGCGGGCTGCGGCAGCACCCCGTTCATCGCGGACAGGTCCGAGTGGCACAGCCCCGTCGCCCGCACCCGGACCCTGACCCTGCCGGGGCCGAAGCCCACCGCCTCGACGTCGTCGAGGACCTCCAGCTTTTCCTGGCCGATCTCGTGCAGTACGGCTGCGCGCATGGTGCGGCTCCCCTCGATGCTGGTTTCAGGAGTGCTCTACGACGGTGTCCACGAGGACCGGCGCATCCCCCCGCTCGACGGCGCTCACGGCCACCCGCACGCTTCCGTCCTGCCGCCACATGCGGATGCGCAGGGTCTCCCCCGGGTAGACGACGCCCGCGAACCGGGTGGCGTACGACCGCACCCGGCTCACGTCGCCGCCGAGCAGCGTGTCCACGACCGCCTTGAGCGTGATGCCGTAGGTGCACAGGCCGTGCAGGATGGGCTTGTCGAAGCCGGCGAGCTTGGCGAACTCGGGGTCGGCGTGCAGCGGGTTCCAGTCGCCGGAGAGGCGGTAGAGGAGGGCCTGGTCCTCGCGGACGGGGCGTTCGACGATCCTGTCCGGTTCACCGCTGGGCGGATCGAGCCGGTTGGAGGGGCCCCGGTCGCCGCCCCACCCGCCCTCCCCCCGTACGAAGATCTGGGCGTCGTTCGTCCACAGCGGGCCGTCGGCGTCGGCGACCTCCGTGCGCAGGACCAGGATGGCGGCCTTGCCCTTGTCGTAGACGGCGGCGAGCCGGTGGGTCGCGGTCGCCGTGCCCTCGGCCGGGATGGGGCGGTGGATCTCCAGGGTCTGTCCGCCGTGCAGGACCTTGGCGAGCTCGACCTCGACACCGGGCATGGACAGCCCGCTGATCACGCCGGGCGCGCCGGAGCCGGCGACGGTGGCGAAGCTCGGCAGGACGTGCAGCCGGGACTCCAGGGTGTAGCGCAGCTCGTCGGGGTCGGTGGCGGGGGCGTCCTTGTCGGGGTTGGCTCCCGCGCCGATGCCGAGGTGGTAGAGCTGGACGTCCTTGGTGGTCCAGGAGATCTCGCCGGTCCGGGGTCCGGCCGCGAGGGCTCGGCTTGCGTCGATGGGCATACGGCTCCTGACACTGGCGGTTCAAGACCCCGGTGCGGACGTCCGCACCGTCGGCCGCACCGAGGTCGCTACGGGCCGATCTAGAACGCGTTCCAGTCCGGCGCCCTCTGTATAGCCCAGGGCTCCACAGTTGTGAAGGCTCCTGACACTGTGTCAGCTCAGCGGGACAGTGACATTCGTACTGCCCGAGTCCGTACATGCGCATCTGCCGGGGCGGGCCCGCGCTCCCTAGCGTCGTAGGCATGACACAGACGGAGAACACCGCCGTGTCCTTCACGGGGGCGGTCAAGACGTACGGCGCGGTGCGCGCCGTGGACGGGGTGGACCTGCGGATCGGGCGCGGGGAGACCGTGGCGCTGCTGGGCCGCAACGGCGCCGGCAAGTCGACCACGATCGGCCTGCTGCTCGGGCTGTACGAGCCCGACGCCGGCGCCGTGGAACTGTTCGGCGCGGCGCCCGAGCGGTCGGTGCGCGCGGGCCGGGTGGGTGCGATGCTCCAGGACGCCCGCCCGGTGCCCCGGGTCACCGTGGGCGAGCTGGTCACCTTCCTGGCCTCCCGCTGTCCGGCGCCGATGCCGGTGGCGCGGGCCCTGGAGCTGGCCGGGATCGCGGACCTGGCCGGGCGGCGGGTGGACCGGCTGTCCGGGGGTCAGGTCCAGCGGGTGCGGTTCGCGCTCGCGCTGGCCGGGAACCCCGCGCTGCTGGTGCTGGACGAGCCGACGGCGGCGCTGGACGTGGAGGCACGGCACGCGTTCTGGGAGTCGATGCGCACGTACGCCCGGCGCGGCCACACCGTGCTCTTCTCCACGCACTACCTGCAGGAGGCGGACGCGTACGCCGACCGGATCGTGGTCATCGACCGGGGCCGGGTCGTCGCCGACGGCACGGGCGAGGAGCTGCGGCGCGCGGCGAGCGGCAACCTGGTCGCCGTGGACCTGGCGGGGCGGGAACCGGAGTCCTTCGGCCTGCTGCCCGGGGTGCACTCGGTGGAGGTGCAGGGCGACAGGGTCCGGCTGCGCACCGACGACTCGGACGCGACGGTGATCGCCTTGGCCGAGCTGGGGGCCATCAGGGGGCTGGAGGTGACTCCGGCGTCCTTGGACGACGCGTTCCTGGCCCTGACGGCCAGGGGAGGCGCCCCCGAGGGGCGCGGGGAACTGCGCGAGCGACCACACACATCCCGCACTCGAAGGACGACCGTCTGATGCTCGCCTACATCCGCCTGGAAACCTGCCGCACCCTGCGCGACCCCGGCTTCGTCATCGGCGGAATTGCCATGCCGGTAATGATGTACCTCCTGTTCACCAACCTCGGCGGCGAAGACAGCGGCCAGCGCACGGCGGCCATGGTCGGCATGGCCGCCTACGGCGCCGTGGGCTCCGCGCTGAACACCGGCGGCGCGGTGGCCGAGGACCGCGCGACCGGCTGGCTGCGGCAGCTCCGCGTGACCCCCATGACCCCACGCGAGGTGGTGACCGGTCGGGCCCTGACCGGTGTGGTGACCGTGCTGCCCTCGATCGTCGCGGTACTGGCGGCGGGCGGACTGTTCAACGGCGTACGGCTGGCGGCCGGCCAGTGGGCGGCGATCGCGCTGCTGCTGTGGCTCGGCTCGGTCCCGTTCACGCTGCTCGGCCTCGGCAACGGCTACCGGCTGACCGGGCCGAGCACCGGCGTGGTCAACATGGCGTGCAACCTGGGGCTCGCGGTGCTCGGCGGCCTGTGGTTCCCGATCAGCCTGTTTCCCGGCTGGCTGCAGGCCCTGTCGGCGTACACCCCCACCCATCGGTTCGCCCAGCTGGGCACCGCCGTATCCGAGGGGCACGCACCGGGTGCCGGTGCCATCATCGTGCTGACGGCCTGGCTCTTTC
Source organism: Streptomyces sp. NPDC001153 (assembly GCF_053598315.1). Lineage (NCBI taxonomy): Bacteria > Bacillati > Actinomycetota > Actinomycetes > Kitasatosporales > Streptomycetaceae > Streptomyces > Streptomyces sp. NPDC001153. The sequence continues at coordinate 164,025 of NZ_JBSFJZ010000014.1, forward strand.
TGTTCGGTTCGTACGCTGTGCTGTCGTACCGCCGTCGTGCGGGGACCATCTGACCGGGGGAAACATCAGACATGACGTGGGTACGGGGAGTTGGGTGCCAGCTACAGGCCTTTCGGGCCGAGCGGCGCCAGTGGCGGGCCGAGCACGAACGCTTCAAGGCCGCGCAGCGGGCGGCCCGGAAGGAGGGCAGGGCGCCGGACGTCGACCATCCGGGCCCGCCGCCCACCGGCTTCGCCCTGCTGCCCTGGCTGCTGATGGGGATGGGGTCCTTCTCCAACCTGCTCCAGGGCAAGACCCCCAGCCCATGGGTCGGCGGGCTGGGCCTGATCGCCTTCAACTCCCTGTACATCTACGTCACCTTCCGCTCCTTCGACCGCGAGAGGCGGGCGGCCGCCTCCACCCGGGTGGCGCTGCTCCTCATGGTCCTGGTGACCACGGGCCTCGCCCTCGGCTACGGCGGCAACTGGCTGATGTTCTTCCCGTTGCTCGGCCTCGCCGTGGGCGCCGCCCTGCGCGGGCCGTGGCTGGGCCGCACGGGTCTGCTGCTGACGGTGTACGCGGCCTGCGTCTCCGCCGTCCGCGGCGGCTGGGGGGACGCGACGAACATCGGCTATGCCACCTTCCTGTCCAGCATGGTGACCGCCGCCATCCTCGGCCTGTCCGAGGCCGTACGGGAACTGCGTGCCGCCCGCGAGGAGTTGGCACGGCGCGCGGTGGAGAAGGAGCGGCTGCGCTTCTCCCGGGATCTGCACGACCTGCTCGGGCACACGCTGTCGGTGATCGTGGTGAAGTCGGAGGCGGCCCGGCGGCTGGCCGCGCGCGACATGGACGCGGCGCTGGGCCAGATCACGGACATCGAGTCGGTGGGCCGGCAGGCGCTCACCGAGATCCGCGAGGCGGTGACCGGCTACCGGGAGGGAAGCCTGGCCACCGAGCTGGCCCGGGCCCGTTCGGCGCTGTCGGCGGCGAGTGTGGAGGCGGTGGTACGGCAGTCGGGGGCACCGCTCGAACCGCAGACGGAGGCGCTGCTGAGCTGGGTGGTGCGTGAGGCGGTGACGAACGTGGTCCGGCACAGCGACGCGCACCGCTGTGAGATCACCGTCGAGAGCGGGGCCGAGCAGGCCCGGCTCACCGTCACCGACAACGGCAGCGGCAAGGCGGTCAGCCGGCCCCAGCAGGGCATCGGCGGCACCGGACTGAAGGGGCTCACCGAGCGCCTCGCGGCGGCGGGCGGCTCGCTCACGGCCGGCCCGTCGCCGCGCGGCGGTTTCACGGTGACCGCCGAACTCCCGGTTCAGTCGGCGGAGTTCGCCAAGGCGGTGGCTACGGCGCCCAGGGCGGGCTGACCGCCCAGGTGACGTCGTCGGTCCAGGACGTGCTGCTGTCGAAGTCGTTGGACCCGCCGTCGCTCGCTATGTACAGGTTGTAGTCGTAGTGGCGCAGGTACCTCGTCGGGTAGTTGTACGAGGCGAACGAGGTGCCGGTGCCGCTCTTGCCGGTCTGCGGACAGAAGGTGGCGTCGGCCCGGAACTGGGCGGTGCCGTCCATGGGCTGCCGGTAGAGCTTGTAGTTGTAGTGGCGCAGGTAGTCGCCGGGGTAGTTGCGTGACTCGAAGGAGACGCAGGAGCTGCTCGCGAGTCCCTTGCGGACGATCCAGGTGGCGTCGTTCTTGTCCAGGCCGGAGCTGCCGGAGGTGATGGCGGAGACTACGCCGGCGTTGTTCTGGTGGCGGACGTAGTCGCCGGTGCAGCAGGAGGTGGTGGCGCGCAGCGAGATCTCGGAGCCGGCGCCGAGCGTGCCGGCGCTGCCGGTCGCGCCGCCGTAGCCGACGGAGACGATGTCGGCCTGGACGGCGTTGTCGGCGGCGTCGGTCGGGATGCCGGAGGTCATGACGCCCTCGAAGAAGGAGCCGATGGAGCCGTTGCTGTTGTCGCCGCCGGTGCCGAGGACGATCGCCCCCTCCTGGTGCATGGGCGAGTATCCGCTCGTGGTCGGCTCACCTCCGGAATAGGTGGTCGTCAGCCCACCGGATTGTGCATTCCCCCATTTGAGTGCGAAATGGTTCTGGCCGTTGTTCTTGAGCAGCGCGGTCACGAACGGCAGGGGTCCGGTGCCCGTGTCGGCGGAGTTCTTGCTGTATCCGGCGTCGGACTGGAACAGCCCGTTCTCCAGGTCGGCCTGGACCCAGGGGCCCTGTCCGTAGCAGGGGGAGAACCAGCACTCGGTGCCGAAGTTGATGGCGTCCATGTGGCCGTTGCCGGTGTCCTTGTTGTTGGTCTCGGCGTTGCCGTAGTCGAAGCAGCAGGCGCCGTTGACGTGGGTGCCGGAGGTCACCATGTACATCCCCTCGGCGGCGCCGTTGGTGGCGACGCCGGAGGTGGCGTCGTTCCGGTAGCCCATGCCGGCGGAGATCTCCAGGCCGTAGACCTGGTGGCCGCCGACGGTCACCGGCAGCGCGTCGGCGGGCGCCCCGACATCGGCCTTCCCGGCCCCGCCCGCACCCTCGACGGTGAGGTCGTTGTGGCGGGAGGACTGGTCGTAGATCCTGGTGATGATGCAGGTCGTGCCGGAGCAGAAGGAGTCCTGGGCGGCGGCGTCGGCGTAACCGCCGGCGGTCAGCAGCCCGATGTCCTTCGTGGCGCCGTCCGAGGCCCGCTGCACCCGGTAGAGCGGGCCGTTGTACGAGGAGTACAGCGCCCGGACCAGGCTGTGCGCGGCGACGCAGGGGGTGCCCGCGGCGGCGTAGACGTCACAGGGCAGCGAACTCGCGGCGGCGGCCTGGGGCGTGCCGACGCCGAGCAGCAGCGCGGCGAGGGTCGCGCAGACGGCGAGCACGGACAGGGCGGCGCTTCTCAGCCGCCGGGGGCGGACGTGGGGGGAGCTCACGGGCACGAGGCACCTCGGATTCTCTGGGGCTCTCAGGTTCGATATCTCGGACACTGTTCGATCGAAATACCGAACCTATTTCGACGGTGGAAATTGCATGGATTCCTGGAAATGCAGGGGCGATTGTTTGAGCACCGCCTGAGACCGTCAACCCCCGCCGCATCGGACAATGCCAAGTCTTTAATCGACGGCGGCTGCCCGTACCCTGGGCAACGATCGGAAGAAATCCGTCTCTTCGGGCATCGGCCAGGCGATGTCCGGCGAGGCCGGTGGACCGAGGGCTGCGATGGACCGGGGTTTCCGGCCGTAACCTGTGACCATGAACGAGATGCCCCGGGAGCACCGGACCGGCACGTCGATTCGGGTGCTGCTCGCCGAGGACCAGGGCATGATGCGGGGTGCGCTCGCCCTGCTGCTCGGTATGGAGGAGGACATCGACGTGGTGTCCCAACTGGGCTCGGGCGACGGCATCGTGGACGCCGTGCTCACCCACCGGCCGGACGTGGCCCTGCTGGACATCGAGCTGCCGGGCATCAGCGGGCTGGACGCGGCGGCCGAGCTGCGCGAGCAGGCGCCCGACTGCCGGGTGCTGATCCTCACCACCTTCGGCCGGCCCGGCTATCTGCGCCGGGCCATGGAGGCCGGGGCGGCCGGGTTCCTCGTGAAGGACGGGCCGGTGGAGGAACTGGCCGCGGCGATCCGGCGCGTGCTCACCGGGGAGACCGTCGTGGACCCCGCGCTGGCCGCCGCCGCGCTCAGCGCCGGGCCCAGTCCGCTGACGGCCCGTGAGTGCGATGTGCTGAAGGCCTCCGTGGACGGGGCGACCGTCGCCGACATCGCCGGCAAGCTGCATCTGTCCGAGTCCACCGTCCGCAACTACCTGTCCTCGGCGATCGGCAAGACGGGCACCCGGAACCGGGCGGAGGCGGTCCGCGAGGCCCGGCAGCAGGGGTGGCTGTGAACCACTGGATCACCATCGCCGGCTCGTGGCATGGGCGGCCCGGACCGTTGCCTCACGTCGACGGGTTCTTCCGCGGCAGCCACAGCAGCATCAGCACCGCCCCGCCCAGCAGCACCGCCGTGCTGGTCCGGAAGGCCAGCGCGTAGCCGTCGGTCAGCGCCCCGGGGCCGTGGCCGCTGCCCGTGCCGGCCGCGGCGACGGTCGACATCACGGCGAGCCCGAGCGAACCGCCCATCGTGCGCGAGGTGTTGACCAGCCCCGACACCACACCGGCCTCGCCCGGTGCCGCCCCGGACGTGGCCAGGGAGGCGAGCGGGGTCGCCGCGAGGCCCGCGCCGAGCATCATCAGGATCCCGGGGATCATGATCGCGGTGACGTACGCCGCGTGCGCGCTCATCGTCGACTGCCGGCCGAAGCCGGCCGCGGCCACCAGCGTGCCCAGCACCGCCACGGTCCGCGGACCGGCCGACCGCATCAGGCGCGGCGCGAGCTTCGAACCGACGACCACGGACAGCGAGCTGGGAACCAGCGCGAACCCGGCCTCCAGCGGCGTGTAGCCGAGGACGTTCTGGGCGTACAGGGTCATGAAGTACCACATGCAGAACATGGCCGAGCCGGAGAGGAACATCGCCGCGTTGGCCGAGGCGACCGAGCGCAGCCGCAGCAGGCCGAGCGGCATCAGCGGGGCCGCCGTACGCGCCTCGACCAGCAGGAACAGGGCGATGAGCGCCAACCCGGCGCACAGCGGCAGCAGCGTGGCGGGGGCCGTCCAGCCCTCGGCCTCCGTCTGCGAGATGCCGTAGGCGAGGGTCGCGAGGCCCGCCGTGACCAGCAGCGCGCCCGGCAGGTCCAGCCGCCGCCCGTCGCCGGCCCGGCCCTCGGTGAGCCGGCGCACCGAGCCGGCCAGCACCAGCGCGCCCACCGGCACGTTGATCAGCAGCACCCAGCGCCAGGAGAGCACGTCCACGAGCACCCCGCCGACCAGTCCGCCCGCGGCCCCGCCACCGGCGCCGACCGCGGTCCAGGTGGCGATCGCGCGCGCCCGCGCCGCGCCCTCCGGCACCGCGGAGGTCAGCAGGGTCAGCGTGGAGGGGGCCAGCACCGCCGCGCCCAGCCCCTGCACGGCCCGCGCCAGCAGCAGCTGCCAGCCCTCCTGGGCGAGGCCGCCGCCCAGCGAGGCCAGCGTGAACAGGCCGAGGCCGACGAGGAACATCCGCTTGCGCCCGTACAGGTCGCCGGCCCGGCCGCCGAGCAGCATGAACCCGGCGAAGGCGATGGCGTAGGCGTTCACCACCCACTGCAGTCCGGACGCGGTGAGGCCGAGGCCGGTCCGCATGGACGGCAGGGCGACGTTCACCACCGACACGTCGAGGACGACCAGGAACTGTCCGGCGCAGGCGAGCGCCACGACCAGCCAGGTCGGCGCGGTCGTACGGCGGGATGTGAGGGGTGTGGTGTCGGCGGCTTCCAGCATGGGTGTCATGCTCTCAACCCGGTTACGGTCCTTGCATCGGCATTTCGGACCACGGGTGCCTAGGTCGTGCGGCCTACACCGCTCGCAGCACCGTCACCACCGCCGCGCCGCCCAGCCCGATGTTGTGCGCGAGCCCCACCCGCGCGCCCGGCACCTGCCGCTCCCCCGCCGTGCCGCGCAGCTGCCACACCAGCTCGGCGGTCTGGGCCAGGCCGGTCGCGCCCAGCGGATGCCCCTTGGAGATCAGCCCGCCCGACGGGTTCACCACCCAGCGGCCGCCGTACGTCGTCGCGCCGGACTCGACGAGCTTCCCGGACTCCCCGGGGGCGCACATGCCGAGCGCCTCGTACGTCAGCAGTTCGTTGACCGAGAAGCAGTCGTGCAGCTCGATGACGTCCACGTCCTCGATGCCGAGCCCGGCACGCTCGTACGCCTGGCGCGCCGCGTCCCTGGACATGGGCTGCCCGACGACGTCGATGCAGGAGCCGGACGCGAAGGACTCCTCGGTGTCCGTGGTCATGGCCTGCCCGGCGATCTCCACGTGACCGGTGAGCCCGCGCTGCGCGGCGAACCTCTGCGACACCAGGACCACGGCCGCCGCGCCGTCCGAGGTCGGCGAGCACTGGAGCTTGGTGAGCGGCCGGTGCACGGTGCGGGAGGCGAGGATGCCGGCCACGTCGTAGACGTCCCGGAACTGGGCGTAGGGGTTGTGCGCGGAGTGCCGGTGGTTCTTGGCGGCGACCGCGGCGAGCTGCGCCTCGGTCGTGCCGTACCGCTCCATGTGCTCGCGGGCCGCGTCGCCGAAGATCTGCGCGGTCGGCGGGGTCGTCTCGAAGCCGTGCCGGGCGGCCATGACGCCGTAGTGCCGGGCGACGGGAGACGTGGCGCTCCAGTCATCAGCGGCTCCGCCGCGGGCCCCGCCGTCGGCTCCCCCGCCCAGCGCGCCCTTCTTCATCTTCTCGAAGCCCAGCGCCAGTACGCAGTCCGCGGCGCCGCCCTCGACGAGCTGCCGGGCCAGCATCAGCGCGGTCGAGCCGGTCGCGCAGTTGTTGTTGACGTTGTAGACGGGGATGCCGGTCAGGCCGAGTTCGTAGGCGGCGCGCTGGCCGGCGGTGGAGGGCTGGAAGCAGTAGCCGACGGGAACCTGTTCCACATCGGCATAAGCAACGCCGGCATCCTCCAGTGCCGCCGTCCCCGCTTCCCGCACCATGTCCCAGTACTGCCATGAACGGGTCTCGGGCTTCTCGAACCTGGTCATCCCGACCCCGGCGACATAGGCCTTCATGGCGGGCAGACTAGAACGCGTTCCATTAACCCGCCAGCCCCTGACTCCGGATCAGAAACCCATGAGCCGGTCAAGGATTGATTAGAGGCCCGAAGCAACGGAATAGTTGCCTGTGCATACGAGGTTTACCCGTCACTTATTCCTACGGGGAGGCCTCGACTCCATGACCCACACGACGACCGACCAGCCGGCCCGGAGAGCGGGCGGCGCCGTGGTACCGGTGCTCGCCTTCGCGGGCATCGTCGTCGCGGTGATGCAGACGCTGCTCGTGCCGGTCATCAAGGACCTGCCGCAGCTGCTGCACACCGCTCCCTCCAACGCCACGTGGGTCCTCACCTCGACCCTCCTGTCCGGCGCCGTCGCCACCCCGATCATGGGCCGGCTCGGCGACCTCTACGGCAAGCGGCGGATGCTGATCCTCAGCCTCGCCGTGATGGTGGTCGGCGCCCTGGTCAGCGCGCTCACCAGCCAGCTGCTCACCATGATCGTCGGCCGGACCCTCCAGGGCTTCGCCATGGGCGCGATCCCGCTCGGCATCGGCCTCATGCGGGACATGCTGCCGCGCGAGAAGCTCGGCTCGGCCATGGCCCTGATGAGCTCCTCGATCGGCGTCGGCGGCGGCCTCGCGCTGCCGGCCGCGGCCCTGGTCGCACAGCACACGAACTGGCACGCGCTGTTCTACGGCGCCGCCGGCCTCGGCGCGCTGTCCATCGTCCTGACCCTCCTGGTCGTACCCGAGTCCCCGATGCGGGCCGAGGGCTCCTTCGACCTGCTGGGCGCGATGGGCCTGTCGACCGGCCTGGTACTGCTCCTGCTGCCCATCACCAAGGGCAGCGACTGGGGCTGGTCCTCGGGTACGACGCTCGGTCTGTTCGGCGCGTCGGTCGCGGTCCTCCTGCTGTGGGGCCTGTTCGAGCTGCGCCACCGCGCGCCGCTGGTCGACCTGCGCACCACCGCGCGCCCGGCCGTCCTCTTCACCAACCTCGCGTCGATCATGGTCGGCGTGGCGTTCTACGTCGTCTCCCTGGTCCTGCCCCAGCTGCTCCAGCTGCCCAAGGCCACCGGCTACGGCCTCGGCCAGTCCATGGTCGTCGCGGGTCTGTGCGTGGCCCCGCTGGGCCTGACGATGATGTTCACGGCTCCGGTCTACGCCCGGCTGTCCGCCAGGTACGGCCCGAAGGTCACCCTCATCATCGGCCTGCTGATCATCGCGATCGGCTACGGCGGCGGGCTCGGCCTGATGGACGCGGCCTGGCAGACGATCGTCACCTCCGTGGTCCTCGGCGCGGGCATCGGCCTCGCCTACTCCTCGCTGCCCGCGCTGATCGTCGGCGCGGTCCCGGCCTCGGAGACCGGCGCGGCCAACGGCCTGAACACGCTGATGCGGTCCATCGGCACGTCGGTGTCCAGCGCCGTCATCGGCATGGTGCTCGCCAACACGGCGAACAACGTGGGCGGCATCGCGATCCCGACCATGCACGGCTTCAGGGTGTCCTTCCTGATCGCGACCGCCGCGGTGGCGGTGGGCCTGCTGCTCGCGCTGTTCCTGCCGAAGGCCTCCCGGCCGGGTCAGCAGCACACCCAGCTGCGGGCCAGCAGCGAGGAGGACGCTTCGCTGGAGCGGGCCGAAGAGGTGCTGCGGGGATTCCGGGGACGGGTGCTCGGCGCCGACGGTGTCCCGGTCGCCCGGGCCAAGGTCACGCTGATCGACCGGCGGGGGCGGCAGGCGGGGGCGACCGTCTCCGACGAGGACGGCGGCTATGTGCTCGCGGTGCCGGCGCAGGGGGCGTACGTGCTCGCCGCGAAGGCCTCCGGCCATGGCCCGCTTGCTTCCGCCGCGACGCATTCCGGGGAGGAGCGGGCTGTCGAGCTGGATCTTTCGTTGCCTGGGGAGACTGTGAGCGCCTAGAGCTCGGGGGGTTCTGTCGTATCGCGGGTGCGGCTCCGTCGTGGCTGGTCGCGCAGTTCCCCGCGCCCCTTCGGAACGCACCCCCTGTCACATGGCTGACCGGGGGTGCGGCAGCATGGGCGGCTGGAACAGTCGTACGACCGGAAGGCCGCCCATGCCCGCCAGCGCCCCCAAGCCCGAGATCCTGGCCGCTTTCGAGGCGGCCAAGGGGTTCATGCCCGTGGACGAGGGGCTGGCGCTGTACGAGGCCGCGGTGGAGGCGGGGCGGCTGGGGCTGCCGTTGCTGGAGGTCGGGACGTACTGCGGGCGGTCCACCGTGCTGCTCGCCGACGCCGCCCGTGAGGCGGGGGTCACCGCGCTGACCGTCGATCATCACCGGGGCAGTGAGGAGCAGCAGCCGGGGTGGGACTACCACGACCCCGAGACCGTCGACCCCGAGGTGGGGCTGATGGACACCCTGCCGGCCTTCCGGCGGACGCTGTTCAGGGCGGGCCTGGAGGAGCACGTGGTCGCCCTCGTGGGCCGCTCCCCGCAGATCGCGGCCATCTGGAACTCCCCGCTCGGTCTCGTCTTCGTCGACGGCGGCCACACCGACGAGCACGCGGGCGCCGACTACGAGGGCTGGGCGCCCCATGTGGCCGAAGGGGGACTGCTGGTCATCCACGACGTCTTCCCGGAGCCCGAGGACGAGTTCACCGGGCAGGCGCCGTACCGCGTGTACCTGCGGGCGCTCGGGTCCGGGGCGTTCACGGAGGTCTCGGTGACCGGCTCCCTGCGCGTCCTGCGGCGAACGGGAGCGGGGATCTGAGGCCCCGGTTAGAGTCACAGACGTGTCGTACCTAGGCCCGGAGTTCGATTCCCCGCAGCCGCGCCGCCCCCGGCGCGGCCCGCTGACCGTGGCGCTCGCCGCGCTGGTGCCCGGTGCGCTGCTCGGCTGGGTGGTGTACGAGGCGGTGGGCGGCGGTGCCGGCAGCGGCGGCGCGGGCCGTGCGGCCTCCGCCGCTCCGGCGTCCGGTACGTCCGCCGCGCCCTCGTCGTCCGGTCACTCGGCCTCCCCTTCCGCTTCCGCGACGGACGACGGCAAGCAGCCCTCGGGAGGTTCCGCCTCCGGTCCGCTCAAGGGCAAGGTCGTCGTCATCGACCCCGGGCACAACCCCGGCAACTTCCAGCACACGGCCGAGATCAACCGCAAGGTGGACATCGGCACGAACTGGAAGGAGTGCGACACCACCGGGACGTCCACCAACGACGGGTACACCGAGGCCCGGTTCACCCTGGACGTCGCCCACCGGCTGCGCACGCTGCTGGAGCAGCAGGGCGCCACGGTGAAGCTGACCCGCGACGGCGACAGCCCGGCCTGGGGGCCGTGTGTGGACGAGCGGGCCCGGATCGGCAACGACGCCCACGCCGACGCGGCGATCTCCATCCACGCCGACGGTTCGGTGGAGGGCAACCGGGGCTTCCATGTGATCCTGCCGGGGTCCGTGCACGCGGGTGCCGCCGACACCCGGCCGATCGTCGGGCCCTCGCACGACCTCGGAGTGCGTATCGCCGGGAACTTCGTGCGCGACACCGGGGAGCCGCCCTCCAACTACCTCGGGAACGGTACCGGTCTCGTCACACGTACGGACCTGGGCGGTCTCAATCTGTCAACGGTTCCGAAGGTGTTCATCGAGTGCGGCAACATGCGCGATAGCAAGGACGCGGCACTGCTGACCAGCGGCGCCTGGCGGCAGAAGGCCGCGCAAGGGATCTCTGAGGGAATCGTGAGTTTCCTGCGCGCTTCGTGACCGACGGGCGGAACCGACCGGACAGCCGGATCTTGCGGACGGTAGTGTCTACGGACGACGAGACGACTACGAAGGACCTGAAGTGAATATCCGCTCCCTCACTAGAGGCGACGGCGTGGTGATCGGAGCAGCGGTGGTGCTGTTCATCGCGTCGTTCCTCACTTTCGAGAGCTTCTCCGGCTTCGGCACCAGCGAGAGCCGGAACGCGTGGGACAGCCTTGGTACAGGCCTGGGCATCTACATGGGCGCGGTGATCGGTGCCGTCCTCATCGTCGTCAACCGCTGCCTGCCGCAGCCCCGCAAGGTGCTCGGGCTCGACCTCGGACAGGTCGGCACCGCGTTCCCGGTCCTGGCGGCCTGGGCGCTGCTGTGGACGCTGATCGACGTGCCCGACGGTGTGGACGCCGGCGCCGGTCTCATCCTCGGCCTCATCGCCGCTCTGGTTCTCGCGGGTGCCGCCATCGCCACCCCGCTCTCCCCGCCGCTGCAGGCCGCTCTGATGCCGGCCCCCAAGCCGGTCGCCCCGCAGCCCTACGGCGCCCAGCCGCCCGGTGGTTACGGCTACCCGGGCGCCCAGCCGCAGCCGGGACAGCCGTACGGTGCCCAGCCGCAGCCGGGCCAGCCGTTCGGCCAGCAGCCTGCCGCGCAGGGTGCTCCGGCGCCCGCGCAGCCGCCCGCCGGGGACTTCTCGCCGTTCTGGTTCGCCGTGCCGGTGACCCGCCCGCTGTTCGCGGAGGACGGCTCGCCGACCCCGATCGCCGAACTGGCGCCGGGCACCTGGTACCTGGCCGTCGAGCAGCGCGGTGCCGCGCTCGTCGCGCAGACCCAGGACGGCCGCCGCGGTGTGCTCCAGGACACCTCCGGCATCCAGCGCGGCTGAGCCGCGCACACCGCCGCGCACGGCCCCTCGCCCTTCCGGGCGGGGGGCCGTTGTCGTACAGTCGCCTCCCGGCAGTGAACTGACGGATCGTCAGGAGGCAGGCGCATGCGGCTCGGTCTCGCACTCGGTTACTGGGGACGCGGCCCGGACGCCGGTCATGTGCCGCTCGCCCGGGAGGCGGAGCGGCTCGGGTACCACTCGGTGTGGACGGCCGAGTCCTGGGGCTCGGACGCCTTCACCCCGCTGACCTGGATCGCCGCGCGGACCTCAACGATCAGGCTGGGCACGGCCGTTGCCCAGATGGCCGCCCGCTCGCCGGCCACCACCGCGATGCACGCGCTCACCCTGGACCACCTCTCCGGCGGGCGGATGCTGCTCGGGCTCGGGCTGTCCGGGCCGCAGGTGGTGGAGGGCTGGTACGGCCGCCCGTTCCCGGCGTCGCCGCTGACCGCGACCCGGGAGTACGTGGACGTCGTACGACAGGTGCTGCGGCGGGAGGCGCCGGTGACCTCCCGCGGGCGCTTCCACCCGCTGCCGTACCCGGGGCCGGACGGCACGGGACTCGGCAGGCCGCTCAAGCCGATCACCCATCCCCTGCGGGCCGATCTGCCCGTCCTGCTCGGCGCCGAGGGCCCGAAGAACGTGGCCCAGACCGTCCGCATCGCCGACGGCTGGCTGCCGCTGTACTGGGCGCCGAGCCGGCCGGAGGTGTACGGGGACGTGGTGCACGAGCTGCCGGAGGGGTTCCTGGTGGCTCCGATGGCCCGGGTGAAGGTGTGCGACGACGTGGCCGAGGGGCTGCTGCCCGTGAAGGCCATGCTCGGCTTCTACATCGGCGGCATGGGCCACACCTCCCGCAACTTCCACGCCGACCTCATGGCGCGCATGGGGTACGAGAAGGAGGCCCGGCGGATCCAGGACCTGTTCCTGGCGGGCCGGCGGGAGGAGGCCGTGCTGGCCGTGCCGGACGCCTTCGCCGACGAGATCTCACTGGTCGGGCCGCGTGAACGCATCGCCGAGCGGCTGGAGTTGTGGCGCGCGGGCCCGGTGACGGACCTGCTGGCCCTGTCACCGGACCCGCACACCCTCAGGGTGCTGGCGGAACTGAACTCCTAGCCGCCGGAGAGCTGGGACGCCGAGGGCACCTGTTCCTTGACCGGGGCGCCGGCGCTGCTGCCCGCGTCCTTGACCTTGCCGATGATGTCGTTGAAGGAGCCGGCCGCGGCACCGTCGCCGCTGCGGAGCTTGGACGGCAGGTTCTTCAGGGCGTCGATACCGGCGCTGAGCGGCGCCAGCGCCTTCGACAGCAGCGGGTCGCCCTGGGCGTTCCGCTGAGCCGCCTTGAGCCGGTGATAGGTGAACGCGCCGGCCAGACCGGCCTTCACCAGGGTCATCTTGCGGCCCTTGGCGCCCTTCTTGAACTGGCCCGCCTTCCAGGGCTTCACGATCCACTGGTAGGTCGCGCCCGCCGCGAGTCCCGCGTTCGCCACGAACCGGGCCTTGGCGAACTTCTGCCGTTCGGCGGAGGTGGTCGGGCTGGGGGTTTCGGCGGCGGGGACGGCGGCCCGGACCGCCGCGGTGTCCCGCGTACTGGTCTTCTCGCTGCTGCCACAGGCGGTGGAACCGGCCAGCAGGGCGCAGCACAGCGTGAGCGCCATGCAGAGGCGCCGTATGGGTACGGGCACTGGATCCTCCGGACGTGTCCTCCCCGAGCGGACTGCTTCCTCCGGAAGCGTCACCCGGGAGCGCCGGTCGCGCCACTCGGCGTCCGCCGTTCGGGTTTCACCGCTCGCCGCCCGGCAATCCGGAAGGTATGTCCCCTCGATATCGCAACGGTGCCCATCAGGCCGGAACGGTCATCGCGGTCGTCGCCGACATCATGGCGGTGATCCTCGGCCTGTGGATTCTGATGTACCTGCTGGCCGCCAACCGCGCCAACAGCCTGGTCCGGGTCGTCCACCACGCCGCCGCCTGGCTGGCGGGCTGGTCCCACGACCTCTTCACGTTCAACGAGGCCTGGGCGCGGGTGGTCGCGGGCTACGGCCTGGCCGCGGTGGTGTACCTGTTCGTGGGCCACGCCATCGCCAACCGGATACACCGGCTCTGAGCCGCGTGGGCTAGCCGCAGCAGTCGGGGGCGAGCCCCAGCGGCAGATGCTCCCCGCCGAAGACCGCGCAGGTCGCCTCGTGGCCGCCCAGCGCCGCGACGGCGAGGAGCAGTGAACCGGCCGTCCACGTGGTGAGTTCGCGGGGCCAGATCGCGTCGTCCTCGAAGACGTAGCCCGTCCAGTACAGACCGCTCTCCGGGTCGCGCAGGTGCTGGATGGACTGGAGGATCTCCAGGGCGCGGTCCGACTCCCCCACCGCCCACAGGGCCAGGGCGAGCTCGCTGGACTCGCCGCCGGTGACCCACGGGTTGGGGACCACGCAGCGCACGCCGAATTCCGCTACGACGAACCGGTCCCAGGACTCCGCTATGCGGGCCCTGGCCTCCTCGCCCGTGAGCGCGCCGCCGAGGACCGGGTAGTACCAGTCCATCGAGTAGCGGTCCTTGTCGAGGAAGCGCTCCGGGTGCCGGCGGATCGCGTGCCGCAGTCCCCCGACCGCCAACTCCCAGTCGGGCTGCGGCTCTTCGCGCTGCTCGGCGATGGCGAGGGCGCAGCGCAGCGCGTGGTGGACCGAGGAGCTGCCGGTCAGCAGGGCGTCCCCGGTGGGCGTGCCGTCGTCCTCGCGGCGCCAGCCGATCTGGCCGCCGGGCTGCTGCAGGGCGAGCACCCACTCCATGGCCGCGTAGACGCACGGCCACATGCGGTCCAGGAACGTGTCGTCGCCGGTGGAGAGGTAGTGGTGCCAGACTCCTACGGCTATGTAGGCGACGAAGTTCGACTCGCGGGCGCGGTCGGTGACGTCGTCGTGGGCGCCGTCGGCGTAGGCGGCGTACCAGGAGCCGTCCTCGTTCTGGTGCCGGGCCAGCCAGTCGTAGGCCCGCTCGGCGGCCTCGTGCTCGCCGGCCGCGTCCAGGGCCATCGCGGCCTCGGTGTGGTCCCAGGGGTCCAGGTGATGCCCGCGGAACCACGGGATGGCGCCGTCCTCCCGCTGTACGGCGAGGATGCCACGGACGGTCGCGGCGGCCTGCTCGGCGGTGAGGACCCCGGGCAGGACGAGGTGTTCCGTCCGGGGAGTGGTCACTTGGCGGCCGCCTCTTCGTCGAGACGCGGAAGGTGCGGCTTGGTCGCGTAGACCACGAAGCTCTTGCCGATCAGCGGGTTCAGCGCCTGCTCGGCGACCCGGGTGGCGAGCGGCTTCTTCATGATGTCCCAGACCAGCAGCTTGTGGTACGCCCGCACCGGCAGCGCCTTGTCGTTGTCGACGCCGAACGCGCACTTCAGCCACCAGTACGGCGAGTGCAGCGCGTGGGCGTGGTGGCTGCCGTACGGCTTCAGGCCCGCCTCGCGGATCTTCGCCACGAGTTCGTCGGCCTTGTAGATGCGGATGTGGCCGCCCTCGACCTCGTGGTAGGCGTCGGACAGCGCCCAGCAGACCTTCTCCGGGCCGTAGCGGGGCACGGTGACGGCGATACGGCCGCCCGGCTTGAGCACGCGGACCATCTCGGCGAGCACGCCCTTGTCGTCGGGGATGTGCTCCATCACCTCGGAGATGATGACCACGTCGAAGGACTCGTCCGGGAAGGGCAGGGCGAGCGCGTCGCCCTCCATGGCCGTGGCGGTGGCGCCCTCCGGTGCCTCCCCGGCCTCCTTCATCGCCGCGAACCACTTGGCGACCTCGCGGATCTCCTCGCCGTTCTGGTCCAGGGCCACGACCTGGGCGCCGCGCCGGTAGCACTCGAAGGCGTGGCGGCCGGCCCCGCAGCCGAGGTCCAGGACTCGGTCGCCCGGGGCGAGCGGGAACCGGGAGAAGTCGACGGTCAGCACGTGGCCCTGCTTTCGGAAGAGACGCCTGCAACGCTTGCGGGGGCCGCGGGGCGGCCGGGAATCGGGGCGGCGGTGGGGGCGGTGGGGACGCCCCGGTGCGAGCCGGTTCGCACGGGTGAGCGGCCGGCGCGGGCGATGGCCTCGCGGTAGTGCGTCACCGTGCCCTCGGCGGCGCGGGCCCAGGTGAAGTGCCGTAGCACCCGCTCGCGGCCGGCGCGGCCGAGCCGCACCCGCAGCTCACGGTCCCCCAGCAGCCGGCCGAGGCCGGCGGCCAGCGCCCCCGCGTCGCCGGGCGGCACCGCGAGGCAGGTCTCGCCGTCGCGGCCGGCGACCTCGGGGATCGCGCCGCCGGTCGTGGCGACCAGCGGGGTGCCGGTGGCCATGGCCTCGGCAGCGGGCAGCGAGAAGCCCTCGTACAGCGAGGGCACACAGGCCACCTCGGCCGAGCGGATCAGGTCGACCAGCTCGGCGTCGGAGATGCCCTTGACGAACTCGACGGCGCCCTCGAGGCCGTACCGCTCGATCGCGGCCGCGACCGGCCCCTCCTCGGGGCGCTTGCCGACGACGACGAGATGGGCGGCCGGGTGCTCGGTGCGCACCTTGGCCAGCGCCTCCACCAGGAACATCAGCCCCTTGAGCGGCACGTCGGCGCTGGAGGTGGTGACGATCCGGCCCGGCACCTCGGGCACGGCCGGATTCGGCGCGAACAGATCGGTGTCGGCGCCGATGTGGACCACGTGCACGCGGTCGTCACGGACGCCGAGGTGGTCGACGATCTCCTGCTTGGAGCTGCCGGAGACGGTGAGGACCGAGGGCAGCCGGCGCGAGACGCGCTTCTGCATCCGGGTGAAGGCGTACCAGCGGCGCACCGAGTAGCGGCGCTGCCAGCCCTCGGCCGCGTCCAGCTCCAGCTGCCGGTCGACGGTGATGGGGTGGTGGACGGTGGTGATCAGAGGGGCGCCGATGTCTCCCAACAGCCCGTACCCGAGGGTCTGGTTGTCGTGGACGACGTCGAACTCGCCGCGCCGGGCGCGCAGATGGCGGCGCGCGCGGAGGGAGAAGGTCAGCGGCTCCGGAAAGCCGCCGGTCCACATCGTGGCGACTTCCAGGGCGTCGATCCAGTCCCGGTACTCGCCCCGCCCGGGGGTGCGGAAGGGGTCGGGCTGGCGGTAGAGGTCGAGGCTGGGCAGCTCGGTGAGCGTGAGCCCGGGGTACCCCTCGTCGAGCACCGGATACGGCTGCGAGCCGATGACCTCGACCCGGTGTCCGAGCCGGGCCAGCTCACGCGAGAGATGCCGGACGTAGACGCCCTGGCCGCCGCAGAACGGGTTCCCTTTATAGGTGAGGAGGGCGATGTCGAGCGGTCGCTCGCCGTCGGCAGCGGGGTCCTGCTCGACGCCCGCCGCACGGGCCTCAGCGGTCACTCCGTGCCCCCTTCTGCCTGCACCGTCCCGCGACACTACGTCGGGACGCTAATCTAGAACAAGTTTCAGACTTGATCGTTCAAGAGGCTCTGAATCTACCGGCAGGTAGGGGCGCTGTGAGCAGTGGATCAGGTGATTCACGCCACGGCGCGGCGCCCTGCCCTGCTGTGTGATCACGTGCCCCACAGACGCCTTCACCGACTGTCACGGAACGGGACCCATGCCTGCGGAAGCCAGTGTTTCGAGGCCTTCCCCCACGCTCGAACGAGCTCGCGCGGGGGGACCCCCATCGCCGCCTCTGACCGAGCGCCAGGAGGCCCGCCGCCGCCGGATCCTGCACGCGAGCGCCCAGCTGGCCAGCCGGGGCGGTTTCGACGCCGTGCAGATGCGCGAGGTCGCCGAGTCCTCGCAGGTCGCCCTCGGCACCCTGTACCGCTACTTCCCCTCCAAGATCCACCTGCTGGTGGCGACGATGCAGGACCAGCTGGAGCACATGCACGGCACCCTGCGGAAGAAGCCCCCGGCCGGCGACACGGCCGCCGAGCGGGTCGCCGAGACCCTCATGCGGGCCTTCCGCGCCCTGCAGCGCGAGCCGCACCTGGCCGACGCGATGGTCCGCGCCCTGACCTTCGCCGACCGCAGTGTCTCGCCGGAGGTCGACCAGGTCTCCCGCCAGACCACCCTGATCATCCTGGACGCGATGGGCCTGGAGAACCCCACCCCCGAACAGCTCTCGGCGGTCCGCGTCATCGAACACACCTGGCACTCGGCCCTGATCACCTGGCTGTCCGGCCGCGCCTCCATCGCCCAGGTGAAGATCGACATCGAGACGGTGTGCCGGCTGATCGACCTGACGGAGCCGGGGGTCGAGCGTCGCTCCGGTTCCCGTCGCCAGAGGCTGAGATGAGGCCGATCGGTCATACCCGGTCGGCGATGTGGTCGCCTGTCCGAAGTCCGGCCACCCCGTCCTCGATGTGACGGAATCGACCACCGATGTCTGGGATTCCGGCCGGAACCATGACGAGGCCGGTACGCGGGTCCCGGTCCGTCACCCGGTCCCGCCGGACGGTGCCTTGGGGCGAGCGCGGCGTCGTACCAGCACACCGCGCTCACCCTCGGCGGGAGGGCGACCCGGGGACCCGCGGCCCTACTCCTCGGGCGGGAACACCGCCTCCCCGCTCCCCACCAGTGTGATCACGATCGCCTCCACGGGGCAGCTCTCGGCCGCCTCCAGGACCGGTTCGGCGGCGTCGGTGTCCGGTTCCACCGGGTGGGACTGGCGGGCGGAGTCGAGGCGGAAGGCGTGCGGGGCGTGGTGGAGGCACTGGGCCGAGCCGATGCACACCGACCGGTCGACCTCGACGTGCCAGCGGTCGCCCATGGCCTACGCCCCCGCCGGCAGGTGGATCATCTTGTGCTCGAGGTAGGCGCCGTACCCCTCCGGGCCGAACTCCCGCCCCAGCCCGGAGTTCTTGTAGCCGCCGAACGGGCCCAGCATGTCCAGGCTGAAGGTGTTGACCGAGTAGGTGCCGGTGCGGACCTGCCGCGCCACGTCGATGCCGTGCTCGACGTCGGCCGTCCACACGCTGCCGGACAGGCCGTAGTCGGAGTCGTTGGCGATCTTCACGGCCTCGGTCTCGTCGCCGTACGGGAGCAGGCAGATGACCGGGCCGAAGATCTCCTCGCGGGCGATGCGCATGGAGTTGTCCACGTCACCGAAGAGGGTCGGTTCGACGTACCAGCCCCTCTCCAGGCCCGCCGGCCGGCCGCCGCCGATGAGGATCTTGGCGCCCTCCTCCTGGCCGATCCGGATGTAGTCGAGGTTGCGCTGCTGCTGGCGGCGGGCGACCAGCGGGCCTACCTGGGTCGCCGGGTCCAGCGGGTCGCCGACCTTCAGCGCGCCGGCCGCTGCCGCGAAGGCGTCGGCGAACTCGTCGTAGCGGGCGCGCGGGACGAGGATGCGGGTCTGGGCCACGCACGCCTGCCCGTTGTTCATCCAGGCCGCCGGGACGATCCCGGCCACCGCCGTCCGCACGTCCGCGTCCGGCAGGACGACGGCCGCCGACTTCCCGCCCAGCTCCAGCGTGACCCGGGTGAGGTTGCGCGCGGCGACCTCCATCACCCGCCTGCCCGCCGCGACCGAGCCGGTGAAGGAGACCTTGTCGATGCCGGGGTGGCCGACCAGGCACTCGCTGACCTCGCGGTCGGCGGGCAGTATGGAGAGCACGCCCTCGGGGAGACCGGCCTCCCGCACGATCTCGCCCAGGAGATACGCGTCGAGCGGGGACTCCGGGGACGGCTTCAGTACGACCGTGCAGCCGGCCAGGAGCGCGGGCGCGAGCTTGGCGGCGGCGACGAACTGCGGGACGTTCCAGGGGACCACGGCGGCGACCACACCGACCGGTTCGCGGCGGACGAGGATCGGGCCGAGGACACCGTCCCGGCGCTCCTCGTACGGGTAGTCCCGCGCGACCCTGATCGCGGCGTCCCACACCATCATCGCGCCGAGCGCCTGGGCGAGGACGCTCCAGGAGTACGGGGATCCGTTCTGGGCGGAGATCACCCGGGCGATCTCCTCGTGCCGGGCCGCGATGCCGTCCTTGATGCGGGTGACGACCTCGATCCGCTCCGCCAGGGTCGCCCGCGGCCACGGCCCCTCGTCGAAGGCACGGCGCGCCACCGCCACCGCCCGGTCCACGTCCTGCCCGGAGGCGTGCGGCACCCGGCCGATGACCTCCTCGGTGTGCGGGGAGATCACCTCGATGACGTCCTTGCCCAGGGGCTCGGTCAACTCCCCGCCGATGAACAGCTGTCCGTGTTCCACGAGCTCGGTCATGGCCGACTGCCTCCCACCGCACCGCACGTTTCTGACGCTGTTTCAGAACTGATATCAGTTCTAGTTATAGGGGGCAATGGCCGGCACCGGACGGGCTGCACCAGCGGATTCGCCGTCGGCGCGGGGAGGCGGTGACGCCGCCGCAGCGGGTCCCCCGAACGGAGGCCCTGCATTGTTTCAGAACCCATGGGGCCGTTCGAAGGAATCGAGGCCCCGAGACAGCCAGGAGCGTCACGCGCGGTCAACCGCTCTTTTCCCTGCCCTCAGCGTGATTCCGAACCGGGACAGGGCCGGCACCCGGACCCCTCCCCGGCATGAATGGCCCATACAAGGGAGGGCTACAGACATATCCGCGCTTTGTAACGCGGAACCGTTCCTTCCTCCGGTGCCGCCGTGGAGGGCCACAGTGTGGACCCTCGGCACAGAGCCGGGAATTTCCGGATTTGCACGCCCATCCCTGCCAAGGATGGTGTGCAACGAACGTGAGGTGACAGATTCATGTCTGTTTCTCGTACGACGGCCCGCCTGATCGCCACCTGTGTGGCCACGGGCGCCCTCGTCGGCGCGGCCGCCATGCCGGCCCTGGCCGCCGGGGGCGGCCAGGAGCGCGACAACGGAAGGAGTTACTCGCTCAGCCACAGGATCGACCACGACCACGACGGCCGCTTCGGTGACCGGGACCGCGACCACGACCGGGGCTGGGGCCGGGACCGCGACCGGGGCTGGGGCCACGACCGGGACCACGACCGGGGCCGGGACCGGGACTGGCGCTGGGACCGGGACCACGACCGCGGTCGGCACCACGACCGGGACTGGGGCCGGGACCACGACCGGGGCCGGCACCACGAGCGGGGCTGGGACCGGGACCGGGATCACGGCCGGCACCTCGGCCACCGCTAGCCCGCCCCGGAGGCCGTGCCGTGACGCGGGGGCGCACGCCCACCGCCTCCCGTCGCCATAGCCGGCACCACCGCTGAACCCAACCGGAGGGCCGAAGCTCCCTGCAGTC
This sequence comes from Streptomyces sp. NPDC001153, assembly GCF_053598315.1. Classification (NCBI taxonomy): domain Bacteria; kingdom Bacillati; phylum Actinomycetota; class Actinomycetes; order Kitasatosporales; family Streptomycetaceae; genus Streptomyces; species Streptomyces sp. NPDC001153. The sequence goes on from NZ_JBSFJZ010000014.1 coordinate 184,410, forward strand.
TTCGGCCCTCCGACCACGCCCTGGGCCGGGCCGTGTGAGGGTCACCGGCAAAGCAGACGCTCAGCGGTATCTGACGTTCCATCAGTTCTCGTTATAGTGGGCCATGGCCGTGGGTCCGGGCGGTGGGGCGGAGGACAGATGGCGACGACGTTCGAGCACGGCGGGGGCGTACGGTCCGTGGCCGTACCCATCCCGGACAACCCCCTCGGTCACACGCTGGTCTACGTCGTGGCGACCGACCGCGGCCCGGTGCTGGTCGACACCGGGTGGGACGATCCGGCGTCCTGGGACACGCTCGTGGCGGGGCTGGCCGCGTGCGGTACGGCGGTGCCGGAGGTGTACGGCGTCGTCATCACGCATCACCACCCGGACCACCACGGCCTGTCGGCCCGGGTGCGCGAGGCCTCCGGCGCCTGGGTGGCGATGCACGCCGCCGACGCGGCGGTCGTACGGCGCACCCGGGAGGCACGGCCGGAACGCTGGTTCAGCTACATGAGCGCCAAGCTCGCGGCGGCCGGCGCGCCCGAGGAACACCTGGCGCCGCTGCGCACACCCCGTACCCCCCGCACCCTGCCCGGCCTCTCCCCCGCCCTCCCGGACCGGGAGATCGTCCCCGGCGAGCTCCTCGACCTGCCCGGCCGCAGACTGCGCGCGATCTGGACCCCCGGCCACACACCGGGCCATGTGTGCCTGCACCTGGAGGAGGATCACCCGGACCGTCGACTTCCGGGACAGGGGCGGCTGTTCAGCGGTGACCACCTCCTGCCCCGGATCACCCCGCACATCGGCCTGTACGAGGACCCCGACGACACGACCGTCACCGACCCCCTCGGCGACTACCTCGACTCCCTGGAACGGATCGGCCGCCTCGCCCCCGCCGAGGTCCTCCCCGCCCACCAGCACGCCTTCACCGACGCGCCGGGCCGGGTACGGGAGTTGCTCGCCCACCACGAGGAGCGGCTGGCCGGTCTGCTCGCCCTGCTCGCCGAGCCGCTCACGCCCTGGCAGCTGGCCGAGCGCATGGAGTGGAACCGCCCCTGGGCCGAGATCCGCTACGGCTCCCGGAACATCGCCGTCTCAGAAGCCGAGTCCCATCTGCGCCGCCTGGTCAAGCAGGGCCGGGCGGAACCGGTGGCGGGGAGCGAGCCGGTGGCGTACGTGGCCGTGTAAATGGTTCGCCTCCCCTGGGGCGCCCCTGCTACACAGCCTCATGGACCCCATGAAGCGGCTTTTCGCCGAGCGTGCCTGTGAGCGAGCGGTCGTCGAGTTCGTCCACCGCCTCGACCTCGGTGAACCGGCCGCCGTGGCCGACCTGTTCACCGAGGACGGTCTGTGGGAGTGGCCTGCGCCGGGAGACGGGCGCCGGATCCAGGGACGACAGGCCCTGCGCGCGTATTTCGGCTCCCGCCCCGCCAACCGGCTCTCCCGCCGGATCATGTCCAACATCCTGGTCACGGTGACCGGTCCGCGCGCGGCGACCTCCACCGCGTACTTCACGACGTACCGCGTCGACGGACACGACGGGAGCGGCGGCCCCGTCCCCGCCGGGCCGCCCGTCCAGGTGGGTCACTACGAGGACACCTTCCGCCGGGTCGACGGCACGTGGCTGATCGCCTCCCGCACCCTGCACCTGCCCTTCGGCGGCGACACCCCGAGGGTCGGCTGACCACTCCCCGTCCCGTCACGGCCGTGACCCCGGTCACCGCACCCCCGTGTGCACAGCCACTCCTCAGCCCACTCGGCGCGGCCGGTAAAGTGGCGGCGTCGTCATCACACCCGTACGGGGGGAAGCCGGTGCAATTCCGGCGCTGACCCTCCCCCAACTCTCGGCTTCGCTCGAGCCGGGGGCACCCCCATCCGTGAATCGTTCGTCATCGAACGGTGAGCCGGAACGCCCCGGGCGGGACGTTGACCGGCTCGCGTGCGTCGGCGGTCCGCCGCGCACGGCACCGTCGAGGTTTACGGAGCCGAGCCGCCCGGGGGGTCTCCCGTGCGCTGCCCGGCTCCCCGCAGGAGAGGCAGTCGCCGACCATGAACGTCCGCCGCAGTGCCGCGGCTCTCGCCGCCATAGGCGTGCTGGCCGCCGCCGCGCCCGCCACGGCCGCCGGGCAGTCCCCGTCCCCCTCTCCCAAGGTCGCGATCCCGTCCGGGCTGTACGGAAAGTCCGACCCGACCTACGACGGCGTGTGGCGCCAGTCGCTGACGCTCATCGCCCAGCGGACCCTCGGCTACCGGCCGGCGGCGAAGGCCGTGGACTGGCTCAGCGGCCAGCAGTGCGCGAGCGGCGCCTTCCCGGCGTTCCGCGCCGCCCCCGCCAAGGCCTGCGACGCCAAGGTCATGGTGGACACCAACAACACGGCCGCCGCGGTCCAGGCCCTGAAGGCGGTCGGTGGGCACGACGACGCCGTCGGCAAGGCGGTGGCCTGGCTGAAGTCCGTGCAGAACAAGGACGGCGGCTGGGGCTATGCGCCGGGCGGGGCCAGCGACACCAACTCCACCTCCGTCGTCATCGGCGCGCTCGCGGCAGCGGGGACGGATCCGGCGAGCGTCGGCAAGGCGGGCAAGTCCCCCTACGACCTCCTCGCCGCCCTGTCCCTCCCCTGCGACCAGGACGGCGGCGGCGCCCTCGCCTTCCAGCCGGACAAGAAGGGCAAGCCGGCCGCCAACGCGGACGCCACGGCGGCCGGGGTGCTCGGCGCCCTCGGCAAGGGGTTCGTGACCCAGGCCGGCAAGGCGCCCGCGCAGAACGCGTGCGTCAAGGCGGGCCGTCCCACCCCGGCCCAGGTCGCGGACAACGCCGGCGCCTATCTGGCCGCGGCCGTCGGCACGACCGGGCACCTGCAGTCCGCGCTGCCCGGCGCCAAGGACCAGCCGGACTTCGGCAACACCGCGGACACGGTCGTCGCCCTCGCCGCGGACGGCCGGACCGAGCAGGCCAAGAAGGCGTACGGCTGGCTGGAGAAGAACGCGGGGCAGTGGGCGGTGCAGAGCGGTCCGGCGGCGTACGCCCAGCTGATCCTCGCCGCGCACGCGATCGGCGCCCAGCCCGGTGACTTCGGCGGCACCAGCCTCGTCCGGTCCCTCAACGAGCTCGGCCCGGCACCGGCGATGGACTCCGGCGCGCACGAGACGAAGAAGGCCGAGAAGTCCGACAGCGGGTCGAGCCTCGGCGTCTGGTGGTTCGCCGGCGTCTGCCTCGTCGCGGGCATCGGCATCGGTTTCCTGCTCAGCGGCCGGAAGAAGCGGCAGCCGTGAGGCCCGTCCGCCGCGCCACGAGCCTGCTGTGCGCCGCGCTCGTCCTGCTCGCCGGGGCGGGCCAGGCGCACGCCACCGGTTACCGCTACTGGTCCTTCTGGGAGCGGTCGGGCGGACGCTGGACGTATGCCACGCAGGGCCCGTCGACCGCCCGTCCCGACGACGGCGCCGTGGAGGGCTTCCGCTTCGCGGTGAGCGCGGACTCGGCGGACGCGAGCCGGCCCCGCGGGGCGGCGGACTTCGGCACGATCTGCTCGGGTACCCCGGCCACGTCCGGTACGAAGCGGGTGGCTCTCGTCCTCGACTTCGGCACGCCCGCGGATGCGCCCTCCGGCGAGACACCGCCGGCCCGCCGTACGGAGTGCGCCCGCGTGTCCCCCGACGCGACGACCGCCGACGCCCTGGCGGCCGTCGCCCCGCCCCTGCGCTACGACACCAACGCCCTGCTGTGCGCGATCGCCGGGTATCCGAAGAAGGGGTGCGGGGAGCAGGTCTCGGCGGGCGGCACGTCAAACGCGGCCCAGCCGAAGCACGGCTCGGACAGCGGGCCGTCCCTGGGATTGCCGATCGGCGTGGCGGTGGTCGTCCTCCTGGGAGGCGCGGCGGTGTGGCAGTTCCGACGGCGACGCGATGACTCCGTCTGACTGCGGGCCGGTGGGGGCTGTTCGTGCAGTTCCTCGCGGTGCTGTCCACCCCGGTGCCTGGTGGCTCTGGGCGTCGAGTCTCGGTACCGCCGCCACCCGCACCACCAACCCCCTCCTCCTCGCCCTGCTCATGTCCGCCTCCGCCTACGTCGTGGCGACGCACCGCGGCACCGCCGGCGCCCCCACCGCGCACGCCTACACGGCCTTCGCCAGACTCGCCCTCGCCGTGCTCCTCGTCCGCGTCGTCTTCGCGGTGGCGCTGGGCTCCCCCATCCCCGGCACCCACACCCTGGTGACGCTCCCCGAGGTCCCCCTCCCCCACTGGGCACAGGGCATCCGTCTGGGCGGAAAGGTCACGGCGGAGGCGCTCGTCTTCGCCGCCTACGACGGGCTGAAGCTGGCCGCCCTCCTGATCTGCGTCGGCGCGGCGAACGCGCTCGCCGGCCCCACCCGCCTGCTCAAGTCCCTCCCCGGCGCCCTGTACGAGACCGGCGTCGCCGTCGTCGTCGCCCTCACCTTCGCCCCGCACCTCATCGCCGACGTCCAGCGCCTGCGCGCCGCCCGCCGCCTGCGCGGCCGCCCGGACCGGGGGCTGCGCGGCCTGCTCCAGGTCGGACTGCCGGTGCTGGAGGGCGCGTTGGAGCGCTCGGTCGCCCTCGCCGCCGCGATGGAGGCCCGCGGCTACGGCCGTACCGTCGAGGTCCCCGCCCGTATCCGCCGTACGACGGCCGCGCTCACCCTCGGCGGACTGCTCGGCGTGTGCGCGGGAACGTACGGGCTGCTCACCGCGGAGGGCGGCACGTACGGCGTCCCGCTGCTGCTCGCCGGTGTCGTCGCCGCCCTCGCGGGGCTGCGGCTCGGCGGCCGGCGTTCGCCGCGCACCCGGTACCGCCCGGACCCGTGGGACGTACGGGCCTGGCTGGTCACCGGCTCGGGCGTCGCGGTCGCCGCGCTGATCGGCCTGGCCTCCGCCCGCGACCCGGAGGAACTGCACCCGGGCGTCGTGCCCCTCGTGGCCCCCACTCTCCCGCTGTGGCCCGCCGCGGCGGTCCTCCTCGCCCTCCTGCCCGCCTTCGTCGTGCCCAAGGTCCACAAGGAGCCGTCGTGATCCGCTTCGAGGATGTCAGCGTGACGTACGACGGTGCGGCCGAACCCGCCGTCCAGGGCGTCGGCTTCGAGGTGCCGGAGGGCGAACTCGTGCTGCTCGTCGGCCCGTCCGGGGTCGGCAAGTCGACCGTGCTCGGCGCGGTGAGCGGTCTCGTGCCGCACTTCACCGGCGGCACCCTGCGCGGCCGCGTCACGGTGGCGGGCCGGGACACCCGTACCCACAAGCCGCGCGAACTCGCCGACGTGGTCGGCACGGTGGGCCAGGACCCGCTCGCCCACTTCGTGACCGACACCGTGGAGGAGGAACTCGCCTACGGCATGGAGTCGTTGGGCCTCGCCCCGGAGGTCATGCGGCGCCGGGTCGAGGAGACCCTGGACCTGCTGGGGCTGGCCGGACTGCGCGACCGCCCGATCGCCACCCTCTCCGGTGGCCAGCGGCAGCGGGTCGCGATCGGCTCGGTCCTCACCCCGCACCCCCGGGTGCTGGTCCTGGACGAGCCGACCTCGGCCCTGGACCCGGCCGCGGCGGAGGAGGTCCTGGCGGTGCTCCAGCGCCTGGTGCACGACCTCGGCACGACGATCCTGATGGCCGAGCACCGCCTGGAGCGCGTGATCCACTACGCCGACCGAGCCGTCCTCCTGCCCGGTCGCGGCGAAGCCCCGGTCGTCGGCTCCCTGCCCGAGGTGATGGCGGTGTCCCCGGTGTACCCGCCGGTGGTCGGTCTGGGCCGCCTGGCGGGCTGGTCCCCGCTCCCCCTGACCGTCCGGGACGCCCGCCGTCGGGCCGCCGGCCTGAGGGAACGCCTGGCCGCGTCCGCGCCTGCGAGTGCGTCGGGGCTGGTCGCTCCCCCGAGTTCTCGGCTTCGCTCGAACCCGGGGGGACCCCCATCGCGGCGGAGCCGCATACCGACACGGCCCGCGCCCCCCGTAGCCGGGGACAGCCCTGGCACAGGGCGCCGTCTCCGGTTCCGTCGCCGCCCCGCCTCCCCCACCCCACCACCCCACCACCCGCACATCGCCGAGGTCCGCTCCCTCTCCGTGCGCCGAGCCCGCGTCGACGCCCTCCGGCACATCGACCTCACCGTCGCCCCCGGCGAGACCATCGCGCTCATGGGCCGCAACGGTGCCGGCAAGTCCACCCTCCTCGCCTCGCTCGTCGGCCTGGTGGTGCCCAGTGCGGGAAGCGTGCAGGTCGGCGGGGCCGAACCCCGCCGCACCGCACCCCCCGACCTCGTACGCCGCGTCGGTCTGGTCCCCCAGGAGCCGCGGGACCTGCTCTACGCCGACACGGTCGCCGACGAGTGCGCGGCGGCCGACCGGGACGCGGGGGCCGAGCCGGGGACCTGCCGGGCGCTGGTGTCGGAGCTGCTGCCGGGGATCACGGACGACACCCACCCCCGCGATCTGTCCGAGGGGCAGTGTCTGGCGCTCGCCCTGGCCGTCGTACTGACCGCCCGCCCGCCCCTCCTCCTGCTCGACGAGCCGACCCGCGGCCTGGACTACGCGGCCAAGGCCCGCCTGGTGACCGTACTGCGCGGCCTCGCCGCCGAGGGGCACGCGATCATGCTGGCCACGCATGACGTGGAGCTGGCGGCCGAGCTCGCGCACCGGGTGGTGCTGCTGGCCGAGGGGGAGGTCATAGCCGACGGGCCGACGGCGCAGATCGTCGTCTCCTCGCCGTCCTTCGCCCCGCAGGTGACGAAGATCCTCGCCCCGCAGCAGTGGCTCACCGTCGCCGAAGTACGCAAGGCCCTCGCATGAGGCCCCCGAGCACCGCGCCGCTGCACGCCGTCCGTCTCCGCCCCCGCTCGCTCGCCGCGCTGGCCCTGGTCGGCGCGGTCGGTGTGGTCGCCTTCGGCTGGCCCTTCCTCGCTCCGCCCGCCTCGCAGCTGAGCGCCCACGCCCAGGACGCGCCCTGGCTCTTCGCGGGCCTCCTCATCCTGCTGGTCGCGGTCGTGGCGGCGACGATCTCGGAGTCGGATCTCGGGCCGAAGGCCGTGGCCATGCTGGGCGTGCTGGCCGCGACGGGGGCCGCGCTGCGTCCCATCGGCGCGGGTACGGCGGGGATCGAGCCGATGTTCTTCCTGATGGTGCTCAGCGGGCGGGTGCTGGGACCGGGCTTCGGCTTCACGCTGGGCTCGGTCACGATGTTCGCGTCCGCCCTGCTCACGGGCGGGGTCGGGCCGTGGCTGCCGTTCCAGATGCTGTCGATGGGCTGGTTCACGATGGGCGCCGGGCTGCTCCCGGGCCCGGTCCGGCTGCGTGGCCGGGCCGAACTGCTGCTCCTCGCGGTCTACGGCTTCCTCGCCGCGTTCGCCTACGGCACGGTCATGAACCTGGCCGGCTGGCCGTTCATGGGCGGCGCCGCCTCGAACATCTCCTTCGACGCCCATGCCTCCGTCCCCGCCAACCTGGCCCGTTTCGTGGCCTACTGCCTGGCCACCTCGCTCGGCTGGGACCTGGGCCGGGCCCTGTGCACGGTGGTGCTGACCCTCGTCCTCGGCCCGGCCGTGCTGCGCGCGCTGCGCCGGGCCACGCGGCGGGCCGCCTTCGAGACCGCGGTCACATTCGACGGCCCCGGCGCGTGACGGGCGGCACAGCGAACGGTGCCGCTGGGTGAGGCGCCGTGTGCGGCTGGTGAGGGAGACGGTGAAGCACCCCACATGACGCACGTCACCTACGATGCGGGGCCGTAGTCCTGAATGTCCGATATGCCCTTTCAGGCACCCCTACTGACCTGCGCTTTGCGATCCACGTCACAGAGTCGACCTTTGCCTCTCATCCGGCCACAACTAGTAAAAGGGGTCATTGCGGACGGCTTTCCGGGCTGCTTCTCTGGACGACGTCGCCAGGCGCCACGAGCCCCCCGGGTCGCGGCGCCGACGCATGAGGCCACATCGCGTGGTCCTTCCACTGCGGGCGATCCCCTGTCCCCGACGCAAGAGGTACTCCGTGTCCGTCTCCTTCATCCGCCGCATCGCTTCCCCGAAGAAGGCCCTCACCATCGCCGCCGTGGCCGCCGCCACCGCCGGCATGGCTCTGAGCGCGGCGCCCGCCCAGGCCGCCCCCAGCTCGGCCTCCTCCGCCCAGGCGATCGCGCACAAGATGATCCCGGACGCCGCGCAGTTCAACGCGTTCAACAAGATCGTCTCGCACGAGAGCGGCTGGAACCCGAGCGCCACCAACAGCTCCTCCGGCGCCTACGGCCTGGTCCAGGCCCTGCCGGGCTCCAAGATGTCCTCCGCCGGTTCCGACTGGAAGACCAACCCGGCCACCCAGATCAAGTGGGGTCTGGACTACATGAAGTCCCGCTACGGCAGCCCGGCGAAGGCCTGGAGCTTCTGGCAGGCCAACGGCTGGTACTGAGCCACTCGGTAGCCGCCCCCCAGCACACGCGCGCACCCTCGCCCCTCGACGGGCGGGGGTGCGCGCGCATGTCCGGCCCCCGCCGCCGGACACGTGCTGAAGTGGTCGCATGACGACAGCGCGCACACCGGCACCGGACCCCGAGGCGCGCGGGCTGCGGCTCGTGCTCGTGCTGCTGGTCCTGACCGTGGTGAGCGGTCTGATCGACGCCGTCAGCTATCTGGGCCTGGGCCGGGTCTTCACGGCCAACATGACCGGCAACGTCGTCGTCCTCGGCTTCGCGGCGGCCGGCGCGCCCGGCTTCTCCGTGCCGCACACGGCGACCTCGCTGGGGTGTTTCCTGCTGGGCGCGGTGACCGGCGGCCGGCTGGCGGCCCGCGTCGGCAAGGGGTCGCGCCTCACCTGGACCCGCCTCACCCTCACCGCCGAGGCGGTCCTGGTGGCCCTGTCGGCGGCGGTCGCCTTCGCCTGGCCGCACGCCACCGGCACGGTCTACGCCCTGATCGCCCTCACGGGGTACGCGATGGGCCTGCGCAACGCGACGGTCCGCAAGCTGGGCGTCGCCGACCTGACGACCACCGTGCTGACCATGACCCTGACCGGCCTGGCCTCCGAGTCCCGCCTCGGCGACGCCACCGGCCACCGCTCACCGCGCCGCACGGCCTCGGTGATCGCCATGCTCGCCGGTGCCTGCCTGGGCGCGTGGCTGGTCCTGCACCACGGTCTCGCCCTTCCGCTGCTGCTCGCGGCGGTGGCGTCGGGCGTGCTGGCGGTGGTGGCGTCCGGCCGGGAGTGACCCCGCCGACCTGTGACTTCGCCGACCTCGGGGGAGGCAGGAACGGGGCGTTGGGGTAGGGGTGCTCCTGCCTCCCTCGGGGTGGGCCGACCCACGCGGGTTCAGCCGGTGGTGACCTGGAGTTCCTTGACGCCGTTGATCCAGGCCGAGCGCAGCCGGCGGGGCTCGTCGGCGGACCGCAGGCCGGGCATCGCGTCGGCGATCGCGTTGAAGATCAGGTCGATCTCCAGGATCGCCAGGGACTTGCCGAGGCAGTAGTGCGGGCCGCCCCCGCCGAAGCCGAGGTGGGGATTGGGGTCACGGGTGATGTCGAAGGCGTCGGGGTCGGTGAAGACCTCGGGGTCGTGGTTGGCGGAGGCGTAGAACAGCCCGACCCGGTCGCCCTTCCCGATCCGGGCCCCGCCCAGCTCGATGTCCTGGGTGGCCGTCCGCTGGAAGGCGTTGACCGGGGTCGCCCAGCGCACGATCTCCTCGGCCGTCGTGTCCGGCCGCTCCCGCTTGAACAGCTCCCACTGCCCGGGATGGGTCAGGAACGCGTGCATCCCGTGGGTGATGGCGTTGCGGGTGGTCTCGTTCCCGGCCACCGCCAGCATCAGCACGAAGAAGCCGAACTCGTCGGAGTTCAGGTTGCCCTCGTCCTCCGCCGCGACGAGGGTCGTGACGATGTCGTGGGCGGGGCACTGCTTGCGCTCGGCGGCCATGTTCATGGCGTAGGCGATGATCTCGGCGGCCGACTGGGCGCCGACCTCCTCGGTGATGGCGTACTCGGGATCGTCGTAGGCGATCATCTTGTTGGACCAGTCGAAGATCTTGGACCGGTCCTCCTGGGGTACGCCGATCAGCTCGGCGATGGCCTGCAGGGGCAGTTCGCAGGCGACCTCGGTGACGAAGTCGAAGGGCCCGGAGCGCGCGCGGGCACTCGCGACGATCGCCTCCGCACGCGCCCGGAGCCGCTCCTCCAGGGCGCGGATGGAACGTGGCGTGAAGCCACGCTGCACGATCTGCCGCACCCGCGTATGTTCCGGAGGATCCATGTTGAGCAGGATCAGCCGCTGTGCGTCGATCGCGTCGCGCTCGATGTGCTCGTTGAAGCGGATGATCGCTGTGTTGACGGTGGAGGAGAAGAGCTCCGGGTGCGTGGAGACGTACCGGACGTCCGCGTGCCGGGTCACGGCCCAGTAGCCGTCGTCGGCGAAGCCCGCGCGGCCGTGCGGCTGCGGGATCCAGCGGACCGGCTCGGTGCGGCGCAGCTCGGCGAACTCCGGGAGGGGCACACGGTGGTGCAGCAGGTCGGGGTCGGTGAAGTCGAACCCGTCGGGCAGCGCGGGGCAGTGCATCGGCGACTCCCGTCGTCCGGTCTCAGTCCGTTCTGACGGCCCATCAGCGGGTGCCGTGAAGGTAGTAACGGGTTCTACAAGTCGCAAGGGGTACGGCAGCCCCAATCCGTGCGGAATTCGTGCAGATCACCAGTCCGGCACCTGCAAGACTCTTGCGGTGATGGACATCACGTCAGCAGACTGCTGGGCAGAACTAGAACGCGTACCAGTTCTGGAGGAGAGCCCTCTCGGAGAGGACCCGCACCCATGGCCGCCGAACCCGTGATCGTCGAAGCCGTACGCACCCCGATCGGCAAGCGCGGCGGCGCGCTCGCCAACCTGCACCCCGCCTATCTCCTGGGCGAGACCTACCGTGAACTCCTCGGCCGCACCGGCATCCCCGCCGACGCGGTCGAGCAGATCGTCGGCGGCACGGTCACCCACGCCGGCGAACAGTCCATGAACCCCGCGCGCACGGCCTGGCTGACGATGGGGCTGCCGTACGAGACGGCGGCGACGACGGTCGACTGCCAGTGCGGCTCCTCCCAGCAGGCCTCGCACATGGTGGCCAACATGATCGCCGGGGGCGTGATCGACGTCGGGATCAGCTGCGGGGTCGAGGCGATGAGCCGGGTCCCGCTGGGATCGGGGTCGAAGCACGGCCCCGGCAAGCCGTTCCCGGACGAGTGGAACGTGGACCTGCCGAACCAGTTCGAGGCGGCCGAACGCATCGCGCGGCACCGGGGGTTGAGCAGGGAGGACGTGGACAAGCTGGGCCTGCTCTCCCAGGAGCGGGCGGCCCTCGCCTGGGCCGAGGAACGCTTCAAGCGCGAGACCTTCGCCGTGCAGGTTCCGACCACCGAGGAGGAGCAGTACGCAGGTCAGGGCATGTGGCGCCTGGTCGACAAGGACGAGGGGCTGCGCGACACGTCCATGGAGGCGCTGGCCGGCCTGAAGCCGGTGATGCCGACGGCCGTCCACACGGCGGGCAACTCGTCGCAGATCTCGGACGGGGCGGCGGCCATCATGTGGGCGTCGAAGCGGATGGCCAGGGCGCTGAAGCTGAGGCCCCGGGCGCGGATCGTCGCCCAGGCGCTGGTGGGCGCCGACCCGCACTTCCACCTCGACGGCCCGATCGACGCGACGCGCGCGGTGCTGGGCAAGGCCGGGATGTCCCTGAAGGACATCGACCTGGTCGAGATCAACGAGGCGTTCGCGTCGGTGGTGTTGAGCTGGGCGCAGGTCTTCGAACAGGACCTGGACAAGGTCAACGTCAACGGCGGTGCGATTGCCCTGGGTCACCCGGTGGGGGCGACGGGCGCCCGCCTGATCACCACCGCCCTGCACGAACTGGAGCGCGTGGACAAGGAGTTCGCGCTGATCACCATGTGCGCGGGCGGTGGGCTGGCCACCGGGACGATCATTCAGCGGTTGTAGAGGCCACGTTCACGAAGGCGGTGAAGCCGGCGGGGTCGAGGGTGAGGACCGGTCCCGCCGGGTCAGGTGCATCCAGGCCGGTGTCGCGCGCAGCGCGATGCTTCTGCCGGCCATCTGCGCAAGCGACTTCGCGCGGGCGACGAAGAGGTCCGGGTCGTCCATCCGGGCGGTCACCGCGGGGGGATAGATCTCGGCGTCGACATGGCGGGGGAAGGCGTCACGCAGGGCGGTCAGGACGTTCGTCCGATCGGGTTCGGGAAGGTCCCCGACGAACACATGGCCCGATGCCGCGCCCGCGGTGACATCGCGCCGGACCTGAGCGTCCGTCACGTGACGGAGGATGAACGCGGCCACGTCGTCGAAGAGGCCGGAGGTGGCGAACCAGTCGAGGTTCTCTCCCGATCCGCCCGAGGGCAACGACACGAGCTTCGTCACGGCTGCCCTTCCGTCACGGCGAGCGGCGGGCGCGCGACCTCCTGGCCGGGGGACTCCCGGCGTGCCGCCGCTGCCGTGGCGATCCGGGCCCGCGGGCCCTGGAACACGTACGACAGCCCGAAGCCGGCGCTCACCACCGCCGCGCCGCCCACCGCGTCCAGCACCCAGTGGTTGCCGGTGGCGACGATGGCCGAGACGGTGAAGAGGGGGTGCAGGAGGCCGAGGGCCTTCATCCACCACTTCGGGGCGATGATCGCGATGACCAGGCCGCACCACAGGGCCCAGCCGAAGTGCAGCGAGGGCATCGCCGCGTACTGGTTGGTGAGCGCGGTGAGGGTGCCGTAGTCGGGCTTGGAGAAGTCCTGGACGCCGTGGACGGTGTCGATCACGCCGAGACCCGGCATCAGGCGCGGCGGGGCCAGCGGGAAGAGCCAGAAGCCGATCAGGGCGAGGAAGGTGGCGAACCCGAGGGAGGCGCGGGCCCAGCGGTAGTCGACGGGGCGGCGCCAGTAGAGGACGGCGAGGATCGTCAGGGGCGCGATGAAGTGGAAGGACTCGTAGTAGAAGTTGAAGAAGTCCCGCAGCCATTCGATCTTCACGACGGCGTGGTTGGCCCGGTGCTCGATGTCTATGTGCAGGACACGCTCTGTGTCGAGGACGATGTGGCCGTGGTGCTCGGCGCGGGCCCGGCCGCCGGAGACGGTGCCGCCGGTCGCGGCGAGCCGCACCTGCGAGTAGGCGGCGTAGACGACCCGGATGAGCAGCAGCTCCAGGAGGAGGTTCGGGCGGCTGAGGACGCGGCGGAGGAAGGGGAGCAGGGGGATGTGGCGGAAGCGGGCCGGGACCGGTGGGGCGTACTCCGCCGGGATCGGGATCTGGTAGTGGGGGGACGTCCGGGACAGGAACGGTACGGCCGTGGCGGCGGCCAGCGCCGCGAGCAGGACGAGGTTGTCGCGCAGCGGGTGCATCACCGCCATGTTCGGCAGCATCATCTTGGCCGGCAGGGTGGTCACCAGGATCATGGCGACGGGCCATACGTAGCGGTCGGAGGCCCGCCTGCCGACCCGGCCGACCATCGCGAGCAGCACCCACAGCACCTGGTGCTGCCAGGCGGTGGGAGACACCGCGACGACGGCGCAGCCGGTGACGGCCACGGCGAGCAGCAGCTGGCCGTCGTGCGCGTAGCGGACGGCGCGGCGCAGGGCGAGCGCGGCGACGGCGGCGCTCAGCACCAGGAAGAGGCCGATCTCCAGCGGGCCGCTCACGCCCAGGCGGAGCAGGGCGCCGTGCAGGGACTGGTTGCCGAGAGCGTCGGCCTTGCCGCCGAGGCCCGTCCCGGCCATGTGGTGCACCCAGTACGTGTACGAGTCGTGCGGCAGCGCCGCCCAGGCGAGCGCGGTGCAGGCGGCGAAGGTGCCGGCCGTGGCGGCGGTGGCCCGGCGGCGGCCGGTGAACCACAGCAGCGGGGCGAACAGCAGCATGGTCGGCTGCAGAGCGGCGGCCAGGCCTATGCACACCCCGCTCCCGCGTTCGCCGCGTACGGTGAAGCAGCCGAGCAGGACGAGCAGGACCGGGATGATGCTGGTCTGGCCCAGCCACAGGGCGTTGCGTACCGGCAGCGACAGCATGAGCAGGCTGATCGCGATCGGCGCGGCCAGCAGGGAGGTGCGGCGGCCGACCGGCTGGGGCAGCGCGCGGGCCGCCACCAGACCGAGCGCGACGACCAGCAGCAGGGTGCCGAAGGTCCAGCCCCAGCCGAGCGCGGCTTGAGCGGAGCGCGTGAGGGGTTTGAGGACCAGACCGCCGAGGGGCGTGCCGGTGAACCGGGTCGAGTCGTAGATCGAGCCGTTCACATGCAGCACGCCGTGGGGGCCGACCCAGGTCTCCAGGTCGGTCAGCCGCTCGCCGCTCGGCGTGGTGAGGACGACGGTCAGCTGCCGTATCGCCAGGATCGCGGCGACCGCCCACAGGGCGAGCCGCGCCGCGCGCAGCCTCGCCTCGGCCGGGGCCCTGCCGAAGGTGTCCACTGGTCGCCCGCTGTGCTCCACGTTCGCCACGCCTCGTCGGCCTCCCGCCCCGTTCGGTCCCGGCGCCGGTCACGCCGCCGGATTCCTCTGAGAACCCTATGAGGGTCCCAACCCCCCGGAGAAGGACGCGGGAAACCAACGCTTCACCTGACGTCCGTTCTCCTTTTGTCCGGAAGACGATAGACGGGGGCATGGGCGGTTGCCCGGCCGGGGCGCGAGAAGGATCACAGCGCGGGACCGGAATGGCTGGACCTGAGTGGGCAGACGTACCTGCGTATGCATCGTTTGGGTGCAGTATGCAGCTAACCGCATACGTGACGTAAAGTGCCCAAGTCCGCCTATGGTCACTTTTCGGCCCGAATTCCGGCAGTGTCGCCGTGCGGACCGCGTTCCTGTCCCCGTCGAAAGGTAGGCGAGCCCCGTTTTGGCGACCGCCACAGCCGTCTCCCCGTCCCTCGTGAAGACCCGGCGGGCCTCCACGGCCCGTGACCTCACCGTCACCGACCCCGCGCTCGTCAGGCGCGCCGTGAAGGCGGCCGCGCTCGGCAACGCGATGGAGTGGTTCGACTTCGGTGTCTACAGCTACATCGCGGTCACCCTGGGCAAGGTCTTCTTCCCGTCCGGCAACCCGACCGCGCAGCTGCTGTCGACCTTCGGCGCCTTCGCGGCGGCCTTCCTGGTCCGGCCGCTCGGTGGCATGGTCTTCGGTCCGCTGGGCGACCGCGTGGGCCGTCAGAAGGTGCTCGCCGTCACGATGATCATGATGGCGGCGGGCACGTTCGCGATCGGCCTGATCCCGTCGTACGCCTCGATCGGCGTGGGCGCGCCGCTGCTCCTGCTGGCCGCCCGGCTGGTGCAGGGCTTCTCGACCGGCGGCGAGTACGCCGGTGCCTCCACCTTCATCGCCGAGTACGCCCCCGACAAGAGGCGCGGCTTCTTCGGCAGCTGGCTGGAGTTCGGCACGCTGGCGGGCTACATCGGCGGCGCGGGTCTGGTCACCCTGATGACCGCGCTGCTGTCCTCGCACGATCTGGTGTCGTGGGGCTGGCGCATCCCGTTCCTCATCGCCGGTCCGATGGGCATCATCGGCCTGTATCTGCGGATGCGGCTCGAGGAGACCCCGGCGTTCGCGGCCGAGGTGGAGAAGGCGGAGGCCGCGCGGCCGAAGGTGCCGCTGCGCGAGATGGTGGCCGGCCAGTGGAAGGCGCTGCTGCTGTGCATGGGCCTGGTGCTGGTCTTCAACGTCACCGACTACATGCTGCTGTCGTACATGCCGAGCTACCTCACCAGTGAGCTGAAGTACGACGAGACGCACGGGCTGCTGGTCGTGCTGGGCGTGATGGCCCTGATGATGGTCGTCCAGCCGTTCGCGGGCGCGCTGACCGACCGGGTCGGCCGCCGCCCGGTGATCGCGGCGGGCTGCGCGGGCTTCCTGTTCCTCTCCGTCCCGGCCCTGCTGCTGATCCGCCAGGGCAGCCTGCTCGCCGTCGCGCTGGGCATGGGCGCGCTGGGTCTGCTGCTGGTCTGCTTCACGGCGGCCATGCCGGCCGCGCTGCCCGCTCTCTTCCCGACGCGGGTGCGGTACGGGTCCCTGTCCATCGGGTTCAACGTGTCGGTGTCGCTGTTCGGCGGGACGACTCCGCTGGTGGTCACGGCGCTGATCGGGGCGACCGGGAACATGATGATGCCCGCGTACTACATGATGGCGGCGGCTGTCGTGGGCGGGTTCGCGGTGTGGCGGATGTCGGAGTCGGCGGGGCGGCCGTTGCCGGGTTCCGCCCCGGCGGTGGAGCAGCGGTGAGCGCCGCAGGGGCGCGGGGTGTATGCCGGGTGCGGGTGCGTGGGGGCTGATCGCGCAGTTCCCCGCGCCCCCTGGGGAGTTGCGGTCGCCGCACGCCGGACACGCCCGGAACCGATGACAAGGGCAGCACCGTCTGTTGCCCTGTGGAAAACGCCCGCGCTCGCATAGTCGCCCTCGTCCTCGCCCTCCTCGGTATCCAGCTGAGCTGGCTCGTCGCCCCGGCCTACGCCTGCGGCTGCGGGGCGATGGTGCCGGACCCGGCGACGGAGATATCCGTCGCCCAGGAGCAGTCCGTGCTCCGCTGGGACGGCCGCCAGGAGCAGATCGTGATGCGGCTGACGGTGAACGGCGACGCGCGGCACGCCGCCTGGATCATGCCCGTCCCGCACCGGGCGACCGTCCGTCTCGGCGACCCCGCCCTCTTCGACCAGCTCTCCAGGGCCATCCAGCCCGTCCACCGCACCCGGTACCACTTCTGGCCGAAAAACGGCGACTGGCCCCTCCACGGCTACGACAACTCCGCCGGCGCCGCCGCACCACCCGCCGCCGGCGGCGTGGACGTGGTCGGCCGCCAGCGGCTCGGGCCCTTCGACGTGGCCCGGCTGACCGCCACCGACCCGGCCGCCCTCGGCGACTGGCTGCACGCCCACGGCTTCTCCCTGCCCGCCCGCCTGCGGACGGCCCTGCGGCCGTACGTCGACATGCACTGGGAGTACGTGGCCGTCCGCCTCGCCCCGGACACCCGGGACTCCGCCCTGCACGGCGCGCTGGACCCCCTCCACCTCACCTTCTCCGCCGACCGCCCGGTGTACCCGATGCGTCTCTCCCGCCTCGCCCGCACCCCGCAGTCGCTCGGCCTGTACGTCCTCGCCGCCCACCGCATGGAGACCCGCACCACGATCGGCGGCCTCGCGCCCAGCGTGGTCTTCGCGGGCCGGGTCCACGCACACGGCGGGACCCTCGGCGAGCTGGCCGCCGGTACGCCGTACCTGACCGCCCTCACCCAGCGGTTCCCCGAGCCCGACCGCATCTCCGGCGACCACGAGCTGCGCCGGGCCGCCACCGACACCCCGGTGCAGCAGGTGAGCTACGACGACCGGCTGCGCGAGGTCGCCGGGGTCCCGGCCTGGCTGCTCACCGTGGCCGGCGTGCTCCTGACGGTGGCGGCCGCCGGCGTCGTGATCGTCGTACGGCGCTCCCGGCGGCCGGTGAATCCGTCGATGATCACCCCGTCCGCGCCCGTCGGCTGAGACGATGTCAGCGGGAACGGCAGGCACTCGGGAAAGGCAGCAGGAGCATGAGCGACTCCCAGCTCTGGGACGACGTCGATGACTACTTCACCAGCCGACTCGCCCCCGATGACGAGGCGCTGCAGGCGGCCCTGCGGGAGAACGACGCGGCCGGTCTGCCGCACATCGCCGTCTCGGCGGCACAGGGCAAGTTCCTCCAGCTGCTCGCCCAGGTGCAGGGCGCGCGGCACATCCTGGAGATCGGCACACTCGGCGGTTACAGCACGATCTGGCTGGCCCGGGCCCTGCCCGAGGACGGCAGACTGGTGTCGCTGGAGTACAACGCCAGGCACGCGGAGGTGGCCACCCGGAACCTCGCCCGGGCCGGCCTGGACCGGATCGCGGAGGTGCGGGTGGGCCCGGCCCTGGAGTCGCTGCCCAAGCTCGCCGACGAGAACCCGGCCCCGTTCGACCTGGTGTTCATCGACGCCGACAAGGCCAACAACGCGCACTACGTGGAGTGGGCGCTGCGGCTCACCCGCACCGGCAGCCTGATCGTCGTGGACAACGTGGTGCGCGGCGGCCGGGTCGTCGACGAGCGCAGCACCGAGCCCGACGTCGTGGGCACGCGCGCGGCGATCGAGCTGATCGCCACCCATCCGAGGCTGAGCGGCACCGCGATCCAGACGGTCGGCAGCAAGGGGTACGACGGGTTCGCGCTGGCCCGGGTACTGGACTGAGCGGCCCCCGCCCGTCGCCCGGCTGGGGGCTCAGACCTCGTGGTAGAAGCCGACGTTGACGCTGCGCGGCGCGGTGCGGTCCTGGACGACGATCTCGCCGGACCCGCCGTGCGGCAGCGGTACGGTCGCGCCGTAGCCGACGGGCTGCGCGTACTCCCCCACCAGCAGCCGCACTTCGGACGACGGCTCGGCCTGCGAACCGCGCAGCCAGCTCAACTGCCAGCCGCCGTCCGGGGTGCACTGGAACTCCAGGTGCACCCGCGAGACGAACAGCCAGTCCTCGGGGGTGACCAGCCGGCACACGGACGCGTCGCGGCCGACCCGGAGCACGGCGCCCGGCTCGCTCGGCGCCTCGGCCATCGTCATGCCGGCCGTGGCACCCGCGTCGGCCCCGGAGACGGTGGCCATGGTGAGTTCGAGCACGAGCGTTTCCCCCTGTACGACCTTCGTGGTGCGGCGGCCGGATCGAGGTGCCGCCGCCGCATGATAAAACGCCCGGCGGGGCCGCGTCCGGCACAATGGGTTCATGACCGAGCGAAAGCCACCGGGTGTGCCGTTCGAGTCCTGGGCCGACAAGCAGATCCGCGACGCGCAGGGACGGGGTGAGTTCGAGCGGCTGCCGGGCACGGGTGAGCCGTTGCCCGCCGGACTGGACTCCACCTACGACGAACTGTGGTGGGTCAAGCGGAAGATGGTGCGCGAGGGCCTGTCCGTCCTGCCGCCCGCCCTCGCCCTGCGCAAGGAGGCCGAGGACGCGCTCGCGGCGGCCTACGCGGCGCCGTCGGAGCGGATCGCGCGGAAGATCATCGAGGACGTCAACGTCAAGATCAAGGACATGATGTTCAAGCCGCCGCCCGGTCCCCCGCTGGGCAAGAAGCCGTACGACGTCGAGGAGGTCGTGCGCGAGTGGCGGCAGCGCAGGGCTGCCGCCAAGGGGTCGTCAGAGGTGTAGCAGGCGGCCGGCCAGCTCCTGGTAGTCGCGCAGCGCCAGCCTGAGCTGCTCGGTGTCGGTGTCCGAGCCGGATCCGCGGTCCTCGGAGGCCTCCCAGGACCGCCGCAGCGTACGCCGGCGCCGCTCCACAGCCTCTTCGAACCGCCCCGCGATCTCCTCGACCACGTGATCGGCCTGCTCGACCGCGCGCCGGGGCTCGTCCACGAACCCGGCCGCCAGCTGCCGCATCCGCTGCTCCCAGCGGTCGGTCTCGTCGTGGGGCAGCAGGGGCGCGCCGGTGCCGGAGGGAGCGGGCGCCGTCTCACCGACACGGCCGGATGCGGCGCCGCCGGGTGCCGTCGGCCAGGCGTCCGGCGCGGTGGACTCGGTGGTGCGCGCCTCACGCGCGGTCACGTCCCCGGGGGACGGAACCCCCAGCCCGTCGTCGGGCATAGGACTCTCGTAGGCCCCACCGCCCTCGCCGGGCACACGCCTCTCGCCCGGTATGCCGGCGCCGCTCGCCGTACCGCCGTCGATGTCCGCGGGGCCCGGTGGGTGTGGAGGCGTGTCCTCCGGGGTGAGGTCGTCGGCTGTGAGGCCGTCCCTGCCGGGGCCGATCGAGCCGGGGAGGCGGGATGGGGCCCCCGTCGGCGGCGGTTCGCCGGGGAGCCGTTCCTCCGGCAGGGACTCTGTCGGTGTGCGGTGGCCCAGGGGCATGTCCTCCGGGGTCCAGTCCTCGTCCTCGCGGCGGCGGCTCTTGCTGTCCGACATGGTGCTCAACCCTCCTTGGTACGGCTCCTGGAGCGGCTGCCGGTCTCCCCGGAGGGGTGGGTCAGGTCGTCGAAGAGGGCGCGTGCGCCGACGAGCGCCGTCCGCATCTCCTCGGTCCCGGAGCCGGCCTCGGTCAGCCCGTCGCGCGCCCCCGTACGGGCCACCCGGTGCACCTGCCGATAGCCGTCCACGTGGTCGGCGTGGTGCACGGACAGCGCGGCCAGCTGCTCCTCGTAGCGCCCGCCGTCCGGGTAGCCGCGCGCGGCCGCGACGTCCGCGAGGAGCTGGTCGGCCTCGGCCACCGCCTGCCGCGGCGACTCGACGAAGTGTTCCTGCACGGCCGTCCAGCGGGCCGCGTAATGCTCCCGCCCGGCCGGGTCCAGTGGCCGTTCCCGCAGGCCACCGTGGCGTTCGACGCGCTCGGCCAGCTCCCGTTCGGCGGCCCTGGTGTCCCCGTCGTGCAGGGCGACGGTCCGCTCGTACTCGGGTCCGAAGCGCTGCCTCAGGCCGGGCCCGCCGTACCGTCCGCGACCGCGCAGAACCGGGGAGGCGGCCGCGGCGATGATCACGACCACCACGATCACGGCCAGCACGATCATGCCTGTGGACATGGTTGCCTTCCGCTCGGACCGGCCCCACCGGCCGGCTCCCCCTCCGGGTGACCCGGAAGGGGAGCCGCAAACGGTGATCAGTCCGCGAAGCGGCGCAGTCCGGTCACCGACCGGACCGCCGCGATACGCCCGTCCGCCACCTCCAGCAGGTCGATCCCGCTCTTCTGGGTGCCGTCCGGCAGGGTCACGTACCAGCAGCAGGCGGTGCGGCCCGACGCGCCGTCCACCACCGGCGTGCCGTCGACGGTGAAGCGCAGTCCGGGCTTCTCCTCGCGGAAGGCGGAGATCAGCCCGAGGATCCCGGCCGGGCCGTGCACCGCGTCGGTGGTCGCGCCCCGCTCGGGATCGTTGCCGAAACGGATGCGGAAGCCGGGCGCGAGGAACGCCTCCGGGTCGCTGAAGTCGCCGTTCCACAGCGCGGTCCAGCGGTCGAAGAGGGCGATGCCGGTGGCGGGGGTGAGACCGGCGGAGCTCGTCAGGGAGGTCGATGTCGATGTCATGGGCATCAGCCTGCGCCCCGCCCGCGACACCCCCCTGTCGGTGATTGCCGTCACATCACGGTCGCCGCGTCGAGCGGTACGACGTCGGAGCCGAGCGTGTCGAGGGCGGCGAGGTCCACGGCGCGGTGCGGGGCCCGCTCGTCCAGGGCGGTGGCCTCGCGGACCCGGTCCAGCCGGAAGCCGCGCGGGGCGTCGCGCAGCCGGCACCAGCCGGCCAGGTACCAGTGCTCGGTGCCACCGAGGAAGCCGAGCGGTTCCACGTCCCGTCCGGTGATCCGGCCGGCGGCGTCGGCGTACCGCAGCCGCAGCACCCGGCCCGCGGTGAGCGCCTCCCGCAGGGCGGCGGGCACCACGGGTCCGGCGGGCCGCGCCGGGCGGGCGGCCGGGACGAGCAGCCGTACCCGCTCGGTCAGCTCGGCCGCCGCCCTGCGCTCCCGTTCCGGCATCACGGCCAGCACCTTGTGCAGCGCGCTGCGCGCGTCCGCCGCGAACGGGGTCCCGGAGAGCGTGTGCAGCCCGACGGCGAGGGCGGTCGCCTCGGCCGGGGTGATGGTCAGCGGCGGCAGCGTCCGCTCCCTGTCGAGCACATAGCCGCCGCTGCGGCCCGGCTCGGCGTGGATGGGCACCCCGGACTGCTGCAGCGCGGCCAGGTCCCGCTCGATGGTGCGGACGCTGACCTCGAAGCGCCGGGCGAGCGCGCGGGCGCTGCGGGGCCGGGGAGCGGCGGCGCGCAGTTCCTCGACGAGGGCGTAGAGACGGTCGGTGCGGTTCACGGCAGACAGTCTGCGGAAATTCGCTCGTCGGTGCGGGGACGGCCGCCGACAATGGCCGGCATGACGTGGACGATCGCCCCGGAACCGTACGACTCCCCGGTCGCCGCCGCGCTGTGGCGGGCGTACTACACGGAGGTCAGCGACCGCTGGTACCTGCTGCACGAGGGCCGTCGTACCGGCCCCGACGAGTTGGAGCGGGAGATCGCGGCCGCGACGGGATCCGAACTGGCGCCTCCCACCGGGCAGTTGCTCGTCGGCCGGTACGACGGTGAGCCGGCCGGGTCGGCGGGGGTACGGCTGCTGGAGCCGGACACGGCGGAACTGACCCGGGTGTTCGTGTACGAGCAGCTGCGCGGCAGGGGCGGGGCTCCGCTGCTGGTGGCCGCAGCCGAGGAGGCCGCCCGCGCCCTCGGTGCCCGGCGGCTGATCCTGGACACCCGCTCCGACCTGGTCGAGGCGCGCACCCTGTACGCCCGACTCGGCTACACGGAGACCGGTCCGCACAACGACGACGTCTACGCCGAGCACTGGTTCCGCAAGGAGCTGGCGCTCAACTGACCCTGGTGGTCGTCGCGTTGTGCGGTCGCTCGCGCTCGGTGCCGCACAGTTCGCCGGTGAGTTCCCTGACGAGCTGGGTCAGGTCGGTGGAACGGCCGGGCTCCCACCAGTCGCCGAGGAGTTCGGCGAGGGACTCCTCGCGGGCCTTGGCGAGCCGTTCCGCGACCACGCGTCCGGAGGGGGTCAAGTACAGGTCCAGGCCCTGGCGTTCGGCGAGCTGCCGTTCCTCGACCTGGCGGGCGGCGGCGAGGACGGCCTCCAGCGGGACGGGGCTGCGCTCGGCGAGCACGCCCGGCTCGATGGAGCCGTACTTGCGGATGCGCAGCAGCATCCAGCTGGCGGCGGGCAGCAGGTCGTACCCGGCCCGTTCGGTGATCTTCCGGTAGACCTCGCGGCGGCCCTCACGGGTGCCGAGCAGGGACAGGGCGCGGCTGCACTCGTCGTAGGAGGACCGCTCGACCGGGTTGGGCGGGATGGTCTCGGAGGCGTCCGGCGCGGTGACCGAGCCCCGCAGCCGGTCCTCCTTGAGGAACCAGGCCAGCAGGAAGCCGAGGAGGGCGACGGGGGCGGCGTAGAGGAAGACGTCGGTGATGGCGGACGCGTACGCGTGCAGGGCCGCCGGGCGCAGGGCGGGCGGCAGGGCGGCGATGCCGCGCGGGTCGGACTTGAGGGAGTTCGCGGACGCGCCCGGGGGCAGGTGCACGCCCCGGAGGGCGGCGGCGAGCTTGTCGCCGAGGCGGCTCGCGAACACCGTGCCGAAGATCGCCACGCCGAAGGAGGCGCCGATGGAGCGGAAGAAGGTCGCGCCGGAGGTGGCGACGCCCAGGTCCTCGTACGACACCGCGTTCTGCACGATGAGGACGAGCACCTGCATGACCAGGCCGAGGCCGAGGCCGAACACGAAGAAGTAGGCGCTCATCTCGGCGGTGGAGCTGTGTTCGTCGAGCCGGTGCAGGAGGAGCAGGCCGATGGTGGTGACGGCGGTGCCGGTGAGCGGGAACACCTTCCAGCGGCCGGTGCGGCTGACGATCTGCCCGGAGACCGTGGACGACAGCAGCAGGCCGGCGACCATGGGCAGCATGTACACCCCGGACACGGTCGGCGAAACCCGGTGCACGACCTGCAGGAAGGTCGGCAGGTAGGTCATCGCGCCGAACATGGCGAAGCCGACGATGAAGCTGATGACGGCGGCCAGGGTGAAGGTGCGGATGCCGAACAGCTTCAGCGGCAGCACCGGTTCGTCGGCCCGGCGCTCCACGGCGACGAACGCCACGGCCAGCAGGACGCCCAGCACGGCCAGCCCGATGATCTGCGCCGAGCCCCAGGCCCAGGTCGTCCCGCCGAGG
Source organism: Streptomyces sp. NPDC001153 (assembly GCF_053598315.1). Taxonomy (NCBI): domain Bacteria; kingdom Bacillati; phylum Actinomycetota; class Actinomycetes; order Kitasatosporales; family Streptomycetaceae; genus Streptomyces; species Streptomyces sp. NPDC001153. Next base: position 208,053 of record NZ_JBSFJZ010000014.1, read on the forward strand.
GAGGCGACCAGCACCAGGCAGGTGGCGACGGACGCGATCAGGAACGTACCGAGGTAGTCGATGACGTGGTGCGCGGTGCGGCGCGGGATGTGCAGGGCGGTGGCGATCACGGCGAGCGCGACGACGCCGACGGGCAGGTTGACGTAGAACACCCAGCGCCAGCTCAGATGCTCGGTGAACAGCCCGCCGAGCAGCGGGCCCAGCACGCTGGTCGCCCCGAACACGGCCCCGAACAGCCCCTGGTACCGCCCGCGGTCACGCGGCGGCACGATGTCGCCGACGATCGCCATCGACAGCACCATCAGTCCGCCACCGCCCAGGCCCTGCAGCGCCCGGAACCCGATCAGCTCGCCCATGTTCTGCGCCATGCCGCACAGGGCCGAGCCGACGAGGAAGATCACGATGGCGGCCTGGAACAGCCGTTTCCGCCCGTACTGGTCGCCGAGCTTGCCCCACAGCGGGGTCGCGGCGGTCGAGGCCAGCAAGTAGGCGGTGACGACCCACGACAGGTGCTCGAGACCGCCGAGATCGCTGACGATGGTGGGCAGCGCGGTCGAGACGATCGTCTGGTCGAGCGCGGCGAGCAGCAGCCCGAGGAGCAGGGCGCCGATCGAGACCATCACGTTGCCGGAGACGTGCTCGGCGGCCTTGATCTCCTTCTCCGTGCCGTGCGTGTCCAGGGCCATGGAGACCTCCCGGGGCTCGGATGCACCTGACTCCATCGTGGTCGGAGTCACCGTTCATGGCCTGTCGAGTCCCGCGTTTCGGGCGGCGGATGCGAAGAAGTTGCGCATAGTGTCGGTGGTTCGTGAGGGGAGGGGCGAACGCGTGAGTGATTCCGAGGGCCGCAGCTGCCCGGAGTGCGGGGCACCGAGGGGTCCGGACCTGAGCCCGTCCTGCGACTGCACCGAGCGCGCGGCCGAGGCCCTGCGCGAGACGCGCACGGCCGAGGCGGCAGCGGCGGAGGACTTCGACCCGCTGCGGATACGGCCGTATGTGAAGGTCGAGCCCGCCGAGACCACGCTTCCGTTACGCGCGGTGTCGGAGCTCGAGGGGAAGCGCCCCGAAGGGGCACGGGGCCGTGCTTTGATATGCGGCTCCGCCGCGATGGGGGTCCCCCCGGGTTCGAGCGCAGCCGAGAACTTGGGGGAGCGACCAGCCACAGCGGCGCTGCAGCCGAACGACGATCCATCCCAGTCGCAGCACGAGCCACCGTGGCCGAACCGGCGAGGCACCACCGTCCTCCTGTGTGCCGCGGCCGCCGGCACGGCGCTCGCGGCGGCCGGGTTCGCGAGCGGGCTGTTCGCGTATCACGCGCCGTCCCGGGACCGGGCGGCCCAGGAGGTCAGGCAGAGCGTCCCGGAGGTGAGCACACCGGTCCCGGCGTCGCCGCCGGCGCCGTCCTCCCCGGCCCCGTCGCACCGGCCGGTGCCACCGCCCACCGCATCGGCCGGCCCCCCGAGCCCGCCGGCCACACCGTCCACATCGCCGCCCCCGTCCCGGTCCCCGTCCCCGTCTCCGCCCGCCGTCCCGTCCAGCCCGGCCTCCACAACCGCCTCCGCCGCCCCGCGGACCACCCCGGCCGTCGCACCGGTGCTGCACCTCGGCGACCAGGGCCCGGAGGTGACCGAACTCCAGCAGCGGCTACGGCAGTTGAACCTCTACGGCGACCAGATCGACGGCGACTTCACCCGCCCGGTGGAGGACGCCGTACGCACCTACCAACTGGCCCGGGGCGTCCGGGGCGACACCCTGGGGGTGTACGGACCGGCGACCCGGAAGAGCCTGGAGGCGGAGACGCGGGAGCCGTGAGGGGCGGGCGGGAACGCCGCGTCAGCCGATGTGCAGCCGGATCGTCCCGTCGCCCGTCGCCTCGACCCGCACCTGCGTGAGATCCGGCACGACCACGTCAGGTCCGTGCAGAGCGGCGCGGGGCCCGACCCCCACCACCGTCATCCCCGCGGAGCGCCCCGCGGCGATCCCCGCGCCGGAGTCCTCGAAGACGACACAGTCCGCCGGATCCACGCCCAGCTCGGCGGCGCCCTTCAGGAACCCCTCGGGATCGGGCTTGCTCGCGCCCACCGACTCGGCGGTGACGCGGATCTCGGGCAGCGGCAGCCCGGCGGCGTTCATCCGCGCGGTGGACAGCGGGACGTCGGCGGAGGTCACCAGGGCGTGCGGGAGACCGCGCAGGGACGCGAGGAAGGCGCTCGCGCCGGGGATCTCGACCACGCCGTCGGTGTCGGCGGTCTCCTCGGCGAGCATGCGCGCGTTGTCGGCGAGGTTCTGCTCCATGGGCCGGTCGGGCAGCAGTACGGCCATGGAGGCGTGACCCTGCCGGCCGTGGACCACCTTCATCACCTCGTCACCGTCCAGCCCGTGCCGCTCGGCCCAGCGGCGCCAGATGCGCTCGACGACGGCATCCGAGTTGACCAGGGTGCCGTCCATGTCGAGCAGGAGGGCACGGGCGGTGAGGACGGTGGGCGTGGCGGTGGCCGTCATCGGCAGCTCCAGGAACGAAAAAGACCCCGAAGGGAGGGACAAGGCGGCCCCGCCCGCCGGTCAGGGAAAACGGGCGGGAGCCACTTTGTTCCTCCACGGTACAAAACCCGGGGCCGATCCCGCCACCGCATTCCGAGAGGGTTCACCGAGCGTTCAGCTCGGGGGGGGGGCGGCCGGGGCGGTGGCCAGGGCTGGGCTGGGGATTGAACCGCTCCGGGTCTGATGGAGGCTCGATTCCCTGAGAGGATCGAGTCATGGCCCGTCCGTCCCCTTATCCTGCCGAGCTGCGTGAGCGTGCG